>NZ_LFKY01000042.1:382500-766535 GCF_028128965.1 Bradyrhizobium sp. CCBAU 25338
CATTTGAATCGGAACATGGGTCTCACCGTTTTGTGACGAGCTTGGGAAGCACGATATCAGAGAACCCGCTCGGATTGGTCGAACAGCGACGCCATCAGGCTCCCACCGAGTCGTGATCATTCAGCCATGATCTGCCGTTAGCAGGAATGCGCGGAGTTCATGCGCAGTTCATTTCGTGATCCCTAGCTTTCGGCCGCCAAAACCAGCCATCCCCTTCGGAGGAGACTTACATGCCAGCATTGCTTCGTCCCGCCCTCACCGCGCTGAGCGTTGCGTGCCTTCTGTCTGCAGCTTCGTTCGCCTCCTCCAGTGCTGCTTTCGCCCAGGCCAAGCAGCAGGCAGCGCCCACCCAGCCGACCGCGCCGGCGCAGCAGCAGGCGCCCGCGTTGAAGCAGATAGCGCTGACCGACAAGCAGCTCGACGGCGTGCTCGCTGCGCAGAAGGACATGGACGCGATCACGGAGAGGCTTCCGGAGAACACAGCGCCCGACCAGAAGGTGATCGCGCAGCTCGAGGAGGTCGCCAAGAAGCATGGCTTTGCCAGCTATGACGATTACAACAACGTCGTGGACAACGTCAGCCTCGTGATCGGCGGCTTCGATCCCGCGACCAAGAAGTATGTCGGCCCCGAAGCGGTCATCAAGGCGCAGATCGCGGAGATCCAGGCCGACAAGAAGATGCCGGCCAAAGACAAGAAAGAAGCCCTCGACGAACTCAACCAGGCGCTGAAGACGCCGGCCCCACAAATCGAGAACAAGGGCAACATCGATCTCGTCGGCAAGTACTACGACAAGCTGGTCGCGGCGCTTGGTGACGAGGAAAATTGACCATGGAATGCCGTCATGTCCCGGCTTAACCAGGCCGGCGATGATATCCGCACTCAACGCAAAAGCCCCGGAGGCATCTCCGGGGCTTTCGTCGGTTTGTCGCTTGCAGCGCCGATGCGGCTACGTCCTCGTCCGCATCCGCATCATGAATGTGTCGAAGCTGAGCTCGGCCACCTGCATCCAGGCGAGCGACTCGCTGCGGAAAGCGGTGAGGCTCGCATACATCTTGCCGAAATGCGGGTTGCTCTTGGCGAGATCGGCGTAGATCTCGTTGGCTGCGCCGTAGCAGGCTTCGAGCACCTCCTGCGGGAAGGGCTTGAGGATCGCGCCGGCAGCGAGCAGCCGCTTGAGGGCGGGTGGATTGACCGAGTCGTACTTGCCGGTCACCCACGTGAAGGTATCGAGCGATGCCGTCGAGATCGCTGCCTGATAGTGCTTCGGCAGCGCGTTCCATTTCTCCAGATTCATGATGTTGTGGCCTTGGCCGGTGCCTTCCCACCAGCCCGGATAGTAATAGTACTTCGCCACTTTCACGAAGCCGAGTTTCTCGTCGTCATACGGGCCCACCCATTCGGCCGCGTCGATCGTTCCCTTCTCCAGCGCAGGATAGATGTCGCCGGCCGCGATCTGCTGCGGCACGCCACCGAGCTTCGAGATGATAGTGCCGGCGAAGCCGCCGACGCGGAATTTCAGGCCCTTGAGATCATCGACGGTCTTGATCTCCTTGCGAAACCAGCCGCCCATCTGCGCGCCGGTCGAGCCTGTGGGAACGCCGATCGCATTGTGCTCCTTCAGGAGACCGTTGAGCATGTCCTGACCGCCGTTCCACAACAGCCAGGAGATGTGCTGGCGCGTGTTGAGACCGAACGGCAGCGACGTGCCGAAGGTGAACGCGGGGTTCTTGCCCCAATAGTAATAGAGCGCAGTGTTGCCCATCTCGACGGTGCCGTTCGAGACCGCGTCGAGCACTTGCAGGCCCGGCACGATCTCACCGGCAGCAAAGGGCTGGATCTGAAAGCGGTTGTCCGTGATCTCGGCGACGCGCTTGCAGAAATATTCGCAGCCGCCATAGAGCGTATCGAGCGACTTCGGCCAGCTCGCCGCCAGCCGCCATTTCACCTCGGGCATCGACTGCGCGATAGCCGGCGAAGCAACGGCACTTGCGGCCAGGCCCAATCCGCCTGCCGTCAGGAATTTACGACGTTCCATGCGTTTCCCTCCTGTGTTGTCGAGTCCTCGACGAGGGATCGCGGTCTTGGCGCCGCTTTCGTCTTCGCCGGTGGCCGACGTTTCCTTATTGTCCGAAATTCAGTATTCCCGGATCGCAGTCAGCATGACCAAAGGGGAACCGCAAATCAAGCGCACTTTGGTTGTGCACCGGCAGACCGGTCAATGCTGCGCTGCGAACGCGGCTTCCATGGCCTTGCGCGTTTTCACCGTTTCGTTGCCCGCATCGAATTCGACATCGCTCCAGCGCACCACCGCGCCATGGGCGACGTCATGTTTCAGCTTCACGCGATGTGCTAGTCCGATGGGCAGGGCGCCGGCCCTCAGGCTCGCAGCTGCCGGTACCAGCTTGCCCCATACCGTGTAGCCCCCTTCGCCGTCGAGCATCTCCCCGGCGCGCAGATTGCGCTTGGCCACCGCGGCGACGTCGCCGCGGAAGCCGATGGCCTGCCCGGTCGGTTCGCCCCGCAGCGCGGCCGACAACACCGAGATGTTCAGCTCGAGCCCGATCAGATGATAGGGCTTGTACATCGCGGCGAAGCGTCCGCTGGCGTCGGTCTTCAGGCCATATTGCCTGAAGCAGTCGGCGGCATAATCGTTCGGCGCCTCCAGCACGACATAGACGCCCCAGCGCAGATCGCGAAATACCGGCCGGCCGTCGCGCTCGAGCGAGGAGACGACCTCGACGACGCCGGACCGCTCCAGCACGCCGCCGCGCGAGCGCGGCCGCATGATGTGTGGCAGGTCGTCGACGCCGCAGGGCGGAAACAGCAGGCCGTCCGTGGGCACGTCGAGGCCGCACGCGTTCGCAATCGCGGCCATCTCGATCGCCGATTTGGTGCCGTCGAGAAAGGAGTTGAACATCTGCGGATTCATGCCGGCCGATTGCGCCTCGCCTGCGGTCAGGCCGTAATGCTGCCAGACGCCATCGGGCGTCACGTCGTGATAGGCCGGCAGATATTTCGTGCCTTTGCCGGCCGCGACGACGCGGAAGCCGGTGGCCCGCGCCCAATCCACCATCTCCGCGGTCAGCGCCGGTTGGTCACCATAGGCGAGCGAATAGACCACGCCGGCCTTGCGCGCCTCCTCGGCGAGCAGGGGGCCTGCCAGAACATCGGCCTCGACATTCACCATCACGATATGCTTGCCGGCCGCGATCGCGGCGCGCGCATGCTTGATGCCGACCGCGGGATTTCCGGTCGCCTCCACCACCACGTCCATCGCGCCGTCGGCAATGGCGCGCGCGCCGTCATCGGTGAACACGGTTGCGGCGATCCGCTCGGCGCTCCAGCCGACGGTGCGGCAGGCCTCGCGCGCGCGGTCGCGGTCGATGTCGACGATGATGGGCACTTCCAGCCCCGGCGTGTGCGGTACCTGCGCCAAGAACATCGAGCCGAATTTGCCCGCGCCGATCAGCGCGACGCGGACCGGCTTGCCGGCGCTGGCGCGGGCCTGGAGGAGGCGGAAGAGGTTCATGGGGCCACCCGATCATGATCGTGTCCCGGACGCGGTGCAGCGTGTAACGCTGCGCCGCAGAGCCGGGATCCAGAGAAAAACCATCCGTGCGGTATTGGGCCCCGGCTCAGCCGCGCATCACTGACGTGCTGCGCTGCGTCCGGGGCACGAGAGCATCCTACTCCGCCGCCTGCCGCGGCGCACGCGCGAGCCGCAGCAGTGCGTCGTCGTCCACCGTCTTGATCGGCGTGAAGTCGCGATGCGCGATGTAGTCCGGACGGGTCGGTGTGCGGATGTGGTTCGAGACCGCGTTCAGCGTCAGGTAGACGATCTTGCGCGGGTAGGGCGTGATGTTGCCGGCAGACCCATGCACGAGATTGCCGTGGAACATCAGCATGCCGCCGGGCTTGCCGGTCGGTGCGACAATGCCGCCCTGCTTGACGAGGCGGGTCACGGTGTCCTCGTCCAGCGTCCAGAGCGGATAGGAGGTGGTGGCAAGGTCATGCGAGGCTTCGAGATCGCCGGCATTCTGGCTGCGCGGCACCAGCATCAGCGGGCCGTTGATCGGCATCACCTCGTCGAGGAAGATCGCGATGTTCATCGCACGCGGCTCCGGCATCCCGTCGTCGCGCTTCCAGGTGCCATAGTCCTGGTGCCACTGCCAGACGTCGCCCGTGAAGGCCGATTTCGCGTTGATCTTGAACTGGTGCATGTAGACTGGCTCGCCGAACACCTGCTCGACCGGCTCGATCATGCGCGGATGCGCGCCGAGGATGCCGAAGGCCTCGTTGTAGAGATGTGCGGCAAAGGCCGTGCGCGGCGCGCCGCTCTTCTCGCGCCAGACCTCCGGCCGGTTGGCGTCGTAGATGCCGACTGCCTCGCGCGCGAGCAGATCGACCTCCTCCTGGCTGAACAACTCGGGCAAAAACAGCCAGCCCTCGCGGTGGAAGAACTCCAGTTGCTCCTGAGACAGTTTCATGGGTCGTCCTCCTGTTTTGATTTGTTCTCTTTCTCGTCATGGCCGGGCTTGACCCGGCCATCCACGTCTTTGCGGCTCGTCAAGAAAGAACGTGGATGCCCGGCCCAAGGCCGGGCATGACGGCGCCTGCCGCTACGCCGCCGCCTCGTCCGTCGCCCTCAATCTCTCCTCGGTCATCCGTCCCGCCGTCTGCGCATGCGCCAGCGCCGCGCGCTCGGCTCCGTTCGCGTCGCTGGCGAGAATGCGTGCGGCGATGTCGGCATGTTCGGCCCAGGCGCTGTCGCGATAATCGAGCTCGGACAGCACCGTCGCCATCGAGCGCCGCATATGCGGCCATTGCGGTGCGATGGTTTCCTCGATCACGGGATTGCCGGCGAGCTGATAGATCGCGCGGTGGAAGTCGACATCGAGCGCGATGAGCTCGGCCAGCGTCGTGTTGCGGTCGCTGCGGCGTCCGGCGGCAAGCGCCGCGTCGAGCCGTGCGCGTCCGGCCGCGTCAGTGCCTGCGCGCGCCGCGGCGAGCCGGGCCGCCAGCGCGTCGATGGCGCCGCGTACCTCATAGAGCTGGCGGATGCGCGCGGGATCGAGCTGGGTGACTTCAAATCCCCGGCGGCCGCTTTCGGCGACCAGACCCTGGCGGTGCAATAGATGCAGCGCATGCGAGACCGGCTGGCGCGACACGCCGAGCCTGTCGGCCAGCTCGTTCTGACGGATGCGCTGGCCGGGACGCAGCGTGCGGTCGGAGATCGCTTCCAGGATCCGCGCGTAGACCTGGTCGATCAGGTTCGGGAGCGGGTCGAGAGGGATCACGCCGGCGGCTCCTCGTACGGAATACGGAATTCCGTATCGGAAGGTATGCCGGGACGGTTGAGGCGTCAAGGCGAACCTTCGAGGTCCCGCTCAAAGGGGCTTCTCGGCCGCCGCTAAGCCGTTGATATCACTAGGTCCGTCTACTGTGCATGGGGTTGTTTTCGAAGTTTGGAGGCGGGCAGCCACTCCTACTCCGCCAGGAACCTGTTCACGACTTCACCGAACTCCAGCGGCGCCTGCTCGAACATCCAGTGGCCGGCATTCTCGATCACCGCCGTCTTGCTGCCTGCGATGTGGTCGGCCAGCACGCGCCACATCACCGACAGGCTGCCGGTGGTGGCGCCGCCGCCGACCAACAGCGTCGGTGTCCTGATCGCCTGCGCGTCGCTGAGCGTGTAGGGCCGGCGCTGCTCGTTGATCTGGCCGAGGAAGGTGAGCGCGTTGTCGCGAAGTTGCTGCTTCGCCGCGGCGGGCACGCGCCGCCAGGAGCCGTCGCCCTCGATGCCTTCGTAGAAATTCTGCAGCGCGCCCTCGATATCGCCGGCGCGGATCATCTCGACCGATCGCACGGTGCGAGCCGCCAGCGGCGGATGCGCGGGCGTGCCTTCCGGCACCGGCAGGGATGCATCGAGATCGCCGCCGGGCTCGGCCAGCACCAGTTTTCGCAGCAGATCGGGCCGGGCCTGCGCCACGCGAAACGCGATGTGGCCGCCGCGCGAATGGCCCATCAGATCGACCGGCGCAGGCTCGACCTGCTCGATGAAAGCGATCACGTCGGCAACATGCTGCGCCATCTTGTAGTCGTCGCCGACCGCATCCCAATGCTCGGGGAAAAAATGCCGCAGGCTTACCGAGATCACCCGGTGTGCTTTCGACAGCGGGCCCAGCACCGAATACCAGGTGCGGAAGTCCCCGAGCGTGCCATGCACGCAGACCAGCGGGCGGCCACTTCCGACTTCCAGATAGGCCATGTCGTAGCCGTTGACGCGAATTGTCTGCATTGGTCAGCTCGCCAGGAAATCCAGCACCACTTCGGAATATTTCTGCGGCGCCTGCTCGAACATCGGATGCGTCGCGTTCGGGATGATCGCCGTCTTGGAATAGGGCACATGCGCCGCCAGCGCGTGCAGCACTTTCGGCAGCAGGCCTTTGGTCCGTGCGCCCAGGATGAACAGCGTCGGCATCTTGATCGACTCCGCATCCGCCTTCGAGAACGGCGGGCGGTTGTCGCGGACCTGGCCGATCAGCGTCATGGCGTTGTCGCGCAGATTCTGCTTCACCATCGCCGGCAATCGCGGCCAGGTGCCGGGCCCCTCCAGCGTGTCGACGAAGACGGCAAGGCCGCCATCGACGTCGCCGGCTGCGATCTTCTCTGCGGAAGCCGTGAAGCGTGCCAGCAGCGGCGAGGGGCCGCCGACGTAATCCGGATCGAGGCTCGCATCGAGCTCGCCGCCAGGCTCGGCCAGGATCAGCCGCCGGAGCAGATCCGGCCGCCGCTGCGCCACGCGGAAGCAGATGTGCCCGCCACGGGAATGTCCCATCAGATCGACCGGTCCGAGATCGAGCTCGTCGATGAAAGCGATGACGTCGTCGACATGCTGGGCGATCGAATAGGTGTCACCAAGCCCGTCCCAGCGCTCGGGGAAGAAGTGCCGCAGGCTGACGGCGATCACCCGATGTCGCTGCGTCAGCGGCCCGAGCACGCAGCCCCAGACACGGAAGTCGTTGAGCGAGCCGTGCACGCAGACCAGCGGCGGACGGCCTCTGTCTTCGCCCACGTCGAGATAGGGCATGTCGTATCCGTTGACGTGCAGGCTCTGCATTCCGGGCTCGTGAGGGGTTGGAACTCCTGTGCAAGATTCCCGGAAACCGGGTGGATCGCAACTATTTCCAAGCCTAGATTCGGGCCGCGATCACATTGGGGGCATGCGACAAGGAACGCAGCCAGGAACCAAGCCATGACCGACCAGCATTTTGCCCTGTTCGACACCCGGATCGGCCTGTGCGCCATCGCCTGGGGCCCGCGCGGCATCAACGGCACGCAATTGCCGATGGGTGGCGAGCAGAAGATCCGCACCCGCATCCAGCAGCGCCATGCCGATGCCAGCGAGGCCGAGCCGACCGCCGAGGTGCAGCAGGCGATCGACCGCATCACAAAACTGCTCGCGGGCGAGCCGGATGATCTCGCCGACATCCCGCTCGACCTCGACGGCGTGCCCGAATTCAACCGCGGCGTCTACGATATCGCCCGCACTGTCCCGCCGGGCAAGACCGTCACCTATGGCGACATCGCCAGGCAGCTTGGCGGCGTCCAGCTGTCGCGCGACGTCGGCCAGGCGCTTGGCCGCAACCCGTGCCCGATCGTGGTGCCGTGCCATCGCGTGCTGGCGGCCGGCAACAAGCCGGGCGGCTTCTCGGCCAATGGCGGCGTGGTGACCAAGCTGAAGATGCTCGAGATCGAAGGCGCGCTGGTGAACCACACGCCGAGCCTGTTCGATTGAGATGCGAGGCCCCGTGCCCCGGACGCAGTGCGGCACGAAGTGCTGCACTGCTGAGCCGGGGCCCAGCGTCTCAGCGAGATGGGTCCCGGCTCTGCGGTGCATCGCTGCGCGCTGCACCGCGTCCGGGACACGAGACCACCCCTAGATCTTCGCCGCCGTCTTCGGCCAATACCGATCGCGCAGATGCCGCTTCACCAGCTTGCCGGTCGGCGTGCGCGGCAGCTCGGCTTCGAAGTCGATCGAGCGGGGGCATTTGATGGCGGAGAGGCGGGTCTTGCAGTAGGCGATCAGATCCGCCTCCAGCGCCTTGCCGGCGCGAGCCATGTCGTGCGGCTGCACCACTGCCTTCACTTCCTCGCCCATCTCTTCGTTCGGCACGCCGAACACGGCAACGTCGGCGACGTCAGTATGCGTGATCAACACGTCCTCGGTTTCCTGCGGGTAGATGTTCACCCCACCCGAGATGATCATGTAGGACTTGCGGTCGGTGAGATAGAGGAAGCCGTCCTTGTCGAGATAGCCGACATCGCCGAGCGTCGACCAACCCTTGGCGTTGTAGGCCTTCTTCGTCTTCTCGGGGTCGTTGTGATAGGTGAACGCGGGCGCGTCGGCGAAATAGACCGTGCCGATCTCGCCTGTCGGCTGCTCCTCGTCGTTCTCATCCAGAATCTTGATCTTGCCGACCACCGCGCGGCCAACGCTGCCGCGGTGCTCCAGCCATTGTTGCGAGTTGCAGACCGTGACGCCGTTGCCTTCAGAGCCCGCATAATACTCGATCAGGATCGGGCCCCACCATTCGATCATCTTGGCCTTCACGTCGACCGGGCAGGGCGCGGCGGCGTGGATCGCGCCCTTCAGCGTCGAAACGTCGTACTTCGTCCGCACCTCCTCCGGCAGCTTCAGCATGCGCACGAACATGGTCGGCACCAGCTGCGACTGCGTCACCTTGTATTTCTCGACCAGCTTCAGGAATTCTTCGGCGTCGAAGTGTTCCATGATGATGGAGGTGCCTCCGAGCACGACCGTCATCATGTTGAAGCGCAGGGGCGCGGCGTGATAGAGCGGCGCCGGCGAGAGATAGGTGCTCCCCGCGTTCATGCCGCACATGTCGGCGCAGAGCACGCGCAGGAAGGCGTTCGGCACGTCGATCCTGTTGCCCTCGAAGGCCTTCTTGATGCCCTTGGGCCGGCCGGTGGTGCCGGACGAATAAAGCATGTCGTAGCCGGCGACCTCGTCCGCGATCGGCGTGGTCGGCTGCGCGCCCGCTTCCTTGTCGTAGGAGCGGAAGCCGGGCAGTGGCTCGTCCATCATGTAGAAGACCGGCTCGCCCGGCGAGCCCTTGATCAGGGCCTTGATCTGGTCGGCGCATTTCGGCGTGGTGATGACGACCTTGGCGCCGCAATCTCCGATGATGTAGTCGATCTCGTCCTGCTTCAGATAACGGCTGATCGCAGTGTAATAGAGCCCGCTGCGCTGTGCGGCCCAGCAGATCTCCATGAAGGCGAGGCGGTTCTCCATCAGAAGTGCGATGTGGTCGCCGGCCTTTAGCCCGAGCGATCGGAAGAGATGTGCGCCCTGGTTCGAGAGCTCGTCGAGCTCGCGATAGGTGATCGCCTTGCCGGTGCCGGCCATCTGGTAGGCGATCTTGTCGGGCGTGGTGCGGGCGTGGATGGCGGGGTGGGTCATGGCGTTTTCCTCAAAACGCGAATGGCGAGTAGCGAGTGGCGAACAGGGAAGAAGGGCAAACCGTTCTTCGCCTGCTCACCATTCGCTACTCGCCACTCACTACTCGCTTTTGCTCTTCTTACAGTCGTTCCACGATGGTCACATTCGCCATGCCGCCGCCTTCGCACATGGTCTGCAGGCCATAGCGCTTGCCACGCTGGTGCAGGGCGTGGACCAGTGTGGTCATCAGCTTGGTGCCGGAGCCGCCGAGCGGATGGCCAAGCGCGATCGCGCCGCCATTTACGTTGAGGCGCTCCGGATCGGCGCCGGTGTTCTTCAGCCATGCGGTCGGCACCGAGGCGAAGGCCTCGTTGACCTCGAACAGGTCGATGTCGCCAATCTTCATGCCGGCCTTCTCAAGCGCGCGCTTGGTGGCGTGCAGCGGCGCGTCCAGCATGATGACGGGATCGCCGCCGGTCATGGTCATGTGGTGGACGCGCGCGAGGGGCTTGACGCCGAGTTGCTTCAGGCCGCGCTCGTTCACCACAATGACGCCGGAAGCGCCGTCGCAGATCTGGCTGGCGCTGGCGGCGGAGAGCCTGCCGTTCTCGGCGATCAGCTTGACGCCCTTGATGCCGTCGAGGCTGACGTCGAAGCGGATGCCCTCGTCGATGTGGTGGGTGTCCTTGCTGCCGTCGGCGCGGGTAATCTCGAGCGGCACGATCTCCTTCTTGAAGTGACCGGCCTGCGTCGCCGCGATCGCGCGCTGGTGGCTGTTGTAGGAGTACTCGTCGAGCTCGTCCTTCGAGAGGCCGTACTTCTCGGCCATCATCTCCGCGCCGGTGAACTGGCTGAACACGATGTTCGGATACTTCTTCTCGATGCCCGGGCTCTTGTAGTTGCCAAAACCGTTCTTGGCCGGAAGCTGCGAGGACAGGCCCATCGGAACCCGCGTCATCGATTCCACGCCGGCCGCGATCACGACGTCCATCGCACCCGACATCACGGCTTGCGCGGCGAAGTGCAGCGCCTGCTGCGAGGAGCCGCACTGGCGGTCGATCGAGGTGCCCGGCACGCTTTCAGGGAGCTTCGAAGCCATGACCGCGTTGCGCGCGACGTTGTTGGACTGCTCGCCGACCTGCATCACGCAGCCCATGATCACGTCCTCGACCAGGGCGGGATCGACCTTGGTGCGATCGACCAGTTCGTCCAGCACCTTGGCGGCGAGATCGGCCGGATGCCAGCCGGCGAGACGGCCCCCCTTGCGCCCGCCCGCGGTGCGCGCAGCGGCGACGATATAAGCCTCGGCCATGTCGGTCTCTCCCTGAATTTTTGACTGGGTTGATTGTCGGGGTCGGATTTAAGGGACGGGAGATCATTTAGTCAATCGATCAATTAACTCTTGTGATGAGGCGCTGCTTGGGCTTATCTGCGCCCCGCTTCAAGCGGCGAAAACAGGGATCTCCGTGGCTACCAGCGTACCGAACAGGCTCCCCGGCGGGAAAAATTCCACGGCAGAGAAATTGCTGGTGGCCGCGAGCGAGCTGATGATCGAACGCTCCTCGATCGAGATCTCGCTCTCCGATATCGCGCAGAAGTCCGGCGCCAACGCCGCGCTGGTCAAATATCACTTCGGCAACAAGGACGGCCTGCTGCTGGCGCTGCTCGCGCGCGACGCCGCAACCGAGATGTCCAATCTCGAATATCTGCTGGCGCAGCCGATCACGTCGACGGCGAAGCTGAAGCTGCATATCGCCGGCATCATCCGCGCCTATCACCGGTTCCCCTACATGAACCGGCTGATTCACTATCTGCTGCACGAGACCAGCGCAGGCTCCGCCGATGAGGTCTCGAAATTCTTCGTTGCGCCGCTGCTGGATTTCCACCGCCGCCTGCTCGCCGAAGGCGTCAGCCGCGGCGAATTCCGCCAGACCGATCCGGTGCTGTTCTACACCAGCCTGATCGGCGCCTGCGATCATTTGTTCTTCGGCCGGCATGCGATGTCCCGCGCGACCGGCGTCGGCCCGGTCACCGATGATGTCTGCCGGCAATACATCAAGCACATGGAAACGCTGATCTGCGGCGGCATCCTCACGCAAGCCGAGGAAGCTGCCGCGGCCGGATAGTCGACCGAACTCCCAAGTCCAGAGAAGAAACGCCCAAGGAAAGGTATAAGCGATGCAGTTGAAAGACGTAGCCGTTCTCATCACCGGCGGTGGCTCGGGTCTTGGTGCCGCGACCGCCCGCGCCATGGCTGCCAAGGGCGCCAAGATCGGCGTGATCGACCAGAGCAAGGAAAACGCCGAGAAGGTTGCTGCCGAAGTGAAGGGCGTCGCGCTGCATGCCGACGTCACCAGCGAGGAGCAGATCAAGGCCGCAATCGCCAAGGCGGAAGCTGCGCACGGCGTCGCCCGCGTGTTGATGAACTGCGCCGGCATCGGCGGCTCGCAGCGTATCGTCGGCCGCGACGGCGTCTACCCGCTGGAAAAGTTCGCGCGCATCATCAACGTCAATTTGATCGGCACCTTCAACTGCCTGCGTCTGTTTGCTGAGCGTCTCGTCACTGCGGAGCCCATCGGCGAAGAGCGCGGCGTCATCATCAACACCGCTTCGGTGGCGGCTTACGAAGGCCAGATCGGCCAGATCGCCTATTCGGCCTCGAAGGGTGGCGTCGTCGGCCTCACGCTTCCGGCCGCGCGCGACCTCGCCAGCCAGAAGATCCGCGTCAACACCATCGCGCCCGGCCTGTTCTTCACGCCGCTGCTGATGGGCTTGAACGAAGAGGCGCGCAAGAGCCTGGGTGCCCAGGTGCCGCATCCGTCGCGTCTCGGCGATGCCAATGAATACGGCATGCTCGCCGTGCACATCGTCGAGAACCCGATGCTGAATGGCGAAACCATCCGTCTCGACGGCGCCATCCGCATGGCGCCGCGCTAGCGTACTTCTTCCTTCTCCCCTTGTGGGAGAAGGTGGCGCGCGTAGCGCGCCGGATGAGGGGTCTCTATCCGCGGAGACAGACCCCTCACCCAAGCGAATTCCTGGCTAGCGACGTATATGCCCTCTCCCACAAGGGGAGAGGGCTCAGCATTCGGCACCGCTAAGGCCGGTGAGCAGGAGCGCCCCATGTCCCAACCGCTGCTGATCGAGCATGACGACGGCGTCGACCGGGTGACGCTCAATCGTCCCGAACACCTCAACGCGCTCGATCCGGCGCTGATCGATGCGCTCAACTCCTATTTTCAGGGTCTGCAGCGCAACCGCGATACCCGCGTGGTCGTGTTGAAGGGCGCCGGCAAGAATTTCTGCGCAGGTCTCGATCTCAAGCACGCGATGGAGCGCCGCGCCGGGCAGCAGGAGCCGCCCGGCGTCACGGAGTCGCTGGATTCGCAGCGGCGCATCGCGGATATCGTAATGCTGATGCGGCGTTGTCCGCAGCCGATCCTGGCGCTGGTGCAGGGCGCGGCGGCTGGCGGCGGCTTTGCGCTGACGCTCGCCTCCGACATCCGCATCGCGACGCGGTCGACGCGGATGAACTGCGCCTTCATCAAGCTCGGCCTGGGCGGCTGCGATATCGGCACCAGCTATTTTCTGCCGCGGCTGGTCGGCGTCTCCGTGGCGTCCGAACTGATCCTCACCGGACGCTTCATCGGCGCCGAGCGGGCGCTCGCGGTCGGGCTCGTCTCGGAAATCGTCGAGGAGGACGGTCTGGAGGACGCGGCTGCGCCTTATGTCGAGGCGATGATGACGGCTTCGCCAGTGGGCCTGCGCCTGTCCAAGGAATGTCTCAACATGAGCGTCGATGCCGGATCGCTGGAAGCTGCGATCGCGATGGAGGATCGCAACCAGGTCCTGTGCAGCCGCTCGGAAGAGTTTTCGGAAGGCATCAGGGCCTTCCTCGAGAAGCGAAAGCCTGTCTATATCAAGCGCTGAACGATGAAGATCCGCAAAGGACAATAATTCCGGGAGACGCAAAAATGAGTGGAAGCGCGGCGGCGGTGATGACGAAGCCCGCCTTTCGCAAGGTCCAGTGGCTTGAGCGCGACATCGACGTGGAGCGCCGCGGCGACGGCACGGTGGTGCTGAAGTCGCGCATTCCGCTGCAGCCTTACGAGAAGCATATTCCGGCCTCGCTGGCGAAATGGGCAAAGGAAGCACCCGACCGCACCTGGCTGGCGCAGCGGAGCGGTCCGAACCGTGAATGGCGCAAGGTGTCTTATGGCGAAGCCAAGCGCATCGTGGATGCGCTGACGCAAGGCTTGCTCAGTCTCAAGCTCGACGGACGGCCGGTCACGATCCTCTCCGGCAATTCGATCGAGCACGCGCTGATGACGCAGGCCGCGATGCAGGCGCGCGCTCCAGCGGCTCCGGTCTCGCCGGCCTACTCGCTGATGAGTCATGATCACGTCAAGCTGAAATACCTCTTCGACCTGATCAAGCCGGCCGTCGTCATGGTACAGGATGGCCCGACCTTCGAGAAAGCGCTGAAGGCACTCGACCTCACCGGCGTCACCGTGGTTCACGTCGCGCGACCCTGCGACGGCATCGAGAGCGTCAGCTTTGACGAGCTCGCGGCAACGCCAGTGACGGCGGATGTCGAAGCGTCGATTGCAGAGATCACGCCCCAGACCGTCGGCAAGCTGCTGTTCACGTCGGGCTCGACCGGCATGCCCAAGGCCGTCATCAACACGCAGGAGATGATGTGCGCCAATGCGGCGATGATGATGCAGGTTCGTCCGCGCGATCCGAGCGGGCCGATCTCGACCATGCTGGACTGGATGCCCTGGAACCACACCATGGGCGGCAATGCGGCGTTTCACCCGATCCTGGTCGACGGCGGCACACTCTATATCGACGACGGCCGGCCGATGCCGGGCCAGTTCGAGGAGACGCTGCGCAATTTGCGCGAGATCTCGCCGACCTATTACGCCAACGTGCCGGCCGGCTACGCCGCGCTGGCCGCCGCCATGGAGAAGGATGATACGCTCTGCCGCTCCTTCTTCAAGAATCTCTCGATCATGGCCTATGGCGGCGCGCGGCTACCGGACGATCTCTATGATCGCATGCAGGCGCTTTCGGTGAAGACCACCGGCGAGCGCATCGTGTTCTACACCGGCTGGGGCTCGACCGAGACCGCGCCGACCTCGACCGGCACTTACTGGGACACCGAGCGCGTCGGCCTGATCGGCCTGCCGTTCCCCGGCGTCGAATTGAAGATGGTGCCGTGCGGCTCGAAATACGAATTGCGCCTGCGCGGCGTCAACGTCACGCCCGGCTATTTCGGCCAGTCGGATCTCACGAAGAAGATGTTCGACGAGGACGGATTCTACTGCATCGGCGATGCCGGCGTCTTCGTCGACGACACCGATCCCGTGCAAGGCATCATCTTTGCCGGCCGCGTGGTGGAGGACTTCAAGCTCACCACCGGCACTTTCGTGCATGTCGGCTCGCTCCGCACCGACGCGATCGCCGCAGCAACGCCTGTGGTGCACGACGCGCTGGTCGCAGGACAGGATCGCGCCTACATCGGCCTCTTGGCCTGGCCCAATTTGCATGCCTGCCGCCAGCTCGTCGGCAATCCCGAGCTGAGCTTCTCCGATGCGGTGAAGCGTCCCGAGGTGATTGCCTGCTTCAGGCGCGGGCTGGAAGCGCACAACCGGGAATGCGAGGGCTGCGAGCAGCCGCATCATCGCGCGCGCGATGCTGATGGTCGAACCGCCCTCGATCGACGGCAACGAGCTCACCGACAAGGGCTACATCAACCAGCGCGCTGGGCTCGAGCGCCGCGCCGCGCTGGTGGAGCGGCTCTATGCCGATCGGCCGGATCAGGATGTGATCGTGCTGCGATGAATGAATACTCTCTCCAATCGTCATTCCGGGGCGCGCGCAGCGCGAACCCGGAATCCATCGGGCCGCAAACGTGTGGCGAAATGGATTCCGGGCTCGCGACTTCGTCGCGCCCCGGAATGACAGCAAGAAAAAGGTAAGCCCCATGAATTTCGATTTCTCCGACGACCAGAAGCAGCTCCGCGACCAGGCGCGCAAATTCCTCGCGGAAAAATGCCCGCCGAAGGCGGTGCGTGTCGTGCTCGACGGCAAGGCGCCTTACGACAAGGAGCTCTGGAAGGGCCTTGCCGAGATGGGCTTCCTCGGCGTCGCGATTCCCGAGGAGTTCGGTGGCGCGGGTGCTGGCCATCTCGAGCTCTGCGTGATTGCGGAGGAAATGGGACGGGCCAACGCGCCGGTGCCGTTCTCCTCGACGGTCTACCTTGCTGCCGAAGCGCTGCTGATCGCCGGCAGTGACGCGCAAAAGAAGAAATGGTTGCCGGCGATTGCTTCGGGGGAGGCGATCGGCACGCTCGCACTGTTCGAGGGCAAGGGCAATCCGTCGCCGAAGAACGTCAAGCTCACCGCAGCGAACGGCGTGCTCAATGGTGTCAAGAAGCCGGTTGCCGACGGGGCAATCGCCGATTTCGCGGTGGTTGCCGCGCGCACGGGATCGAGCGGGCGCGACAATGACATCTCGCTGTTCCTGGTTGATCTGAAGGCCGGCGGCGTCGAGGTCAAAAGCCTCACCAATCTCGATCCGACCCGCGGGCAGGCCGAGATCACCCTCAGGGATTGCAAGGCGGAGCCGCTCGGCGCTGCGGGCGAAGGCTGGAGTATCCTCACCCAGGTGCTCGACCGTGCCGCGGTACTGTGCGCGTTCGAGCAGGTCGGCGGTGCCGACCGCGCGCTGGAGATGGGCCGCGACTACGCGCTCGACCGCATCGCCTTCGGCCGGCAGATCGGCTCCTTCCAGGCGGTCAAGCACATGCTTGCCGATATGTATGTCTCGGCGACGCTGGCACGCTCCAACAGCTATTACGGTGCCTGGGCGCTCTCGACTAATGCGGCCGAGTTGCCGGAAGCCGCGGCCGCCGCGCGCATCAGCGCGACGCAGGCGTTCCAGCACTGCGCCAAGAACAATATCCAGGTTCACGGCGGCATGGGTTTCACCTGGGAGTTCGACTGCCACATGTACTACCGCCGCGCCAACGCGATGGCGTTGGGGCTCGGCAGCCTCACCTATTGGGAAGACCAGTTGATCGACCGCATGCGCAAGAAGAACGCAGCTTAGCGCTACGATCGCGTCCCGGACGCGGCGCGGAGCGCCGCAGAGCCGGGACCCAGGGGCCGCAATGGACCCCGGCTCTGTTGCGCACCGCTTCGCGCTGCGCAGCGTCCGGGGAACGAACCGAGAGATGAGACCATGAACTTCGACGACACCCCGCAGGAAGCCGAATTTCGCACCACCGCGCGCGCCTGGATCAACGCGAACGCGCCGAAGCAGTACGAGGAGGAGCTGCGCAAATCCTCGCTTGGCCGCACGCAGCTCAAGGACGCCAACATCCTCGAGGTCGCAAAGGCCTGGCAGAAGAAGAAAGCCGATGCCGGCTGGGCCTGCTTGCACTGGCCGAAGGAGTATGGCGGCCGCGGGGCGTCGCCGATCGAGCGCGTGATCTGGCAGCAGGAGGAGGGCCCGTTCGGCAAGCTCTCCCACATGTTCATCATCGGCCATGGCATGTGCGGGCCGACCATGATGGCCTTCGCGCGCGAGGAGCATAAGCGCAAATATCTGCCGCCGCTCGCGTCCGGAGAGAAGGTCTGGTGCCAGCTGTTCTCCGAGCCGGCCGGCGGCTCGGACGTCGCAGGGCTCCGCACGCGCGCTGAAAAGGATGGCGACGACTGGGTCGTCAACGGCCAGAAGATCTGGACGTCGGGCGCGCATTACTCCGACTACGGTATCCTTCTGACCCGCACCGATCCCACCGTGCCCAAGCACAAGGGGCTCACCATGTTCTTCCTGGACATGAAGAGCCCCGGCGTCGAGGTCAGGCCGATCAAGCAGGCCAGCGGCGCCTCCGATTTCAACGAGGTCTATTTCACCAATGTCCGCATTCCCGACCATCAGCGCCTCGGCGAGGTCGGCGACGGATGGAACGTTTCGCTGACCACGCTGATGAACGAGCGCATGTCGATCGGCGCGGGCGTGTCGACCGGCTTCCCCGAACTGTTCGAGTATTGCTCGAGCCTGATGCTCGACGATGGGCCTGCGATCGAGGACCGCGCGGTGCGCTCGAAGCTGGCGAACTGGGCGGTGAAGGCGAGCGGCCTGCGCTACACCAGCATGCGCGCCATCTCGGCGCTGTCCAAGGGCGAGCGGCCGGGGCCGGAAAATTCCATCGGCAAGCTGGTTGCGGGCTCGATGATCCAGGACGTCGCGACCTACGCGCTCGATCTGCAAGGCGCCGCTGGCGTCGTCAGCGGTGCCGAAGATGCCGAAGTCGCTGGCCGCTTCCAGGCCATACTGCTGCGTGCGCCGGGCACCCGCGTCGAAGGCGGCACCGACGAGATCATGCGCAACATCATCGCCGAGCGCGTGCTGGGCCTGCCCGGCGACATCCGTGTCGACAAGGACGTGCCATTCAACAAGATCCCGACGAAGGGAAGAAACTAGCCGTCATTCCGGGCGGCTCGAGGAGCCGAACCCGGAATCTCGAAGCGAATATGCAAGCTCTAGATTCCGGGTTCGCGCGTTGCGCGCCCCGGAATGACAATGAAAGGGGAGCGCCATGAATTTCGACGACACGCCGCAGGAAGCCGCATTCCGCGAGACCGCGCGTCAATGGATCGAGGCCAATGCGCCGAAGGAGCTGCATGCCGAGCTGTCAAAATCCTCGCTCGGCCGTATCCGGCTCGCTCACCACGACATCGTGGATGTCGGCAAGGCCTGGCAGAAGAAGAAGTTCGAGGGCAATTGGGCCTGTCTGCATTGGCCGAAGGAATATGGCGGCCGCGGTGCGACGCCGATCGAGCGGGTGATCTGGCAGCAGGAGGAGGGCGTCTACGGCAAGCTGACGCAGCCGTTCCAGATCGGCGAAGGCATGTGCGGTCCGACCGTGATGGCTTTTGGCAGCGAAGACGCCAAGCGCCGCTATTTGCCCAAGCTCGCTTCGGGCGAGGAGATCTGGTGCCAGCTGTTCTCGGAGCCGTCCGCCGGCTCCGACGTCGCAGGCTTGCGGACCCGCGCCGAGAAGAAGGGCGATAGCTGGGTCGTCAACGGCCAGAAGATCTGGACCTCGGGCGCGCATTACTCCGATTACGGACTCCTGATCGCGCGCACCGATCCGAACGTGCCCAAGCACAAGGGCCTCACCATGTTCTTCCTGGACATGAAGAGCCCCGGCGTCGAGGTGCGGCCGATCAAACAGGCCAATGGCATGCAGGAGTTCAACGAAGTCTATTTCACCGACGTCGTGATCCCCGACAGCCAGCGGCTAGGGGCCGTCGGCGAGGGCTGGAGCGTATCGCTGACCACCCTGATGAACGAGCGCATGTCGATCGGCGCGCGGCTTGCGACCGGCGTGCCTGAGATGTTCGAGTTCTGCTCCAACCTGATGCTGGAGGACGGACTCGCCATCGACGATCCCGCCGTGCGCTCGAAGCTCGCGAGCTGGGCGGCGAAGTCGAACGGACTGAAATACACCAGCTACCGCACGATCTCGGCGCTGTCGAAGGGTGAGCGGCCGGGCCCGGAGAATTCGATCGGCAAGCTCGTGTCGGGCATGATGCTCCAGGACATCGCGACCTGCGCCATGGACCTCCAGGGCGCGGCCGGTGTTCTCACCGGCAACGATGAGGAGACGGTGCAGGGCCAGTTCCAGCAGATGCTGCTGTCCTCGCCCTCGATGCGCATCGCCGGCGGCACCGACGAGATCCTGCGCAACATCATCGCCGAGCGCGTGCTAGGATTGCCCGGCGACATTCGCGTCGACAAGGACGTGCCGTATAACAAGATCCCGACCAAGGGGCGATAATCTCACGTCTCGCGGTATCTCGTAGGGTGGGCAAAGCGAAGCGTGCCCACCATATGCAGATGCTTCGGGGCAAGTCTGTCGGTGGGCACGACGCTTGCGCGTCTTTGCCCACCCTACGAGAAGAGCGCGAGCCAATTCATGGATGCAAAAGTGAGCCAGACCCAAGACCGCATCGGCGTGCTCGAAGAGCTCCTCAACGAGCGCTACTCCGTCCGCGCGTTTCTTCCCAAGGACGTCGATCGCGCGACCATCGAGCATGTGCTGACCACCGCGCAACGCACGGCGTCCTGGTGCAACAGCCAGCCCTGGCAGGTCATCATCGCCAGCGGCGAGGCCAAGGAGCGCTTTCGCGAGGCGATCTACGCGGAGGCCTCAAAGGGCCTTGGCGATGATTACGATTTCACGCCGCCGCGCGAATATGTCGGGGTCTATCTGGAGCGCCGCCGCGAAAGCGGCTTCCAGCTCTACAACACGCTCGGCATCGCCCGTGGCGACAAGATGGCCTATGCCAGGCAGGCGCTCGAGAACTACAACTTCTTCGGCGCGCCACATGTCGCGATCATTCACACCAACGAGCCGCTCGGCATCTACGGTGCGATCGATTGCGGCGCCTATGTCAGCAATTTCATGCTGGCCGCGCAGGCGCTCGGGCTCGGCACGATACCGCAGGCGGCGCTCGCGCGCCATTCCGGGCTGATCCGCCGGCATTTCAATCTGCCCGACGACCGCCGCGTCGTCTGCGGCATCTCGTTCGGCTACGCCGACCATGCGCATAAGGTCAACAGCTACCGCACCTCGCGTGCGAGCGTGGCCGATACCGTGACCTTTGTTGACGAGTGATCGAGCGCCGTGAACTCGACGCCACCCACATCGGACGCGCGCAAAGACGGCCGGTGGAAACGGCCGTCTTCGTCTCGTCCGAGTCCGATTGGCGTCGGCTATCAGCCGCCGCTGCCGCCGATCACGGCCCGCACCGTCTCGTCGGGCCCGAAATCCTCGGCGCCGTCGACATAGAGCAGCGCGGCGAGCTTCGAGCGGGCGCGGTTCACGCGGCTCTTGATCGTGCCGACCGCGCAGCCGCAGATCGAGGCCGCATCCTCATAGGAGAAGCCGGACGCACCGACCAGGATCAACGCTTCACGCTGATCCTGCGGAAGCTTGTCGAGCGCCGTGCGGAACTCCTCGAATTCGAGATGCGCGTTCTGCGAAGGCTGAGTCTTCAGCGTCTTGGCGTAGTTGCCCTCGGCATCCTCGACCTCGCGCCGCCGCTTGCGATAGTCGGAGCGGAACAGGTTGCGCAGAATCGTGAACAGCCAGGCCGGCAGGTTGGAGCCGGGCTGGAACGAGTCGATGTTGGCGAGCGCGCGCAGCAGCGTCTCCTGGACCAGGTCGTCGGCGCGGTCCGCATTGCCGCTGAGCGAGATGGCGAAGGCGCGCAGACTTGGCACGGCCGCCAGGATGTCGTTACGAAGGGAGTCCGTGAGAGGCATTAATCCCTCCCATTGTTGTTGTCGTTGGATCCGCCCTCATTTTCCACATGGGGAGTCGCTCCCGGCGCATCAAGCTTCTTGATCAGTTCTGCGAACCGATCCGGAACCCCCTGTCGTACGACATCGTCGTACATTGCCCGCAATTGATGCCCGATCCGGGATTGAATCTCCGGAGTGAGCCCTCCCTTGCCGGGGGTCGCGCTTCTGCTGGCTTGAGACTTGAGATCTTTCATGGCCTGTTCCACGTTTCCCCGAGTTAAGTGACTGCAAATTCGAGAGGTTTTCTCAACCGGGAGCCGTTCCCTGGATAGGCACAATTCCAGGTCCGCGGAAAAGTTCCCAGCTCAGCGGAACTTTTCTTGAGCTGATGCGTAATCAGTCCAGCTGGGGAACCCGGGCCCCCCGCGTGTCTCCTGACCTCAAGGTTGGCCCGAAGACGAATGGAGTGGGGATGTCCCGTTCACAGCTTGTTGCTGAACACTTGCCGTTGTTGCGCCGGTACGCGCGCGCCCTGACCGGCAGCCAGGCCTCCGGTGACGCCTATGTCGCAGCCATGTTGGAAGCCATGCTGGGAGATCCGTCGGTGCTCGATGAGAGCCATGGGCCTCGGGCCGGCCTGTTCCGGCTGTTCACGCAGATCTGGAATTCGGTCTCGGTCAACGAGGATGCCGAGGTGACGACCCTGCCGATGCCGCCGGAGCGGCGGCTGTCGAACATCACGCCGCTGCCGCGTCAGGCCTTCCTGCTGCTTTCGCTCGAGGGCTTCTCGGAAGAGGAAGTCGCCTTCGTTCTCGGCACCGACGTCGCGGAAACGCGACGTCTTGCAGACGCTGCCGGACGCGAGATGGCGGCCGAGATTGCGACCGACGTGCTGATCATAGAGGACGAGACCTTCATTGCCATGGACCTCGAGAGCCTGGTGAAGAATCTCGGCCACAACGTCGTCGGCGTCGCGCGCACCCATGCCGACGCGGTGGCGCTGGCCAAGAACAAGCGGCCCGGCCTGATCCTCGCCGACATTCAGCTCGCCGATGGCTCGTCCGGCCTGGACGCCGTCAACGAACTGCTCCGGACCTTCGAGGTGCCAGTGGTGTTCATCACCGCGTACCCTGAGCGCTTCCTCACCGGCGAGCGTCCCGAGCCGGCATTCCTGATCTCAAAGCCGTTCCAGCCGGCGATGGTATCGGCGGTGGCGAGCCAGGCGCTGTTCTTCCAGCGCAATTCGCGCAATCGCGCTCCGAAGGCGCCGGCGGCGTAATGACGCCCTGGTAGCCCGCCAATTGGCGAAGTGATCTGATCCGGCGCGCCGCAAGGCACGCCGGATTTTTCATGTCTGCTGCCCATGCTTGACGGCCGTCGAATTCACCGCCCATACCTCATGCAGCGGCTGCGCCTGCGGCCGCACCAATCGGAGATGTGCCATGGACCAGCAACTCCTCGATCGCCTCGCCATCCGCGACCTCGTCGAGAACTGGGCGGTGTGGCGCGACGCCGGGGACTGGGAGCGCTTTGCCACGGTCTGGCATGACGAGGGCTGGATGTCCGCCACCTGGTTTCAGGGGCCGGCGCGGGATTTCATGCGCGTCAGCCAGGAAGGGTTTGCCAGGGGTGTGCGCATCCTGCATTTCCTCGGCGGCACCAGCATCGATCTCGCCGGCAAGCGGGCCATCGCCCAGACCAAGATGACGATCTCGCAGCGCGCCCTGGTGCATGACGTGCTCTGCGACGTCGTCTGCACGGGGCGCTTCTACGATTTCCTGGAGAAGCGGCAGGGTAAATGGGGCATCGTCCGCCGCCAGCCGATCTACGAGAAGGACCGGATCGATCCGGTCGATCCCGCCGCGACGCTGCGCCTCGACCCGGAGGCGCTCGCCGCGCTGCCCGAAGGCTATCGCCACCTCGCCTACATGCAGGAGCTGATAGGCTACAAGGTCAAGCGCGACATGCCCGGCCTCACGGGCCCGGAAGTCGAGAAGCTCTATGGCGAAGGGCGGGAATGGCTTGCGGCGAAGGCGAAGTAGACGCCAGACAAAAGTAAGGCGCGACCGGCATCACCTCGCCAGCGGAGGGGCTCCGTGGTCCTTCACCATGCCTTGCCAAAGTTCACTAACCGACTGACGTTCCTGCTATAATCGCTCCATCGAAACTCCGCAAAGCACCGCCGAGGACCGTGGAACACCGCCACGATCCGCCGGCGGAAGTGGGAACGGAAGTGGGAACGTATGGCGCGACTGTTACATAAGCTCTCCGCCCGCAAGGTCGAAACGCTTAACGCGAAGGGACGCTATGGCGACGGCGGCGGTCTTTATCTTCGAATTGCGGACGGCGGGCGCCGATCGTGGGTTTTTAGGTATCTCCGACCGGCGAGCGGCGGGCATACAGAGCTTGGGCTGGGACCGGCCGCAGGCAAGAGCAGGGATGGCCTATCGCTCGCTCACGCCCGGGAAAAGGCCGAAGAGGCCCGTATGCTTCTACGCCGTGGGATCGATCCCGCCGTAGAGAGGAAGGCCAAAGACCCGGCGAGTACCACCTTCGGCGCCTTCGCGGACGCGTTCTTGGAATCGATCAAGAGCGGCTTCAAAGGCAAGAATACGCACGCTGATTGGAAACGGGACTTGGAGGTGCGGTGCGCGTCCATCCGGAGCAAAACGCTTCAGGACATCACCACAACCGACGTGCTGGCGGTGTTGTCGCCCATTTGGCTCATCATCCCGCGGACGGCGCGCGAGACGCGAAGCCGGATTGAGCGCGTGTTGTCGGCCGCGAAGGCGAAAGGTCTTCGGTCCGGTGAGAACCCCGCCCTATGGCGCGGCAATCTGAAGGAGCTATTGCCGAAGGCGCCGAAGTCGAAGCGGCACCACAAGGCGGCGCCCTACAAGGACGTGCCGGGCATCGTGGCCGCGCTTCGTACGAAGCACAGCGGCGCCGACACCGCCGTGAATCTTGCGGCTGAATACATCATGCTGACCGCAGTTCGGACCGGCGAAGCGCGCTTCATGCGCGCCCGCGAAATCAATTTCGAGAACAAGCTTTGGACCATTCCGGCGGAGCGCTTGAAGACGGAGGATCACCCGGAGGGCAGGCCCCACGAAGTGCCGTTGTGCGCTCGCGCCGTCGCGATCTTGCGCGCCGTGATGCCGAAAGGGCTGGACTCGGACGCGTACGTGTTCGCCGGCCAATGGTCGAAGGATCACACCAAACCGCTTGGTATGAACGCCGTTCTCCACGCGCTCCAAAAAGTCTACCCGGACATGACGACACATGGTTGCCGTTCGTCCTTCCGAGATTGGGCCGGAGACGAGACGCACTTCCCGCGCGAAATTGCAGAGATGGCCCTAGCGCACAAAATCGGCGACGAAGTGGAGCAAGCCTACCGGCGCGGCACCGCTTTGAAGAAGCGCCGCGAGCTAATGGAGGCATGGGGTCGCTACGTCGAAGGCGAATCTAATGTCGTAGCGCTTGCGACGGCAAGCTGAAGGCGATCATCTTTCAATCGTACGATACAAGCCCGGCCGCTGCGCCGGGCTTATTTGTTACTGGAATCCGGACGGCTCCTTTGCGCATGGTCGGCAGTATTTTATGATTTGGTTTTTGCATTTTGATTGCCGATTGCGAAGATTGGGAGCGCGCCATTGCGGCGTGGAGGGTGGGGAGACGCCTGCTGCTCGCCGACCTGATCGCGAGCGGCGAGCCCGTTCCCGCGCCCTACTGCGAGGCGGTTCGCTTTTGTATTCTCAATCCAAACCCGATCAAGCCCGCGTCACCGAAGGTGCAACGCCTCACCGATGCGGTTCAAGACTTCGACAAGCGGAAAAAGGCCGGTGTACCTCTAAAAGATGCGTTCCGGGCAGTTTGCGAGGCATGGGGCTACAAAGAATCCATTATGGACAATGCAGGCATCAAGCGCACGCGCCCCGATGTGAATGCGGAGCTCAGGCGCAGGGCCGAACTAAATTTAGAGAAGACTTGCTGACTTTACAGAAAGGGTGCGTTCTATAGATGGCAACCAAGATGGAGTTGCCAGATGCGTTCGCTTCCTTTGTCCGTCCGCAAGATCATCGCTCGCCTCGAAATCGAAGACCAGAAAATTATCGACGCAGCTTCGCGTCGTGCCGCTGATCTTCAGGCGTTAGCCGCCGAAGAGTTCGAAGCCCTTCAGGAACTGCGGCGCCTCGCTGCGGCTGACGGCAGAGGAAAGCTGCTCCGCGAAGAGCGGAAGGACGAAGACGGCAAAGCATTTGGTTGGAGTGATGACAATCTCGCCGACGGCGTCGCAGAGCAGATCGTCAAGAAGGTGCGCGATGATGCCCGGCTCGACGCGGCGAGCGACACCGTTGCAGCCATCAGGCAGAAGAAGGCCATGCTCGGTGCGGCGCCACAAGTCGCGCGCATGACGGCCACGCGGGTCAAACTTGAACTTGAGAAGTACAGCGGGACGAAGTTTGTTGAGGTCGAGCGTCCGCGCCTTGCGATTGGCAAGAATGAGCGACTAACAGACGCCTTGTCCCGCCTTCGTGAAACGTCCTTGGAGTTGATCGCCGAACGCAGGACCGTGCAGAAGGCCGCGCGCACCAAGAGCGAAGCCAAGGCGGCGGCGGACCGCGAGATTGATAAGCTCGCGGACGCTGGCATTCCCAAGACGCTCGCAATGTTCCACGGCGCGGGCATCTTGTGGCCGCGTCGCACCGTTGGTGAGGGTCGTCACATCCTGGACGGGCTAGCCTTGGTGGCCTTCCTTCTCCGCGATCAACTGAAGGCCGAAATCTCCAAGCTCATCGACATCAACGCCAACGCGTTTCCCGATGCGATGTCGCGCGAAGAGCAGGTAGAACGGTTGGCGGAGTTGGATTCGGAAATCGACGTGGCCGAACGTCTAGAAGCGGCGGCCGTCGAAGCGGTCATCGCCGAAGGCGGCGTGGCGCATCATCGGCCGGATTGCTCCGTGCTCGCGGTTCTTTCGCTCCGCAGCGAATAGCTCGGCGCTTCGACAGTTTCACAATTCATCCATTCCAAAAGGAAGTTGCTATGCCCAAACAGATTGAGAACTTGTTCTCGGACGACGCGTTCGAAATGGCGTCGCTCACCGCAGCGATCAACGATATCGATCACATCCCCGGCCGCGCTGGGCAACTTGTCTTTGCAGACAGCAAGGTCACGAAGCCCATTTCGACGCTTTCGATCACCATCGAACGCGTCGGTGAGCGACTGGAACTGATCCAAACTACGTCGCGCGGCGCACCAAGCCAAAAGCTGGTCGGAGACAAGCGGACCCTGCACAGCTTCAAGGTCCCTCATCTTCAGATCGAAGACACGATCTATGCAGATTCTGTGCAGAACGTGCGCGAGTTTGGCAGTTCGAATGTGGTGGTGTCCTTGGAATCGGCAGTTACCAAGTCGCTGACCAAGATGGCCAACCGTCTGGACTTCACCTTGGAGAATCACCGGCTCGGTGCGCTCAAGGGTGTCACCACCGATGCGGATGGCTCCGTTCTGCTCGATTCCTATCTGGCCTTCGGCTACCTCAATTCGAACGGGCTTCCGCAACCGGAAACCTTCGACTTTGCGTTGGACTCGCTCGCGACCGAATCGGGAGATATCCGCGTGAAGTCGCAGGAAGTGACGCGGTTCATGAAGCGCCACGCCAAGACGGTCCTGCCGAAGGACGCAATCGTGTGGGCGTTCGTCGGTGACAACTTCTTCGACAAGCTCATTTCTCGGCAGGAGGTTAAAGATGCCTGGGCGGGGACGGAGGCCGCTGCGGCGATGCTCGGCGGCAACTACGCACACGGCGTCTTCGAGTTCGGCGGCATTTTCTGGGAGAACTATCGGGGCTCCGACGACAACGAAACGATTGCCGTTGGTCAGGACGAGGCCCGCTTCTTCTTCGTGGGCGTTCCGGAACTCTATGTCGAAGCCTTCGCACCGGCCGACTACATCGAGACGGTCAACACTCCCGGCCTTCCGCGCTACGCGAAGAGCGCACCGGATAGCATGGGACGGTCGGTGGACATGGAGGCGCAGAGCAACCCGCTTCCGCTGTGTGTGCAGCCTGCAACCCTGTGCCGCGCGATCGCCGGGTCTTCGACGTAATGAGGTCGCCCGCCGCACCACGGTGATGTTGCGCGTCGTTCGAAGTTCAGCGCGTTACGTCTCTCCTACCGGCGGACGCCAGCATGCCGATTGCGTCAGTGGTGGCGCCAATCGGCACTCCGGCCGGGGACGTGTTGCCTTCGAATGCGCGCCCCCGGCCAACCCTTTTCAACACCAAGGAGTTTTTCAAATGCGTTGTTCGGTAGATCGCATCAAAGCGTCAGCCGCGTACTATGCAGAGGCAAATGGACCCGAAGCGCTGCGGACGTTCTTTCTTGCTGTCGCTGGCGTTCCGCGTCTCGAGGACGTACCTGAGTCGGAACGGCTTCGGGTCAACATGCAGCTTCGGGAGAATGTCAACGAGCCCATTCCGGAGAGGCCGCGCGCGTTGGCAGGCATCGCCCGCCGCGCGTTCGCGAACATGCAGGTGCGCAAATGAGACGGGACCGGCTCATTGGCTTTCAAGACGTCGCGCGCGTGCTCGACAAAAGTCTCGCCTATACCTACCGGCTTTCGAGCGCCGATCCGGCGTTTCCGCCGGTCGAAGCGCGTGACGGGGCGCGCAAGCTCTTCGCGCGGCATACGGTGCGGTACTATAAGCGCAACTGCAGGCGGTGGTATCGTCGGCACAAGGGAATCGAGTAATGACCTTCATTATGAAGCCGGTGCGGCCGGTGGTGAAGATCAAGCAACCGCCCGCCTTCGGTAAGGGCGAGCCGTGGAAGGCCCTCAATTTTCGCTGGCGAGATACCGCTGGCGAAGACCACGTGATCGCGCTCGCTACAGGCGCCAACGTGTCGGACGTCGAGTCCATCAAGTTTTGGTGGGCGAGGAGGAAAGAAGTCGAAGCGTTTGCGGCGTATTGTAACGCGACGGGTCAGGACCTTCGCGACGTCTATGTGCTTTCCCCGGATCGCAAAACCCTTCTCGGTTTCGGCATCCTACCGCCGGGCGCCACACCCGACGACGTTGTGCACTTCTTCACAGCACTTCGGAGACGCGGCCTTGACGGCGTGATCGTCCCGAAAACCGGCCTGCCCGAATTGCCATTCTACTTCTCAGACAGCGGCTTGCAAATGCCGGGCGCCGGCCGGCGCGGAATCGAATTGCATTTGGAATACTTCGACTCTGGCGAGACGGAAATCTTGCACGTTGCGCCACTTGCCAAGCTGCCACAGTTCTTCGCCGGGATGTTTTACGCGAAGCGACGCGACTACGAACGCGTTCTGGCCGCGCATCGACCGCGCACGTTCATGGTCTACAGTCTTGCGAGCCGCAGCGAGAAGCCTACCGAAATTTATGAGTTGGGCCGAGACCGCAAGTATCACGTCATTGGTGAGATTGCGGATGGCGACGACAATAGCAGCGGCTTCGTCGCGGAGTCCCATGGTGTATTCGGTCGGACGCCAACGGCGAACGAACTCGCTTGGCTTGCCTGCAAGCTCGCGGCGACCGGGCGTTGGCTTGCGTTGGTTAAACGCGCGGATGAAGATCTTGACGCCGATACCGTATTGCTAATGTCCACGTTTGCGCCGTATGAATTCGAAAGCGCCGTCAGTGAAATTGCGATCAGCGGCCTCGCAGTTGGCTGATCGGCCGCGAGGCGACTGCGCCCCGCGAAATGCGCCCCAAGACAGTGGATAATATAAAGCCCTCGCAGCGTGTGCAGCGCTGCGTGTGTCTTGCGGAGTGGACGAGATGTACGACGACGAAGGCGATCACAGCGCGGCAATCCCGCTCCGGTCCTTAACGATCTTTCCGACCTTCTCAATTTCCATTGTGGAGCCGGAGACCGATCCGGATTTTGAGGTTGAGTCCCGCTTCGATTACGGTCCAGCGCCCCGGTATGGCTGGGACAACGCCGTGGACATCGCGGAGGCCAAGCAAATCTGTCGCGACATGGCGGGTGGCCCGTTGGACAACGCCGACGGCCGCAAGCACATCTTCGACCTAGCGATGCGCGTTCGCGACCTCGGCATCTCCAAGACGCAAGCCGTCGAACTGGTTCACCGCTATTGTAGGAGTCCAATTCCGAAGGGTGATGTGAACGAACAGGTTCACCGCGCCTACATGGCCGCTGTGATTGCGCCGGGCAGCCTGAGTCGCGCTCGCCGCGCCAGCGTGGGTCTGGTCGGAAGCAATCCGGATAATCCGTGGCCAGCGGCGTCCGATGACGAGCCGGCGTGCGTGTGGCCGAAGCCGCTGACGTATCAGGGCAAGGACAACGCGGCGAAGTGCGCCGAAACGTTTCTTGCGGAGCGACCGGACCGGCTGATTTCGTCGGATGGCACCCTATACACCCTTGAGGGTAATCGGGTCTGGCGCGCCCTTGATGACGACGAATCGGCTGCGGAGATTCGCGCGACTGATCCGACCAACGTGCTGGACGTGGGCAAGATCTTCTTGATGGTAAAGGCGATCAAGCTCGCTTGCTTCAGCAAAGCGCGTCCGCACGAATGGATCGCCAAGCCCGACGACGCGCCGGAGCCGAACGACTTGATTCTTGCTGGGAACGGCATCGTCAACGCAGCAACGGGCGATCTGATTCCACATGATGGCCGATATTTCGCAACGGGGCTTCCCGAATGGAGCTATGACCCGGAGGCGACGGCGCCGCTCTTCCTTAGGAAGTTGGAGGAGTGGCTACATCCGTCGTTTCATCCAACTCTCCAAGAGTTCTTTGGCTACGCGCTGACGGCCGACACGTCCATTGAAGTGCTGTTGGCGATGATCGGCGCGAAGCGCGGTGGCAAGGGCACGCTGACGCGCATCCTTCAGGGGCTTATCGGCAAGCACCACCACGCTTCTGTCATGCTCAACGATCTTGCGGGCGACTTCGGCTTAGCAGGATTGATGGATAAACGCGCTATCTTCATCCCCGACGCGCACGACGCCGACTTGTCCCGGCGCTCCGCTGCCATCGAGCGCATTAAATCCATCACTGGCAACGACGAGGTGTCGGTGAATCGCAAGAATATGTCGATGTTGTCAGTGAAGATTCCGGCCAAGATTGTTTTGGTGGCGAACAAGCATCCAAAGTTCTTGGACGAATCCGGTGCGTTGGCGGACCGCGAGCTGGTGCTGGTGTTCGAATCGTCGTTCGCGAAGGTAAAGGACACCGAGCTGGGGGCCAAGCTACGGGCCGAACTGAGCGGCGTCGCCAATTGGGCCATCGCCGGGCTTCGGCGTCTCCGCGCGAACAGCAACCGCTTCACCATCGGCGAGCGAGGCCGTATGGCTCAGCGAGAGCTTGCGGAGGCGCAAAGTCCGGCGTTGCGGTTCGCGAACGAGTGCTTGCGAGTGACGGGGGACGCGGCGGACGCCATCCCATTGGCGGTGGCGTTCGAAGCCTATGAGCATTGGGCGCATACTGTTGAGGGCATGTCGGGCCGTGAGCGGCGTAATCGGGCGGACTTCAAGGCCGACCTGATCGCCGCTCTAGGAGAGCGTGGCGTGCGTTTTGATTCCAAGTTGGCGCGTCGTTGGCGAGATCCCCTCGGAGAATCGCGCTACGGGAAGGGTATCGTCATGCGACGTTGGTTTACCGGTGTCCTAATGAAAAAAGAAACAAGGATCGAATAGGCAGAGCGGCTAACGTCTCCACTTGACTATCGGAAATCCTACTGATGTTGTTGTCTCTACAAGATAGAGGTCACAATACTGTATTGCCCACTTGAATGTTGGTGTTGCCGGGTAGCTCTTGCCGTTCTGCTCAAACCAGTCACGGCCGAATTGCGGTTCATCGATTTGGACATCCAACTGCTGCATTGCTTCAGTTATTCGATCTGCGTGCATGGTGTGCAGTGGCGAGGTGCCCGCGCTGGAGAGTAGAGCTCCCATGACCACCTGGTCGCCAACTTGAAAAGCCGTTGAAAGACCCCTGCGTTGGCGCCGATTGTGTTCGCTCATAGTCTCTGGCTGTCGGGACCCTAGAATGCCCTTTAGTTCGTACGATGTTCCTACGCGTGCGTCAGCAACGGCTTGGGCAAGAGTACCGTCATCGAAACTCTTGTGGTCGCCCACCATGAGGAAAAACGCATCGACTCGCGAGAAGCTAACGTAGAGGAGTTCTTTCGTCCCGGACGGGCTGAGATGCAGATGATGCATCTCATAGGCGTTTAAGACGTAGTCTTTGTTTCCCCATAGGGTTTGGTCCTTGGCACGCACGTACCCGTAATTGAGTTGGTCAGATAGATATGGCCTCATATCGTTACCCGTCTCGATTTCTGCGGCCAAAGCTAGGACTGCTTCCGAATGGTGTCGCGCTGATCCATGCCGAAGGATTCCGTCCCAAGTGACGACGCGACGCGGGCGGGCAGGTACAAATCGATCAGCCCACCCGATGTAGCGCGAGAGGAGTTCCCAGCGATCCATCGCTCGGAGGTCCGCCCGTGATTCTTCGGGCTCGCACGGGATTGAATCCGCCAACCTTTCATAAAAGTCGCGAATGCGTGGTCTCTCAGGATAGACCAACGGTCACGCTCCTTGGTGTTGTCGTTGTTGCCGTTGCGTTGCCAGCCGAATCAACACGCAAGCGGTTGAGATTACAAATGAAAGGCGGAGTGTTGTCATGTTGCCGTCTTCTGTCACGTTGCTGCCGCGCGCGGTTATCTCCAACGCGACGCGGTGTGCGAGAGCAACAGCGTGCAGCAGTAGCAGCCCTATCGACTTTAGTTTTCGGACGGCAAAACAGCGACAAATGAAGGAAAACAATTATAGATCAATGGCCTTTGTGTTGCCAAGCACAGCAACAAAACGACAACGGGGACGGAAAACGGCAACACTTGGTTTCGCAACCGCTCGCCGTCTCGCTTAAAAGCCGGATGGATGTAAGAGAAGACCCCTCGGATTAATTTGAACGTCCACGGGTCCCTTGCGCCGTACGATGCAACGCGGGCATCCCAGAGGCGCGGGTAGCCTCCAGCTACAGAAAAATTTGAAATCGTCTAGGGAATGTTTGCCGCTCGGGACCCAACTTATTCGCGTTTGCCCGACGCAAGGTATTCCTTGGTTACCCAGTGGTGCGAGTGCAGTATGCTATCGTACTCTTGATATCGGCCGGAAAACTTTGTTAAGGCGGTGTCGAACTGCACCATCACAAGTAACGCGTCGCTGACTTGCGGCAGAGTATCGCTATCCAATTCTTCGAGATATTTTCCTTCCGGTTCGTTCTTCAAAAAGCCGAGTAGATCAGTCAGAACACGATTGATGAGCTTGACCTTGGCGGGGCTCATTGTCGCGTCCGGCTTTTTCTTTGATAGTTCGCGCACTTCTTTAAGCAATCCCTGGAACACGCCGCTCGTTGTCCTATAGGTGTCCACGATGGCTTGGGTCGTGACGTGTGTAGGATGCGGCTTCGTGAGTTTCTTCATTTGTCGCCAACCCTTGTCGGCTGTGCTGCGATGATGTCGCTGGTTCGGTCGTCTACTTTGTAGTACCACTTGTAACCTTCATACACGACGTTGTCAGATCGAAAGCGTTCGGCCTGCTCCATGTACTGGGTCAGGATCAAGGTTACGTCGCTATTGGTTGGCATATCGTCGGAGTCGAACTGCTCGAAGTCCTCAAATGGCCGGTAGTCTTGCGGGAGTATCGTATTTCCGGCGGCAATTATTTTGTTAACCAGTTTCAATTTGAACGCGTTCAATGCGTCGTTGGGTGACTTCTTCGCTAGCTGAGAAATTTCAGTGTGCATCCCTCCGAGCTGAACAATCAGCCTTTCGAGCGCTTCTACATCATTGCTTGTTTTCATCGTTCCTCTCTTTCACGGACAGGCTCTTCGGAATTCGACGTATTTCTTGTTGATCACATCTAGAGGGGCGCGCTGCCTGCTTTCGAACACCTCGACCATTTGTTCAATGTCAGAGTCCGTCAATGCGACGACTGCTTTGCGTTGGCCCGACCAAAGATCGATGGTTCGCTGAAATTCAGCACGCTTCAAGGGATTGCGGGTGACGAACACGCCGAACCGGCCCAGTTCGTCGGCCAGGTAGCGGTTCAACTGATCAACGTGCTCGCGTACGATGGACTTAACGTTCTTCATCTCGAAGGTAATTTGACGCGAACCGTAATCGTCCATCATCTCAGCTAGGAAGGGGGTTGATCGCGGGTTGTAAAAGATCAAGTCGCGGATCGTAACGCCGCTGTCCGTTCTAGCTTGCGATTGGGCAAAATCGAGATGCGGATAAAGTAGGGAGGGAAGGAGCTGTCCTACCACATCTTCGTACCTTTTGTCCGCGTTGTCATCTTTGCCGGACGGAAGCTTCTTTAGCTCGACGAGCTTTCGTTTCGCTGACAAGACAGGAATTTGGGAAAAGAGCGGATCGTTATGGCAATCCTCGAATGTCCTCTCCTTGGTCCGAACGTAACCATCCACAATCCCATAGTGATCTCGATTGAAATTTAGAACCTCGACGCGCTCCAATACTTGTGCAGCGTGAGCAATGTCGTCTTGAGGGCAATGGTTCTCAAAGTAATCGTCGTAGTTAAGCCATGGAGTAAAACGGAGCCATCGCTTGGGAACAAACAACAGAGGTGTCTGATCGATAGGGTTCACAGGCAAATTAAACCGACCGGTCTTGAAGTTGTTCGACCGGTAGTCATAAACATTGTTCACCACGCAAGCGGTTGTCGGAATGCCCAAGCGGGCGCATTGATCGATTGTGAAATCGATCAGAAATGACTTCAAGAAGTTGCAGCTAATATCACTGACGCGGTCTTTCGATATGCCATCAACGAAAAGCTGTATCTCCTCGAAGTGGCGGAACCCGGCGTCTCGGTACTGTGGGATGCGACTGAAGAGCGCAACTACCTCAGCGGCCTTTTCCTTTCCAAGCCGCTTTCCTTTCCGTTTTGCAGACGAGCCCATTCCAACTTCGTCACATTCCGATGCGGCGACTAGTAGCGATACGGCTTCATCCGACTTACCTTTCTTTGCAAGGTAACCGAGATGGTTGAAGCCGTTGATGAGCGAGGTGTGCAGCGCTTGATCCTGCTGGGATGGGGAACGCCACAAAAGAAATGGATCGACGTAGAGAGGAATGTCCTCATCAAAGAACGGAATCGCGAAATCCAGATCGGCTTGGGCAAGCGCGATTCCATGATAGTCGGTAAGCCTTGGGCGAATGAGCGGCATCGAGCAGCGTTAGCTTCTTTCAATGTCTTCAGCTAGAGTGCCGAATAGCCCCCGGACGAACGATAGGGCGTCACTGTCGTCGACAAGAAGTTGCCTCACGGAGCCCTCATATTGGCTTCTTGATTGGAAACCGAGAGCCTCTGCGATTCCACCGAGAGCAGGTGTTTCGCGAATAGGGTATCGGGCGATCAGGAAATCTAAGTCGTTCGCTTGAACCGCAGCTTCCAACCGCGCCTTTTCAGCGGCGACTATCGCAGGTACGTCAACGGATACGGCGATCGGCTGGGCGGCTGCAATGTCTTGCCGGCGGGGTAGCTTCGTCATCAGGTCAGCACGAATTCTTGTCTCAACGATCCGTTCGCTAAGCCTTTGTGCGTGTGCTTGCATCGCTCCAATTGCACGACTCTTGGCATCGGAAAGTTTTAGTTCTGCTTTCGCGCCCGTAACTTTAGCTTGGCGCTCGCATACACGTCTTTGCACCTCAGGATGGTAATAGATAGATTCGACGGAAACGGCAGGGACCGCGTAGACGCCGCGCTCTTTGAGTCTTTGAACATCGCTCTGTTGCCTGTTATCTCTGTCCACGATGCCGAATGCTTTGACCCAGTGAAGTTCGGCAGCGTCCCGAATTCCTGCAACTGCGTGTTCGACATCACGGCAGCTTTGCTTCGGAACCACAGAAGCACTTGGGAATAACAGGCTATATATTGGCTTGTCCAAGCTATGCTCCTCGCCCTCCACGAAGAGCAATTTTCGGCGAGAGCCCAAAATGTCCTTCTTAAGCGAATCTTCGATTTCCGTGTCAGTAACAACAAGGTCAGCGTCCCAGGCCGAAGCGGTTGACCCGTTATAGCGGCAGGAGCGAAGGAGGAGCGTGCGAGAGCTTGGGTTGTCGATTGGTAAGAGAACATCGTGAGTTGACACCATAAAGGCGCAGTCGGACCGCTTAGCGAAGAGTAGCGTCAGAAGGGGCGAAATGATCGATCTATGTAGATGCCTCTCAGGCTCATCGATAAAGAACAAGGAATTCGGCGGTGCAGTCAGCACTTCGGCCGCGATTAGCAGCGCGTTGCGTTCTCCATCGGATAGCTCTGCGATGCTATACGGAGTGCAGCCGTCGCGGCTTGCAAACACTTGTTCAAATCTCTCAACAGATATCTGAATAGGCAGTGCTGAGAATCGAAGCAGATCATTGATGGTTTTTAACGGAGCGTCGGCTCTTGCAAGCTGCTTTGCCAGATCGATGTGTCCCTCGTCCACCGCTGCCGCGATCTGGCGCGCTCTGACATTCTGCGCATCCAAAAGATCGAAGATCGCTAGATTAGGCCGCGCGTTGGCATAGGAGTCTCTCCAACGGGAAACCGGTTCGGCATCATAGGCTGTGACAGTATTTTGGGAATCTCGCTTCTGCGCGGCTGTGATTTGTACTGCGTTGGTTTCGAACCATGTCTGGCGATGCGCAGAAATTCGACGGGCATTTTGACGATGCACCGCAAAGAAGCGCTGAATCATGCTCGATTTGCCGGTGCCGTTTGCCCCTAAGACGAATACGATTTCTCCGGTTTTGATCTCAAAATTCAGCTGCTGGCCGCTTAAGAGCGGCACGGAAAAGGTAAAGCTCACCGAGTGGTCATCCTGCCTGAATTGGAAAGGGGCAAATTGACGCGAGTCGCCGTGCCAGGGCAACTAACACTTGCAGTCGAGCCAGTTATCGGCAGCTTTTTCCCGCCTTCTTGACGTGTTCTTGTTATGTTCTAGAACGGCGAGAGATGGGGAGGGCTGGCGAGATGGCTGAAGCGGTTGTTCCAGGTGCTGCAACAGAGTCGGGAATAGAGGCCGCCGTTGATGACGCTATCGCTGCTTGCGGAGGCGATATGCGGGCAACTATCCGTGCGCTGATTGTGGCGAACGACTTCTTGGAAAAGGAGCTAAAGACGCAGGTCTCTCGCGGATTCATGCGCGGCGTGCGGCACGGCCGCTTCAACACGTATTCTGGTTAGACTAGTGATCGGGACGCGTCGCAATTAACCACGTTTGCAATTTGGCCATTCCTCGAAACGGCTGCGGCTCTTTTTAGATAACGCGGTGCGCAACGCTTGCCCAGTGACAAGGAGCGGCCCTTCCAATAGCTCCGGTTTCAGACGTTCGAGAAACTGGAGTTAGTCTTGTGCGTAGAAGCGAGTTAGAGTTTCGGACGGCGCTTGCCGAGCTTTTTGTTCGGGTGATCGCCAAAGGCGGCAAAGCAGCAAGGACACCAGCGAGCGCGCTCAAGGCGCTGGACGAGGCAAGAACCGGGCGGCGGTCAATCGATGGCATCCGCGTCGCGCCCATCATCTGGCGCTACCCCGCGCAAAACCAAGCACCTCAGAGCCAATCTGGCTTGGCCGCCCGGCGCTGAAGCTACCGGCGCCCCCGAAATGGGAGCGAAAGTGGGAACGGCTCCAAGGAATGCCAAATTTCTCGGAAAAAAAGTAAGGCGCGACCGGCATCACCACAGTCGCGCCCTACGTCGCCGGCTTATGGGGCAGGGGGGAATAGCCGGCTGCTGAGACGACTCCCGACCGTCGGAGTCGTTCCACGGCTTGCGAAATATTTCGCCGACCTGCGGCATTTTTCGCACACGGTTAAGTGATCGTAATGGCCGAGAACCGCCGATCCTGTGGCGGCGTTGTTCCCGTGATCGCCATGGGGCGAGGGATCGACAGCCATGTCACAGATTCAAAAGGTATTTTTAGGCGCCATTGCGACCGTCGCGACGCTCGGTGCTGTGCAATTGGCCTCCGGCCATGACTTGGCTGGTCGCTGGCAGGCGGTCGCCGACACCTCCAGCCGCAGCGCGAACTTCGCCCCGAGCCACAACGTCAATCGCGCCGCAAAGGCGGACCGGATCGCTGTGACCAAGCCGGCGCCGGCTCCGACCCGGACGGTGTCGATGCGGCTGAACGACCTCGCCGATACGTCGGTGCTGCTGCGGGTCCCGGCGGTGATCGAGACCGGCAACGCCAAGCCGCCGGTGCTGCTCCAGAACCAGCAGAAGGTTCGCACCAGGCCGACGATCGCCTGTGAGCCGATGGTCAGCTCCCTGACGGAGGTCGCGAAGCTGCTCCAGCCCGGCCGTTGCGTGACCTGATCCGCGCCTCCCGTGACGGGAGCCTTCCGGGCGCATGCTTCACATCCTCTTGATCCGCCGTTGCCTCGCGCTATATCCGGGTTCCTCCCTTTGTTTTGACCGGGTAAGCGCATGACGACGTCAGATACGGCTGTGCATACGCAGCCTTTCCAGGCCGAAGTTTCCGAACTGCTGCACCTGATGGTGCATTCCGTCTATTCGGAAACCGACATCTTCCTCCGCGAACTCATCTCCAATGCCTCCGATGCCTGCGACAAGCTGCGCTACGAGGCCATCGCAAGTCCCGCCCTGCTGGGCGAGGGCGACGCGCTCAAGATCCGCATCATCCCGAACAAGACGGCCAAGACGCTTACGATCGCCGACAACGGCATCGGCATGGAGCGGCAGGAGCTGATCGATCATCTCGGCACCATCGCCCGCTCCGGGACCAAGGCGTTCGTGTCCAAGCTGAAGGAGGCCAAGGACGGCCTCGGCCTGATCGGCCAGTTCGGCGTCGGCTTCTATTCAGCCTTCATGGTCGCCGAGAAGATCGTCGTGATCAGCCGCCGCGCCGGCGAGAGCGACGTCTGGACCTGGACGTCGTCCGGCGGCTCCGGCTTCGAGATTGCCCGTGCCAGCGACGAGGACGCGGCGCGCGTGACGCGCGGCACCGAGATCGTCCTGCACCTGAAGGACGACGCCAAGAAATATCTCGAGACCTACGAGATCGAGCGCATCGTCACGGCCTATTCCGACAACATCCTGTTCCCGATCGAGCTGGTGCCCGAAGAAGGCGAGCCGCGCCAGATCAATTCGGCCAGCGCGCTGTGGCAGCGCGCGAAATCCGAGCTGACGGCGGACGACTACAAGAAGGCCTATCAGCAGATCGCCTCCGCCTTCGACGACCCCGCGATGACGCTGCACTACCGCGCCGAGGGCCGCTACTCCTACGCCGTGCTGCTGTTCGCGCCCTCGACCAAGCCGTTCGACCTGTTCGAGCCTAACCGCAAGGGGCGCGTGAAGCTCTATGTCCGGCGCGTCTTCATCACCGACGATGCCAATCTGTTGCCGGGCTATCTGCGCTTCATCCGCGGCGTCGTCGATAGCGAGGATCTCCCGCTCAACATTTCGCGCGAGATGCTTCAGAACAATCCGCAGCTCGCGCAGATCCGCAAAGCCGTGGCGACCCGGGTTGTGTCCGAGCTCGAAAGCCTTGCCGACAAGGACCCGGAGAATTTCGCCAAGATCTGGGACGCGTTCGGTGCGGTGCTGAAGGAAGGCATCTACGAGGATTTCGAGCGGCGCGAAAAGCTGCTCGCGCTGTCGCGTTTCACCACCACGTCGGGCGAGAAGCGGTCGCTGAAGCAGGTCATCGCCGATTTCAAGCCGAACCAGACCGAGATCTATTATCTCGTCGGCGACAGCATCGAGCGGCTGAAATCCAATCCGCGGCTGGAAGCTGCGACCGCGCGCGGCATCGAGGTGTTGCTGCTGTCCGATCCGGTCGACGCCTTCTGGACCTCGATGCCGTCGGAGTTCGACGGCAAGCCGCTGAAGTCGCTGAGCCAGGGCGATCTCAATCTCGACCTGATTCCGCGCGTCGACGAGGCGGACGAGGCGAAGAAGGACGAGCCGGCCGCGGATGAAGCGGCTACCATCGCCGTGATCAAGGCCGCGCTCGGCGAGCGCGTCAGCGACGTCAAGGCCTCGACCCGGCTCACCAGCTCGGCCTCCTGCCTCGTCGCCGACAGCCAGGGCCCCAGCCGCGAGCTCGAGCGCATCCTGTCGCAGCAGAACCGCGGCATGAAGACCAAGCCGATCCTCGAGATCAATTTGCGCCATCCGCTGGTGACCGCGGTCACCAAGGCGCAAGCTGGCTCGAAGGTCGTCGACGATCTCAGCCTGCTCCTGCTCGAACAGGCGCAGATCCTGGACGGCGAATTGCCGGAAGACCCGGCGGCGTTCGCGGCAAGGCTGAATCGGCTCGTGCTGCAGGGGCTCGGCGCCTAGCGCCGCAGCCCCCCCACCCTACTCACCTTGCCGTAATCTATCTCCAGGAACAGTCGCGTCCGTCGTGATGTTGTGCCATATGGAGCCGCCGGCCCCCGATCCGCCGGCGGCCACTGACTCGAGGATGCGTCCATGCGCTTGCCGATCTTGACCCTCACCGCGATTGCCACGCTGTTCGCGGCAGATGCCAGCGCCCAGACCTATGATCCGCGCTATCCGGTGTGCATGCACGTCTATACGCCCGGCGGCTTCGGTGGTGGCGGCGGAGACTATTTCGACTGCTCTTTCACCTCGCTGCCGCAGTGCCGCGCGACCGCGTCGGGCCGCTCGGCGAGCTGCGATCTCAACCCGTATTACGCCTTCGACGAACCCCCGCCGCCGCGCCGGCGCCACAAGAAACAGCACTAGCGGTCTGCGATGCGGTTTTCTCGGATATTCGCGTCGTCTGGTTTGCTCGGCCTGACCGTGGCCGTCGGTGTCGTGCTCTCTGTCGCGCCGTCGCACGGGCAAACCTTCGATCCCCGCTATCCCGTCTGCATGCACGTCTATTCCGGTGCGAATGGCGGTGGTGGGGACTGGTACGACTGCTCCTTCACCTCGCTGCCGCAGTGCCGCGCGACCGCCTCGGGCCGCGCCGCGACCTGTGACCTCAATCCGTATTATCCGGTCAACGCGCCGCACCCGCGTCACAGGCGAAGCGGTCAGCACAAGGGATGGTAGAGCAAGGAATTTCCTGCTTGGCGAAGGCCGCCTAGCGCCTCCCTCTACTCCTTCTTCACGCCCGACAGCTCGACCACTTTGCGCCAGGATCGGTTTCCGCCATCAGCATGCTGCCGAACTCATGGGCATTGCTGTGCACTACGACCTGTGTCCCGATGTTGCTGCAGGCGCCCGGCTTGTTCGCGACCACGAAAGTCTGGCCGAGCCGGTCGGAGAGGCGCTGGCAGAGCAGCCGCGACAGCACGTCGGTGGCTCCGCCCGGCGTACAAGGCACCACCAATCTCGCCGCTATGCGGCGAGACAGCCTCGCCCACGAGGAGAGAGGGGAAGCTTCCCGCTCGCCTTCGCTACTTCGCTGTCGCAAGAATGGCACCGGGCTGCACGCCAATCCCGCCGGCCTGGTAAAGGATCGCTAGAGTTAATCGCGCACTAACGGAGTTTTACCTTGTCTCTTAACACCTGGGCAGTGCGCGCGGGCTAAGCTGCCGGACACAAGCAGACGGCCCGAAAGAGTGAACAATATGACCACCGGCGTCATCGAGCAGCCGAAAACCGTACACGCACCGTCGGCCTCGAAGATCTGGCTGAAGGCGATCGAGCTCACTGCGCGGATCGAGGCATTGCCCGGGCGTCTGTTCGCGGACGTCATCGACGATTGGGCGCAACGCCAGCCCGGCCGCGTCGCGCTGGTCACGGCTGACACAAGTCTCGACTATCAAGGCCTGTCGAATCGCATCAATCGCTACGCGCGCTGGGCACGCTCGGTCGGGGTAGCCAAGGGCGATACAGTAGCCCTCATCATGCCGAACGGTATCGACTATCTCGCGGCCTGGCTCGGCATCAGCCGCGTCGGAGGCGTGGTGGCGCTGCTCAATACAAAGCTGGTGGGACAGTCGCTTGCGCATTGCATCGACGTCGCAAGGCCGGCGCATATCATCGTCGCGCACGCGCTGACGGAAATGCTGGACGGCGCAACGCCGCATCTGAAGGCGCAGCCCAAGGTCTGGACCCACGGCGATGCCCGCAGCCAACGCGCGATCGACGTCGCTCTTGCCGTCCTCGACGACGGCCCGCTCTCGTCGGACGAACATGGCGACGTCACGATCGATGACCGCGCGCTGCTGATCTACACCTCGGGCACCACCGGCATGCCGAAAGCGGCCAGCATCAGCCACCGCCGCATCCTCAACTGGGGCTTCTGGTTCGCCGGTCTCACCGGCGCGACGCCACAGGACCGCCTCTACGACTGCCTGCCGCTATTCCACTCGGTCGGCGGCATTGTCGCGCCGTGCAGCATGCTGGCTGCCGGCGGTTCGGTCGCCATTGCGGAAAAATTCTCGGCCTCGCACTTCTGGTCCGACATCGTCCGGCATGACTGCACGTTATTCCAGTATATCGGCGAGCTCTGCCGCTATCTGCTGAAGGCGGCGCCGTCGGAATACGAGACGCGGCACCGCCTGCGGCTCGTCTGCGGCAACGGCTTGCGCGGCGACATCTGGGCAGATTTCCAGGCGCGCTTTTCCATTCCACGCATCCTCGAATTCTACGCGGCGACTGAAGGCAATTTTTCGCTGTTCAATGTCGAGGGGCAACCGGGCGCGATCGGGCGCATTCCGCCGCTGCTCGCACATCGCTTTCCCGCCAGTCTCGTCAAGCTCGACCCCGGCAGCGGCGTGCCGCTGCGCAATGGGGAGGGATTTTGCATCGCCTGTGCCCGCGGCGAGACCGGCGAAGCCATTGGCCGCATCGGTACCGCGGACGAGGGCGGCGGCCGCTTCGAAGGCTACACCGATGCCGGCGAGACCGAGAAGAAGATCCTGCGCGACGTCTTTGCCAGAGGCGATGCCTGGTTCCGCACCGGCGATCTGATGCGGATCGACGACAAGGGCTTTTTCCATTTCGTCGACCGCATCGGCGACACCTTCCGCTGGAAGGGCGAGAACGTTGCGACCTCGGAGGTGAACGACGCCGTGCGCGATTTCACCGGCGTGGTTGACGCCACCACCTACGGCGTTGCCATCCCCGGTGCCGACGGCCGCGCCGGCATGAGCGCGGTCGTCGTGAACGAGGGCTTTGACATCGCCGCGCTGCCTGCGCATCTGGCGCAGCGCCTGCCGGCTTACGCTCGGCCGGTCTTCATCCGCATCTCGCGCGAACTCGATGCGACCGAGACGTTCAAGCAGAAGAAGGGCGATCTCGCGTGCGAGGGATTTGATCCGGCCGCGATCTCCGATCCGCTGTTCATGCTTGATCCGAAATCCGGCGCCTATGTCGCACTCGATTCCAGTACATTTGCCGGGATCGTAGACGGCACGATCCGGCTGTAGCGTCACCAAAATCCGCCAGATGGGTCCAATTTTATCTGAATTGTCCAAGAGGCCATTTACCTCTGTCGGGTAAACAGAGGGTCATGGGGAGGCGGTCATCAAGAGCCGCCGCAACACCAACGACAACGAAAAGCGAGCCAGCCATGTCGGTAAGGTCAAAGGTCATTGAAGCGATCCAGCAGATCGCCAAAGAGCAGCACGTCACGCTTCCAGCACTCTCGGACGATCTGTCCCTGCACGAGACGGGCTTCGACTCGCTCGCCTTCGCGATTCTTGTCGCCCGCCTCGAGGACGAGACCGGCGTCGATCCCTTCACCATTTCCGAGGACGCTGCCTTCCCCGCCACGGTGGGCGATTTCGTGCGGGCCTACGAAAATGTCCCCGCGTGAGATCTTCGCGCTTCGCGATCATCTCGGCGCGGAGCTGAAGGGCCGCACGATCTCCGATGCGCACGATGTCGTGTCGCTGACGGACGTCCTGTCACACACGGTTCTGGGCGGCCGCCTGCGCGAGCTGTCCGGCCGCGCGGTGCTGCTGAAACTGTCGGACCAGCTCCGGTCAGGCCTTGCCATGATCGAGCTCGACGGCATCGCCCGCCGCATGCTGTTGTGTCCGCCGGATCTCAACCCGGCGCATCTTGACTCGTTGATCGCAGATGCCGGCATCGATGCCGTCGTCAGCGACGAGCCCGATCGCTGGGCCGGCAACGGCGTGCCGCTGGTCGTCACCGCGCATTTGCCGCTTCAAGCCGCCGCGCCGGCCACGAGCGAACGTGCGACCGAATGGCTGATGCTGACTTCGGGTACCTCGGGCGTGCCAAAGATCGCTGGTCATACGCTGGAGGCGTTGACCGGGGCGATCGTTGCCGAAGGTCCGACGCGCGGGCCGGCGCCGGTATGGGCGACGTTCTACGACATTCGCCGCTATGGCGGCCTGCAAATTTTCCTCCGCGCCATCCTGTCCGGCGGCTCGATGGTGCTGTCCGATCCGCATGAAGCGCTCGGCGATCACATCGCGCGGTTGAATGCGCGCGGCGTCTCGCACATCTCGGGTACGCCCTCGCACTGGCGCAAGCTCCTGATGAGCGGCGCGGCCGCGCAATTCGCCCCGGCTTACGTCCGTCTCTCCGGCGAGATCGCCGACCAGGCCGTGCTCGACGGCTTGAAGGCGGCGTTCCCCAATGCTTCCGTCGGTCACGCCTATGCCTCGACCGAGGCCGGCGTCGGCTTCGCCGTCAATGACGGGCTGGAAGGCTTTCCGGCCGATTATCTCGGCAACCGCAACGGCGTCGAGATGAAGGTCGTCGACGGCTCGCTGCGGATTCGCTCGGCACGCACGGCGCATGCCTATGTCGGCCGCAACGCGGCGACGCTCACCGATGCCGACGGCTTTGTCGACAGCGGCGACATCGTCGAGCTGCGTGGCGACCGTTATTATTTCGTCGGCCGTCGCGGCGGCATCATCAATATCGGCGGGCTGAAGGTCCACCCCGAGGAGATCGAGGCGGTGATCAATCGCCATCCCGACGTGCGGATGTCGCGCGCGAAATCGCGCCGCAGCCCGATCACCGGCGGCATCGTCGTCGCCGACGTGATCCTCGCCGACGGTACCGATGCGGCGCGCACGAAAGAGATTCGCGACCAGATCCTGGATCAGTGCCGCGCCCAGCTCGCCTCCCACAAGGTGCCGGCGGTGATCCGTTTCGTCGAGGCGCTCGACGTCACCCCGGCCGGCAAACTGGCGCGCACCGATGCATAACGTTCTCGTCACCGGCGGCAGCCGCGGTATAGGTCTTGCCATTGCAACGCGCCTCGTCGGAGGTGGCTTCAACGTGATCGCGGCGGCGCGACGCGGGAGCGACGAGCTCAAGGCGGCGATTGCCCAGTCCGAGGGGCGGCTGCATTTCCGCGCCTGCGATCTTGCGGTGATCGATGCGATCCCGGCCTTCGCAAAACTCGTTCGCGACGAGTTCGGCCCGATCTACGGCCTCGTCAACAATGCCGGCCTCGGCACCGAAGGCCTGCTCGCCACCATGCACAATTCCGAGATCGCGGCACTGGTGCAGCTCAACGTGCTGTCGCCGATCGTCCTCACCAAATATGTCGCGCGGCAGATGATGGCCGATGGCGCCGGCCGCATCATCAACATCTCCTCGATCATCGCGACAACCGGCTACAACGGCCTGTCCGTCTATGGCGCGACCAAGGCCGCCGCCACCGGGTTCACCCGCTCGCTCGCGCGCGAGGTCGGCAAGCTCGGCATCACCGTGAACGCGGTCGCACCGGGCTTCATCGACACCGAGCTCACGCACAACCTCTCGGACGAGGGCCGCAAGCGCATCGCCAGCCGCAGTGCGCTGCGTCGCCTGCCGGAGACGGACGACGTCGCGCGCATGGTGGAGTATCTGCTGGGGGAAGGGGGCCGCAATGTCACCGGGACGGTGTTCACTGTCGACGCGGGGAATACGGCATGAGCGGAACTCTAACGCCATAATTGCATTGATCCGGCACAATGACATTCAGCCGGATTTGGTCGTAAGATGCCTCGCAATCGGTTGGGTTACGTCAATCGATCTGCCCTAATCGACAGGGAGCAGTCCATGACGGCGTCAAACATGACCGCTTCAAACATGACCGCTTCAAATCAGGGCCGCACGGAGCAATCCCCTGCGAAGTCGGACGATGTCCACTGCCCGCCGATGACACATCAGAATTCCGGCAGTCACGGGCATGAAATGTACCCGCAGCAATTCGTCCGCCTGGTCGGCTGCCATGAGTCTCTCGATGCCTTGCGCAAGCGTCAGGATGAGAGGCTGCACTAAGCCGATCACGTCCGCTGCTTCGGCGAGTCCTTCGGCAGGTCAATTCGCTCGTGTGAGAATTCCGGCGGGCCTTCGGTGAGGCGGCGGATGCGCCGCTCGCGTTCGTCCTCCGGCAATGCGGGATCGAGCAGCGTCTCGATCTCGTGGACCGCGGTCTCTTCGATCCTGGTGGCGCCCGATTCGATCGGGTGCACCGGCGAGAGGACCGGAGGTGCGCTCTCCAGGCCCAGCTCGATCAGCTTGCAGATCGCATCCGAGCGGGTCAGCCGATGAGATTCAGCCCAGGCGTCGACGGCCGCCGTCAGTCTTTCGGGCATCTTCACCGCGCTGATCGGGGCGATGCCCGTGCGCCGCCTGACCGGAGAGGTGGAGTCCTTGTTGCCGAAGTCGGGCACCTCGATCATCCCATGCAACCCTTGGAGCTGACCGACGATAGCCGTTCTCCCCGGGCCGTCGTTTGATGCCGATCAATGACGCCGCCGCGGCATTGCAGCGGGGCCATATCTTGTTGTCCGGATCGGTTTCAGCCAATGATTGAATTTGGGGGCGCCGTTCAGCGAACCCGGATCGATCCTGCCACGTATTTGTTTCGCACTCCAACCATCCGGCATCCCCGATGACCTCAGGCGAATACTTCTATGGCGGCATTCCCGTCTTCCGAGGCTTCACCAGCCTGATGGACCCCGCGCTGTATTCGCCGCTGCCGGACGATTGGAGCATCGGAGTTGCCGACATCGTCGATTCGACCAAGGCGATCGCGGCGCAGCGCTACAAGGCGGTCAACATGGCCGGCGCCGCCGTGATCGCGGCGGTGACGAACGCGTTGGGAGGACGCGAATTCCCCTTCGTGTTCGGCGGCGACGGCGCCAGCTTCGCGGTCGCGCCCCACGATCTGGAACTGGCCCGCGAGGCGCTGGCTGCAACCGCGACCTGGGTGCGGGAGGATCTCGATCTGGGGATGCGCGTCGCGCTGGTGCCGGTCAGCGCCATCCGTGCACGGGGGCTTGACGTGCGCGTCGCCCGTTTCGGGCCGTCGCCAAACCTGTCCTACGCGATGTTCTCCGGCGGCGGGCTCGCCTGGGCCGATGCCGCGATGAAGCGCGGCGAATTTGCGGTCGCCGAGGCGCAAGCCGGCACGCAGCCCGATTTGTCCGGCCTGTCCTGCCGCTTCGAGGTGATGCCGGCCTCGCGCGGGCTGATCCTCTCCGTGTTGGTGATGCCGGCGCGCGACGCCGATCCGCGTGCCTTCCGCAAGGCGATCGAGGACGTCATTCACCTGGTCGAGCGCAGCCCGGATGGCGCCCGTCCGGTGCCGCCGCAGGGGCCGCCGCTGAAATGGCCGCCGCAGGGGGTGGATTACGAAGCCCGCACCCGGCGCGGAGGTCCCCTGCTCGTGCGCCGCGCGGGCGTGCTGGCCTACACGCTGTTCGCCTATCTGATCATGCGCTTTGATCTCAAGGTCGGCGGCTTCGTGCCGAACGTCTACAGGCGCCAGGTGGTCGAGAACTCCGATTTCAGGAAATATGACGACGGCCTGCGCATGATCCTCGACTGCACGCCGGAGCTCGAGCGCGCCCTCAGCGATCGTCTCGCCACGGCTGCGCGCGCCGGCATCGTGCGTTACGGCCTCCACCGGCAGGACGCCGCCATGATGACCTGCTTCGCGCCCTCGGCGCTGCGCAGCGATCACGTCCACTTCATCGATGGGGCGCGGGGAGGGTATGCCTCGGCCGCGACGGCGCTGAAGGCGATGACGGCGGCTGCAGCCTAACGCCCCGCGCGCGTCCAGGTCTCGCCGCCGCAGAGCGCGCCGACGCAGCCTTCGACCCGCAGCGAATCCGCTGATATCAAGCTGATGCTGCTGGCATAGGTGCTGCCGTCGTCGGCATTGTAGATCTGGCCCGACCATTTGCTCGGACCCTCGGGCTGCATGCCGCTGAACAATGGCAAGCCGATCATCGGGCGTCTGGCGAGCGCGGGATTGGGATTCTTGCTGTCGGTAGCGGGCTGGCCGGTCGAGGTGTCGTAGGGCTGGCGCAGCCAGACGATGTGGCCGCAGATGCCGCCGCCGCACTTGCTGATCTTGACGCGCGCATCACCCGCTTGCGTGAGCCATGTCCCGTCGGCGTTCTGCGCACGAGCGGCAGATGCTCCAAGCAGCGGCGCGAGGAGGACGACGAGAGCTGCGAATCTGGAAATCATGGAGGAGGGCCCCGAAAATGGAGCGCCTCCATAGCAGCCCGGCAGGATTGTGCAACGCGGGTTGGAATCACATTCCTGCGTTCATTTCGCGCTCACCTGCCTGCGATCATTTGCCCCAGCGCACGAAGGCGACCGAGGCCGCGGTCGACAAGCCGAATACCACCATGGCGCCGCCGACCAGCGCGAACAGGGTCCAGGCCGGAGCTTGCGCAGTCATGAGTCCGACGCCGCCGATCGCGACGATCAGGAGCCGCGCCGTGGAGGCGAGCACGGGCCCGCCGACACGCGCCGCGCCCTGTGACGAGAAATACAACGACACGCCCACGCCGAAGAACACGAACGCCGGACCTGCCCAGTGGAAATAGCTGTGCGCGGCGGCGGTGACGCCTGGATCCCGCGTGAAGAGCCCGACCCACAGCGACGGAGCGAGCGCGACGGCGAGGCCGATCAGGCCGACCGTGAGTCCGGAGGCCGCAGCCGCTGTCCAGGCCACACGCCGCGCGCGCTTCACATGTCCGGCGCCAATCGCCATGCCGACCATCGGCACCGAGGCGATGCCGAAGGCGAAGGTGATCGGGATCAGCAAGAATTCCAGCCGCGATCCGATGCCATAGCCTGCCAGCATCTCGGTGCCGAAGGTCGCGAGAATCTTCGTGAAGATCAGGATGGTGAGCACGGTCTGGAGCGGCGACAAACAGGCCACCGCGCCGACCTTGAGGATGTCCAGGAACATCGTGCGCTCGAAATAAAACGCGCGGAGATCGAGCGGCAGCCGGCTGCGCCCGGACAACAGATACCAGAGGAAGAAGATCGCCGCGCAGCTGAACGCGATCAACTGGCCGCTCGCGACACCCGGCATGCCGAATTGCGGCACGCCGAACAGCCCGAGCCCGAGCGTGCCGCCGAGCGCGATCTGGAGCACGCTCGCTCCGATCAGAATCATCGAAGGCAGGCGCATGTCGCCGGTGCCGCGGATCACCGAGGCCAGCGTGTTGACGAGCCAGATCGCGACCGCGCCGGAGAACAGCACCTGCGAATAGCCGCTGGCTTCCTCGAGCACCTGCTCGCGCCCGCCGAGCAGCGCGAAGAAGGAGCGGCCGAAGACGAGCATCGTCACCGTGAAGAACAGCCCGCCGCCGAGGCCGATGATGGCGGCATGCAGCGCCAGCGTCGCGGCGCGGTCGCGATCCCCCGCCCCGAGCGCGCGGCTGATCGCGGAGGAGACGCCGCCGCCCATTGCGCCCGCGCTCATCATCTGCGTCAGCATCGCGAACGGAAACACCAGTGCGATCGCGGCGAGCGGAATGGTGCCGAGCCGGCCGATATAGGAGGTCTCGGCAATGGCAACCAGCGTGCTGCCGACCATCGCGATCATGTTGGGAATCGCGAGCCGCAGCAGCGTCGGCAGGATCGGCGCGGTCAGGAGGCTGGCGATGGGGGAGGCGACCGGCGCAACCGGCGGGACGGCGTCTGCAGGGGCGTCGATCGTCATGTTCACCGGGCGGAATATTAAATGATGATCGACATATTATAAGGCGTGCGGCAGCCGGCGCAGCCCTCGCTCACGCAGGGCTCACCACGGCAGGCCGCATAGGTCGATGGTGCCCAGCGTCGGGGCGCGGACGATGTTGAAGACGTAGGGCGCCATGTGGGTGAAGCGGATCCGCCCCTCCGGCTGTTCGCAATAGACCTCGCCCTTAAAGGGCAGCCAGCTCCGGGCCTCATAGAACGCGAAATTGTGCGGCTCGCAGAACAGCAGCGCGAAGCGGACTGCCTCGTTGGCCCTGATGGTGTGCACGGCCGCGTCGATCGCCACGGTCGCATAGCCTCGGCCGCGCCGGTCCTCGCGGGTGCAGACCCCGCCGATGCCGCCGATATGGACCTTCTGCCCATTCCAAGTGACGGTGCGGAAGTAGATGCCGACATGGCAGACCAGACCGTCCTCGGGGGTCTCGATCAGGACGCGCAGATCCGCATTGGCCCATTTGACGTGAGCCCAGGGCTTGTCCGCGATCGTCTGTGGTCCCCAGACCGCCTGATGCAGCGGCTCCGCAATCGGCCACGAGGCGTCGCCGTTCAGAATGTCGATCTCAATGCTCATGGCCCTGTCTTTCGCAACCTCGGTGCGTGGGGCATTCGTTCTGCCATAAGCACCTCAAAGGCAATGATATTTTGCATCGAACCACCAAGACCGCGGAGATCTTCGCGTGCTGCGACGATTTTATGCAATCGTGCCAAGCGTCCTCGCCGCGCGTTTTCGAAATTCTGAGGTATTTAACGGCCGCGGAACCTTCTATAAGGGGTGACCGTTAGAACTCGTTCCCACCAGTTGCGGACAAGAACCCATGACCTTTACGCTGCCCCCACTCCCTTACGCCTATGACGCCCTCGGCCAGTACATGTCGAAGGAGACGCTCGAATATCATCACGACAAGCATCATCAGGCCTACGTCACCAACGGCAACAACGCGCTCAAGGGGACCGAATGGGAAGGCAAGTCCCTTGAAGAGATCGTCAAGGGCTCGTTCGGCAAGAACCCCGCGGTGTTCAACAATGCCGGCCAGCACTACAACCACATCCACTTCTGGAGCTGGATGAAGCCAAATGGCGGCGGCACCAAGCTGCCGGGCAAGCTCGAGAAGAAGATCAACGAGGACCTCGGCGGCTTCGAGAAGTTCAAGACCGACTTCCAGGCGGCCGGTGTCGGCCAGTTCGGCTCCGGCTGGTGCTGGCTCCAGGTCAAGAACGGCAAGCTCGAAATCTCCAAGACCCCGAACGGCGAGAATCCGCTGGTGCACGGCGCCACCCCGATCCTCGGCTGCGACGTCTGGGAGCACTCCTACTACATCGACTATCGCAACCGCCGCCCCGACTATCTCAAGGCGTTCGTCGAGAACCTCGTGAACTGGGAATACGTGGAGTCCCTGTTCGAGAAAGCCTGAGCCTGTCATTCCGGGACGCCCGCAGGGCGAACCCGGAATCCAGGAATTGTGGTGCGAGATCCCGGGTTCGGCTTCGCCGTCCCGGAATGACAGACTACGAAAGGCGGTCGCATCAGCGGCCGCCTTTTTGCTGTGCGGAATTGCCCTGCACGGGGCGCGTATCGGCCTGTGATCGTTCCGTTTGCAACGCCCGGCCGGCGCTCCTAATCAGAACGGGCATCCCCTCGATCCGACCCGAGCCCGTTGTCAGAACCTTCCCCGAAAGACCCGGCGCCTGCCGAGGACGCAGACTCCGAGCCGCGGCCGGGGCGCGTGCGCAAGCCGATCGGCTGGTCGACCATCATCATCGCAGCCCTGGTGGCGGTGAGCGCGGCGCTGGTCTGGCGGCGTGACGGCGCCGACGGCGTCCTCGACATTCTCACCCACGATCTCTCGCTGTTCGGCGGCATCCTGCCGCGCGTATTGGCCGGTTGCCTGCTCGGCGCCTTCATCTCCGAGATCCTGCCACACGAGAAAGTCTCGCGCTCGCTGGGGCCGAAATCCGGCCTGATGGGCCTTCTGATCGGCACCGCCTTTGGCGCGATCCTGCCGGGCGGTCCCTTCACCGCCTATCCCGTCGCCAGCGCGCTGCTCGCGGTTGGCGCCGATTTCGGCGCCACCATCGCCATGGTCGTGAGCTGGACCCTGATCGGCTACGGCCGGGCGGTCGCCTGGGAGATCCCGATCATGGGCACCGACTTCACGCTGTGGCGGATCGTGATCTCGCTGCCGCTGCCGGTGCTCGCAGGTGCCCTCGGCCGCTTCGTCTATGTCAGGCTCTATCCGAAGCCGCTCGCGAAGGAGGACGAGAATTGACCGCGGCGCTTCTGATCGACATCCTGTTGTGGGGCTCGGTTCTGGGTGTCGGCCTCATCGCGTTCCGCCGCGGCCCTCCCGTGTTCAAGGCCTCGCTGCGCGAAGGCTCGATGGATTTCATCAACATCGTGCCGCGGATCGCGCTGGGTGTGATCGGCTCCGGCTACATCGCGGCCATCATCCCGCAGGAGGTGATCTCCGGCTGGCTCGGGCCGGACAGCGGCTGGCTCGGGGTCGCAACTGCCGTGGTCGCCGGCGCCGCCACGCCCGGTGGTCCCGTGGTCGGCTTCTCCATCGGCACCGTGGCGCTGAAGTCCGGCGGTGGGGTACCCCAGGTTGTCGCTTATGTCGTCGCCTGGGCGCTGTTCGCCTTTCAGCGCGTGATTTTGTGGGAAATCCCGTTCATGCCGGCCCGTTTCGTCTGGTTCCGCTGCGCCGTATCCGTGCCATTCCCGTTCGTGGCCGCCGCGATCGCGATGGTGATCGGCAAGCCCTGAGCCGGGCGTGGACAGAGGTGATGTTATAATATAACGTTCTCGGCATGGTTCCCTCCGCATCCCGCGCCCAGCATCATGACCATGCCCACGGTCACTCCCATGGCCACGGGCATTCGCACGGGCGCGACCACAGCCATGCCCATGTGCATGATGCGACGTCTCCGCATCCGGCCCAGGCGGCGCCATGGTCGATCCTGCGCATGACCGTGGCAGGCCGCCTCGCGGCCGCGGCCGCCGTTTGTGCCGCGCTCTGGGGCATCGTTTTTCTGGCGATGAGGTGAGGATGGAGGCGCTGCATTTCCACAACGTCACGCTGGGCTATGACCGTCATCCGGCGGTGCACCATCTCAGCGGCGAGGTCGCCCCGGGTGCGCTTGTCGCGGTGATCGGCCCGAACGGCGCCGGCAAGTCGACCCTGCTGCGCGGCATCGTCGGCATCCTCAAACCGCTCGAGGGCAGCATCCATCTCGGCGGCCTCGATGCCCGCGACATCGCCTATCTGCCGCAGAGCGCGGAGATCGACCGCAGCTTCCCGATCTCAGTGTTCGACTTCGTCGGCACCGGGCTGTGGCGCGCGACCGGTCTGTTCGGTGGCATCGGCAATGCTGCCCGCAAGAAGATCCTCGGTGCGATCGCGTCCGTCGGCCTCAATGGATTCGAGAACCGCCCGATCGGCACGCTCTCGGGTGGCCAGATGCAGCGCGTGCTGTTCGCGCGCGTGCTGCTCCAGAATGCGAGCCTGATCGTGCTCGACGAGCCCTTCAACGCCATCGACACCAAGACCACGGCCGATCTGCTCGCGCTGGTGAAACAATGGCACGGCGAAGGTCGCACCGTGCTCGCCGCGCTGCATGACATGGAGATGGTGCGCAACCATTTCAGCGACACGCTGGTGCTGGCGCGCGGCCCCGTGGCATGGGGCCCGACCGCGGAGGTGCTGACGCCGGAAAACCTGATCGTCGCGATGCGGATGTGCGAGGCCTTCGACGACAGCGCCGCGGCCTGCGCGGCCGATGATGTCAGCTCGCGGGCGGCGTGATATCCGATGATCCATGACGCGCTGATCGGTCCGTTCGCCGAATTCGAGTTCATGCGGCGGGCGCTCGCCGCCGTGATCGCGCTGGCGGTGGCGGGTGCGCCGATCGGCGTATTCCTGATGCTGCGACGGATGAGCCTCGTCGGCGATGCCATGGCGCACGCGATCCTGCCCGGCGCGGCCGTCGGATTCCTGCTCTCGGGCCTCAGTCTGTTCGCGATGACGGCCGGTGGCCTGATCGCCGGCTTTGCAGTCGCGATCCTCGCCGGCGTGGTCGCGCGTTCGACCGGGCTGAAGGAGGACGCGTCGCTTGCGACCTTCTATCTGGCCTCGCTTGCGCTCGGCGTCACCATCGTCTCGATCAAGGGCACGAATATCGATCTGCTGCACGTGCTGTTCGGCAACATCCTCGCGATGGACGATCAGACGCTGCTGGTGGTCGCCTTCAACGCCACGGTGACTCTGCTGGTGCTCGCGGTGATCTATCGCCCGCTGGTGATCGAGAGCGTCGATCCCTTGTTTTTGCGCACCGTGAGCCGCGCCGGCGGTCCCGCGCATCTCGCCTTCCTCGCGCTCGTCGTCATCAACCTCGTCAACGGCTTTCAGGCGCTCGGCACGCTGCTTGCGGTCGGACTCATGATCCTGCCCGCGGGCACTGCCCGGTTCTGGTCGCGCGACCTGACCACGATGATCTGCATCGCCGTCGTTGCCGCCGCGGTCTCGGGCTATGCGGGGCTGGTGCTGTCGTTCCAGACCCGTGTGCCGTCAGGCCCGGCCATCATCCTCGTGGCGACGATGCTCTACATCGTCTCCGTCCTGTTCGGCCGCGTCGGCGGCATCGTCCGGCAACTGTTTCCCGGCCGGCACCTGGAAGCATGACGATGCGGCTCATCCTGATTTGTGCATTGATGCTGATCGCCACGCCGCTTCATGCCGCGGAGCGGCTCAACGTCGTCGCGAGCTTCTCGATTCTCGGCGATTTCGTCCGCAACGTCGGTGGTGACCGCATCAATCTGACGACGCTGGTCGGCGCGGACGGCGACGTCCACGTCTACACGCCGGCCCCCGCCGACGCGAAGCGGGTCGCGGATGCAAGGCTCGTCATCGTCAATGGACTCGGCCTCGAGGGCTGGCTGCCGCGTCTCGTCCAATCCTCCGGCAGCAAGGCAACGGTCGTCGTCGCCAGCGCCGGAATCGTACCTCTGAAGCTTGGCTCAGCCGCGGATCCCCACGCCTGGCAGTCTGTCCCGAACGCCAGGATCTACGTGACCGACATTGCCAATGCGTTGGCCGCCGCCGTCCCGGGTGAGGCGGACTTCTTCCGCACCCAGGCCAAGGCCTATCTGGAAAAGCTCGAAACCCTGGACCGCGAGATCCGCGATGCCGTGGCGAAAATTCCGCCGGAGCGGCGCAAGGTGATCTCCACCCACGACGCCTTCGGCTATTTTTCCGCCGAGTACGGTATCCGGTTCATCGCCCCCCTGGGCGTCTCCACGGAAACCGAACCCAGCGCGCGCGACATTGCGGCCATCATCAGCCAGATCAAGGCCCAGAAGATCCCGGCCGTGTTCCTGGAAAATATCAGCGACGATCGCCTGATCCGCCGGATCGCGGCCGAGAGCGGCGCCAAGGTCGGCGGGACCCTGATTTCGGACAGTTTGACCGGCGAAAAGGGGTCTGCACCCACTTACATTGACATGGTCAGGCACAATATAAAGGCCCTGACCAGCGCGCTTGACCATTAGGCAGGGGCCACCCCGCCTCGCGTCGCGCGACAAGCCCGAAGTCCGGAGTTGTTATGTCTGAAGCGACCTCCCAAAAGATTCCCGTGACTGTCCTGACCGGCTATCTCGGAGCCGGCAAGACCACGCTCCTGAACCGCATCCTGTCAGAAAACCACGGCAAGAAGTACGCCGTCATCGTCAACGAATTCGGCGAGATCGGCATCGACAACGACCTCATCATCGGCGCCGATGAGGAAGTGTTCGAGATGAACAATGGCTGCATCTGCTGCACCGTGCGCGGCGACCTCGTCCGCATCATGGACGGACTGATGAAGCGCAAGGGCAAGTTCGACGCCATCATCGTCGAGACCACGGGTCTCGCCGATCCGGCGCCGGTCGCCCAGACATTCTTCGTCGACGAGGACGTGCAGAAGAACGCGCGGCTCGACGCGGTGGTCACGGTCGCCGACGCAAAGTGGCTGTCCGACCGTTTGAAGGATGCACCCGAGGCCAAGAACCAGATCGCCTTTGCCGACGTGATCGTCCTGAACAAGACCGACCTCGTCTCCAAGGGCGAGCTCGCCGAGGTCGAGGCTCGCATTCGCGGCATCAACCCCTATGCGAAACTTCACCGCACCGAGCGCTGCTCGGTCGCCCTGGCCGACGTGCTCGATCGCGGCGCGTTCGACCTCGACCGTATCCTCGACATCGAGCCGGACTTCCTGGAGGCCGACGATCACGATCACGATCACGATCACGATCACGACCATGATCATCACCATCACGGCCACGACCATCACCACCATGATCACGGCCACGGCCTGAAGCACTATCACGATGAGGAGATGCAGTCGCTCTCGCTCAAGACCGACAAGCCGCTCGATCCGAATGTGTTCATGCCCTGGCTCCAGAACCTGGTGCAGGTCGAGGGCGGCAAGATCCTGCGCTCCAAGGGCATCCTCGCCTTCCACGACGACGACGATCGCTATGTCTTCCAGGGCGTCCACATGATGCTGGAGGGCAACCACCAGCGGAAGTGGAAGGAGGGCGAGCCGCGCGAGAGCCGCCTCGTCTTCATCGGCCGCGAATTGCCGGAAGAGGCCATCCGCAAGGGTTTCGAGAGCTGCATCGTCTCGTGATGAAAGAGTTCACGCCGCCTCCCGATTCCGCCTCGATCGTCTCCGTCACCGACCGCGTCAAGCCGATCGCGCTCGGCATGGCCGTGACCTCGGTGCATTTCCTTGGTCCCCGCGCTGCTTTCGTCGGTAGCGAGGAGAACGTTGCGTTCGTCGATGGCAAAGGCGAGATCGCCACGGTTGCCGTGCACAGCGGCGGCATTCTCTCGACCGCTTCCGACGGCAAGCGCCTCGTGATGGGCGGCGACGACGGCAAGGTCGTCTCGCTCGATGCCAAGGGCGAGGTGACGCTGCTCGCCACCGACCCGAAGCGGCGCTGGATCGATGCGGTGGCGCTGCACGCCGACGGTGCCTTCGCCTGGTCGGCCGGCAAGACGGCCACCGTCAAGAGCGGCAAAGCCGAGGAGAAGTCGCTCGAGGTGCCCTCGACCGTCGGCGGCCTTGCCTTCGCGCCGAAGGGCCTGCGGCTCGCGATCGCGCATTACAACGGCGTGACGCTGTGGTTTCCGAACATGGCGGGATCAGCCGAATTCCTGCCCTGGGCCGGTTCGCATCACGGCGTCAGCTTCAGCCCGGACAACAAATTCCTGGTCACCGCGATGCACGAGCCGGCGCTGCATGGCTGGCGGCTGGCCGACAACAGGCACATGCGCATGACCGGCTACCCCGGCCGGGTCCGCTCGATGTCCTGGAGCGCGGGCGGCAAGGGGCTGGCGACCTCGGGGGCCGACACCGTCATCGTATGGCCGTTCGGCAGCAAGGACGGCCCGATGGGCAAGGAGCCCGCGATGCTCGCCCCGCTGCAGGCGCGCGTGTCGGTCGTCGCCTGCCATCCGAAGAATGATATCCTCGCCGCCGGCTACAGCGACGGCACCGTGCTGATGGTACGCCTGGAGGATGGCGCCGAGATCCTGGTCCGCCGCAACGGCACACCGGCTGTGGCCGCGCTCGCCTGGAACGCCAAGGGGACGCTGCTGGCCTTTGCCGATGAAAATGGGGACGGCGGGCTGCTGGAGCTTTAAGCTGTCATCGTTCTGGCCGTATAGGGGGCCATGCGGTTTCTGACGACATTCCAGCTTGCCGACTTCGGCGATACGCTGGTCAGCCTGTTCACGGCCTTCGTGCTGGGGACGCTGATCGGCGCCGAGCGGCAGTACCGTCAGCGCACCGCGGGCCTGCGTACCAACGTGCTGGTTGCCGTCGGCGCCGCCGCCTTCGTCGATCTCGCGATGCATCTGACCGGGGCCGACGGCGCGGTGCGGGTGATCTCCTATGTCGTCTCCGGCATCGGCTTCCTGGGCGCCGGCGTCATCATGAAGCAGGGTATGGACGTGCGCGGCCTCAACACCGCGGCGACGCTGTGGGCCTCGGCCGCGGTCGGCTCGTGCGCCGGCGCCGACATGGTCGCGCAGGCCACCGCCCTGACCGTTTTCGTCATCGCCGGCAACACCATGCTGCGCCCGCTGGTCAATGCCATCAATCGCATTCCCCTGAACGAGAAGACCTCGGAGGCGACCTACTACTTCAAGCTTGCGGTTGCGGCAGACGCTCTTCCGGATATGCGCGACCGGCTCGTCGAGAAGCTTGAGGCCGCGAAATATTCGGTGGCCGATATCGATGTGGCCGAAATCGGCGAGGACGTTCTTGAGATCGCGGCAAAGCTGGTCGCGACCGCGGTCGATCCGAACGAGCTGAACGCGGTGGCGACGGATCTTCAGCATTTGCCGGGCGTGCGCCACGCGACGTGGGAGGTCAGCACGACCGACTAGTCTAAGCATGATCCGGAAAAGTGCGCAGCGGTTCCGAAAAGATCATGCTTAAACAACAGCCTAAAGTGCGATGACGATTCATCCTGGTCGCATCGCGCTTTAGCGCGGCGTTTTGGCCCGCGGCGGTCAGTTCCCGTCTCGGCCTGTTGCGGAACTGCCGTCGCGCAATTTCGTTGATCCTGCTGAAAAGGCGGTGATCGACATGACCGGCAATGGCAATTTCAGACTGAAACGCGACCTGATGATCGCCTGCTCGCTGTTCGCAGCAGGTGTCGTGGTGTCGGTGATGTCACTTGCTCAAATCCGCGCCGAAAGCCGGATGGAGCTGACACAGGCGACGCCACCGCTTCAGGGCACCCCGTCCGACGAACAGAGCAAGGTACCCGCGGAATCCAAGCCTGGCGGTGACCGGCCGACCACGCCGGCCCCAGAGCCCGCGCGGCCGGATTCCGAGACGCAGGGCGCCGCGACCAAACCGGCGCTGCCGCCGGCTCCGGCGGAGAAGATCGCGCCGCCGATGAAGGAGAAGTAGGTTTCTCTGTCATTCCGGGGCGTGCGAAGCGCGAGCCCGGCATCCATTCACCTGCACGTACTGCCGCCCGATGGATTCCGGGCTCGCGCCAAGTGGCGCGCCCCGGAATGACGGGCGGAGAGAGGCGGGCTCACCGCACCAGAACGTTCCGGAACTGCCAGGGATCGCTGGTGTCGATGTCTTCCGGAAACAGTCCCGGACGATCGGTCAGCGGCGTCCAGTCGGTGTAGAAGCCCTTCACGGGGCCGAGATAGGGCATCTGGATTTCGAGCAGGCGATCGAAATCCATCTCGTCGGCTTCGACGATGCCTGCTTTCGGGTTTTCCAGCGCCCACACCATGCCGCCGAGCACGGCGGAGGTCACTTGCAGGCCGGTGGCGTTCTGATAGGGCGCGAGCTTGCGGGTCTCTTCGATCGAGAGCTGCGAGCCGTACCAGTAGGCGTTCTTGTCATGGCCGAACAGCAGCACGCCGAGTTCGTCGATGCCATCGACGATCTCGTTCTCGTCGAGGATGTGGTGCTTTTCCTGCATCTTCCCGGCGCGGCCGAACATTTCATGCAGCGACAGCACGGCATCGTCAGCCGGGTGGTAGGCATAGTGGCAGGTCGGCCGATAGATCGCCGTGCCCGATGCGTCACGCACCGTGAAGTAATCGGCGATCGAGATCGACTCGTTGTGGGTGACGAGGAAGCCATATTGAGCGCCGCGGGTCGGGCACCAGGTGCGCACGCGCGTGTTGGCGCCGGGCTGCATCAGATAGATGGCGGCGCCGCAGCCGGCTTCGTGGGTCCGCGCGTTCTCGGGCATCCATTTTTCATGGGTGCCCCAGCCGAGTTCGGACGGCTGCACGCCTTCCGACAGGAAGCCTTCCACCGACCAGGTGTTGACGAAGACGTCAGGCTCCTTGGGCTTCTTGGATCGCTGGGTGTCGCGTTCGGCGATGTGGATGCCCTTGATGCCGGCCTGCCGCATCAAATCCGCCCATTCGGCCCTGGTCTTCGGCCTTGGGGCGTTGAGCTTCAGATCAGCGGCGACGTTGAGCAGGGCCTGCTTGACGAAAAAGGAGACCATGCCGGGATTGGCGCCACAGCAGGAGACGGCCGTCGTCGAGCCGGCCGGGCGCGCCTTCTTGGCCGCCAGCGTCACCTCGCGGAGGGCGTAGTTGGAGCGCGCTTCCGGGCCCTTCGATGAATCGAAATAGAAGCCGAGCCAGGGTTCGTTGACGGTGTCGATGTAGAGAGCGCCGAGCTCGTTGCAGAGCTCCATGATGTCGGTCGAGCCGGTATCGACCGAGAGATTGACGCAAAAGCCCTGGCCGCCGCCTTCGGTGAGCAGCGGGGTCAGCACCTCGCGATAATTGTCCTTGGTCAGGCCCTTCTGGATGAACCTGACATTGTGCTTCTCGCAAAGCGCCTTGCGGCCCTCGTCCTTGGGATCGAGCACGGTGATGCGCGACTTGTCGTAGTCGAGATGCCGCTCGATCAACGGCAATGTGCCTTTGCCGATGGAGCCGAAGCCGACCATGACGATGGGACCGGTGATCTTCGCGTAGATCTGCGAGGCAGGGCTCATGGAATGGTTTCTCCGGAAAGTGCTGGCAGACAAAAGGGTGGGGCGGATCAGGCGCTGCGGCGCTTGTCAGATGCTGCGGCGCTTGGCGGTGACTTCGATCTCGACCTTCATCTCGGGCTTGGCGAGGGCGGTGACGACAAGCAACGTCGCAGCCGGCCTGATGTCGCCGAGAGCCTCGCCGCAGACGGCAAAGTGGTTATCGATGTAGCTGGCGTCGGTGACGTAGTAGGTCGCACGAACGATATCGGCCATCTCGAATCCACCCTCCTTCAGGGCGGCTTCGATGGTCTTGAAGCAGTTGCGTGACTGGCTCGTGACATCGGCCGGCATCGTCATCGTGGTGTAGTCATAGCCGGTCGTTCCCGCGACGAAGGCAAAATCGCCGTCGATCACAGCGCGGCTGTAGCCGACGGTCTTCTCGAGGGGCGAGCCGGTGGAGATCAGGCGACGGGACATGGTCATGGGCCTCGACGGACGGAAGGGTGTTTCGCGGGGTTAAAGGGCGTTTCTCGCGCCTGCGCAACCCCAAAGGAAGCCAGCGCAGGCGCGGCCGGGCGCTCCCGCTCAGTACTACTTCGCTCTTCGCTATGAAGGCGATCTCTCAGGCCGCTTGCGCCTGGAGGGCGCGAACCGCCCTCCGTTTGGACAGGGCCGCGCCGGTCGGGACGATCATCCCTTCGGCGCCATCGAGCGCGCCATCGGTGAATTCGACCGCCAGCAGGCGGTCGCGCTCGAACGGGCCGGGCAGAGAGAGCTCGCCGGTCTTCTCCGCCGAGAAGCCGAAGCGGGCGTAATAGGGGGCGTCGCCGAGCAGGATCACGGCGGCATGCCCGCGCGCCCGGGCGGCGGCCAGCGCTTGATGCATCAGCGCGGCGCCGATCCCGAGCTCGCGGCAGGCAGGGTCCACCGCCAGCGGTCCGAGGACCAGAGCGGGCCTGCCTCCGGCGCTGACGTGCCACAGCCGCACGGTTCCCACGAGCCCGCCCTCGCGCACGGCGGCCAGCGCGAGGCCGGCGGCAGGTGCGCGCCCGTCGCGCAGGCGCTGGCAGGTGCGGCCGTGGCGGGTCTCGCCAAAGCAGGCATCGAGCAGCGCTTCACGCGTCGCGACGTCGGCAGCGCGCTCGTTGCGGATCGCGAACGGAGCGGCTTTCGAGGAGAGGGCGATCTGTGGCTTCCGGGGAGCAGTCATGGCACGTCAATCCTCGCGCAAGTCCGTGCGCCAGTGGCACGCGGACTCGAGCGTCGTCAGAATGGCAATGTCAGGAAGGGAGCCGGCGGACCGGCTCCCGGGTTCGTCAGGCCTCAGACAGGGAGGCGGATCAGATGTGGTACGTCTTCAGCGGCGGGATGCCGTTGAACGCCACCGACGAGTAGGTCGACGTATAGGCCCCGGTGCCTTCGATCAGCACCTTGTCGCCGATCTCGAGCGTGACGGGAAGCGGATACGGGTTCTTCTCGTACAGCACGTCGGCGCTGTCGCAGGTCGGACCTGCGAGCACGCACGGCGTCATGTCCGCGCCGTCGTGACGGGTGCGGATGGCGTAACGGATCGACTCGTCCATGGTCTCGGCGAGACCGCCGAACTTGCCGATGTCCAGGTAGACCCAGCGGACCTCGTCCTCGTCGCTCTTCTTCGAGATGAGCACGACCTCGGATTCGATGATGCCGGCGTTGCCCACCATGCCGCGGCCCGGCTCGATGATGGTTTCCGGGATCTGGTTGCCGAAGTGCTTGCGCAGCGCGCGGAAGATCGAGCGGCCGTAGGTCACGACCGGCGGCACGTCCTTCAGGTACCTGGTCGGAAAGCCGCCGCCCATGTTGACCATGGACAGGTTGATGCCACGCTCGGCGCAATCGCGGAACACCTGCGAGGCCATCGCCAGCGCACGGTCCCACGCCTTCACCTTACGCTGCTGCGAGCCGACATGGAACGAGATGCCGCACGGCTCCAGTCCCTGGCGCTTGGCGAGGTCGAGCACCTCGACCGCCATTTCCGGGTCGCAGCCGAACTTGCGCGACAGCGGCCATTCGGCGCCGGCGCAGTCATAGAGGATGCGGCAGAACACCCTCGCGCCGGGGGCGGCACGGGCGACCTTCTCGACCTCGGCGGCGCAGTCCACGGCGAACAGCCGGATGCCGAGCGCGAAGGCGCGCGCGATGTCGCGCTCCTTCTTGATCGTGTTGCCGAAGGAGATGCGGTCGGGCGTCGCACCAGCGGCCAGCGCCATCTCGATCTCGGCGACGGTCGCGGTGTCGAAGCAGGAGCCCATGGAGGCGAGCAGGGCCAGCACTTCCGGCGCCGGGTTCGCCTTGACGGCGTAGAACACGCGGCTGTCCGGCAGCGCCTTGGCGAAGCTCTGGTAGTTGTCGCGCACGACCTCGAGGTCGACGACGAGGCACGGCTCGGTGTCGAGGCCATCCTTGCGGCGATTGCGCAGGAATTCCTGGATACGTTCGGTCATGGCACTCTCCCAAACGGCCCAGCGACGGGCCCGTTCAAAACATGACGCCGGATAAGAGTGCTCTGGCCGGATCGCGCGATGGAGGCGCGACGAAGCCACAAGACTCAAACCAGACTGTGCTGCCGTGGATTGGTTGGGAGTGTTCCCGCCCGCACACCTGGCAATGAAGGACAAGCCTTTTCAGTAGCCCGCGCCGGCGTTGGACTGCCGGTAGAGACCAAAAAAGCCCGATCCGTCGTTGCTTTAAGTCGCGTCCCCCGTTGAGAGCGGGGTGCGCCGGTTCGCCTCCGGCTGCCAGTCACGGTTGCAAAGAGTAAAGTCACCTTCGACATGGCACCTCTTTGAGAGAGATGCTGGGCGCTCCGGGTTTGCTTCGTCGTCCGACCTTCGGTCTTCCGACTTCTGCACTTCCGAAGAGCCCCTCGGCTTCTTCACCCCTTGGCGGCTGTCCGGCCTCTTGTCCGGATACCTACCGACTGACACACGACCACAGGCACGTGCGAAATTGGGCAAATCCGCACATAAGCGTTTTGACTCTGCTTCGCAAGAATTTTTTTAGGCTGGCAACCGAATTGCCTAACATCTGCTTGCGCAGTGTTGCGCGAGCGACGCGGAAGATGAACCCGCGTTAAGCTTCTTCGTGCAGCGCGCGTATCTGTCGCGCGTGAGCGTCAGCCGCGCTTCGTGAACGGCTCGATGCGCTGCGCTCCGCGGATGAACGCGGTCATCACCAGCACGCCGAGTGCGAACAGCACGGCCTGGAGGATGTGGGCGCCCTGGTCGCCGAGCCCGAACAGGATCGCGAGCGCCCAGCCGCCGGCAAAGGCCGCGCCGAACACCTCGGCGCCGATCAGGATGGCGGCGCTGATGACGGTGATGACGCTCGGCCAGGCGATCTGACGGGAAGATGAGGAAGGCGCGTTCATGAGCTCAGGGTCCGTAGCTTCGAGGGGCGCAATCTCCCCGAAAAGGCGGCCGGGAGCAAGGGCAAATGGCCTAAAAAAGCCCCATCGCGTGCTATAGCTGGCCGCAACAATCGAGCCACGAATTCGGGACTTGTGATGTCAGAAACCCGCCAAACTACGGACGCCGAGACCAACCCGCTGCTGAAGGCCTGGCTGACGCCGTTTGCGACCCCGCCCTTCGACGAGATCGAGCCAGAGCACTTCCTGCCGGCGTTCGAGCAGGCCTTCGCCGACCACTCCGCCGAGATCGCGGCGATCATCAACGATCCGGCGGCGCCCGACTTCGCCAACACCATCACGGCGCTGGAGCGCTCGGGCAAGCTGCTGAGCAAGATTGCGGCGGTCTTCTACGACCTCGTCTCGGCGCATTCCAACCCGGCCATCCTGGAGATCGACAAGGAGATCTCCTTGCGGATGGCGCGGCACTGGAATCCGATCATGATGAACGCCGTGCTGTTCGGCCGCATCGCCCAGCTGCACGAGAACCGCGCCAATCTTGGGCTCACGCCCGAGCAGCTTCGCCTGCTGGAGCGCACCTACACCCGCTTCCACCGCTCCGGCGCCGGTCTCTCGGATGAGGCCAAGGCGCGGATGGCCGAGATCAACGAGAGGCTGGCCCAGCTCGGCACCGGCTTCAGCCACCATCTACTCGGGGACGAGCAGGAGTGGTTCATGGAGTTGGCGGAGGCCGACCGTCAGGGCCTGCCGGAGAGCTTTGTCGCCAGCGCCAAGGCTGCGGCAGAAGAGCGCGGCATGGAAGGCAAGGCCATCGTCACGCTGTCGCGTTCCTCGGTCGAGCAGTTCCTGAAGAGCTCGGCCCGGCGTGACCTGCGCGAGAAGGTCTACAAGGCCTTCATCGCGCGTGGCGACAACGGCAACGCCAACGACAACAACGCGACCATCGTCGAGATCCTGAAGCTGCGCGAGGAAAGCGCCAAGCTCCTGGGCTACCCGACCTACGCCGCCTACCGGCTCGAGGACTCCATGGCCAAGACGCCGGATGCGGTGCGGAGCCTGTTGGAGCGGGTCTGGAAGCCGGCGCGGGCACGCGCGCTCGCGGACCGCGACGAGATGCAGGCGCTGATCACGGAAGAGGGCGGCAATTTCAAGCTCGCGCCCTGGGACTGGCGCTTCTATGCCGAGAAGCTGCGCCTTCAGCGCGCCAATTTCGACGACGCCGCCATCAAGCCTTATCTTGCGCTCGACAACATGATCGCCGCTGCATTCGACTGCGCCACGCGCCTGTTCGGCATCACCTTCGAGGAGCGCAAGGACGTTCCGGTCTGGCACCCGGACGTCCGGGTCTGGGAGATGAAGGGGCCGGACGGCAAGCACAAGGCGCTGTTCTATGGCGACTACTTCGCCCGGCCCTCGAAGCGCTCCGGCGCCTGGATGACCTCGCTGCGCGACCAGCAGAAGCTCGACGGCGATGTCGCGCCGCTCGTCCTCAACATCTGCAATTTTGCCAAGGGAGCCGGCGGCGAGCCTTCGCTGCTGTCGCCCGACGACGCCCGCACCCTGTTCCACGAGTTCGGCCACGGCCTGCACGGCATGCTCTCCAACGTGACCTATCCCTCGCTGTCGGGCACCTCCGTGTTCACCGACTTCGTCGAGCTGCCCTCGCAGCTCTACGAGCACTGGCAGGAGCGGCCGGAGGTGCTGCAAAAGTTCGCCCGCCATTACCAGACCGGCGAGCCGCTGCCGGATGAGCTGCTGCAACGGTTCCTGGCCGCGCGAAAATTCAATCAGGGCTTTGCCACGGTCGAGTTCGTCTCCTCGGCGCTGATCGACCTCGAATTCCACACCCAGCCGGCCGCTGCCGCGCAGGATGTCCGCGCCTTCGAAAGACGCGAGCTGGAGAAGATCGGCATGCCCGAGGAGATCGCGCTGCGGCACCGGCCCACGCAGTTCGGCCACATCTTCACCGGCGATCATTATGCCGCGGGCTATTACAGCTACATGTGGTCGGAGGTGATGGACGCCGATGCTTTCGGCGCGTTCGAGGAGGCCGGGGACATCTTCGATCCCGCGGTCGCCAAACGTCTGCATGACGACATCTACTCGAGCGGCGGATCGGTCGATCCCGAAGCTGCCTACGAGGCCTTCCGCGGCCGCCCGCCCGAGCCCGACGCGCTGCTCCGCCGCCGCGGCCTGCTCGACGACGCAAAGGCGGCCTGATGGAGATGCGCACCCTGTTCGGATGGCTGCTCGCTGCCGGCCTGTCGCTCGTATCAGGTGCGGCGAGCGCGCATCCGCATGTCTGGATCACCGCGACCAGCGAGCTGCTCTATGCGGCGGACGGCAGCATCACCGGCGTGCGCCATGCCTGGACCTTCGACGATATGTTCTCGACCTATGCGGTGCAGGGGCTCGAAAGCAAGACCAAGGGCGTCTATACGCGCGAGGAGCTGACGCCGCTGGCGCAGACCAATGTCGAGTCACTTAAGGAATATGCCTACTTCACCTTTGCGCGAGCCGACGGCAAGAAGGAAAGATTCCAGGAGCCGGTCGACTACTTCCTCGATTACAAGGACACGGTGCTGACCCTGCACTTCACGCTGCCACTGAAGAATCCGGTCAAGCCGAAGCAACTGGTGCTCGAAGTGTTCGACCGTTCCTTCTTCATCGACTTCCAGATGGCCAAGGACAATCCGGTCAAGCTGGTCGGCGCGCCCGCGGGCTGCCAGATGAAGCTGGAGCGACCGAACGACGGCACCGCGAGCGCGCAGAAGCTCAACGAGCAGACCTTCCTGAACGGCGAGAACTCGAATTTCGGCATGATGTTCGCCAACAAGATCACGGTGGATTGCCCTTGAAGCCGCAACTCTCTCCGCTCGCGCGCGGGCTGCTCGCCTGCACCGCCGTCCTGCTGGTCGCGGCCGTGGCCGATGCCGCGCTCCACGATCTGCTCGCGCAAAATCCGTTCGGCGCGCCGCGCCAACAGCAGGCGGCCGGGCCTGAGTCCGGCGGCGTCATCGGCTGGCTACTGGCAAAACAGTCGGAATTCTATCGCCAGATGTCGGCGACCATCCGGGCCGCGAAGTCCGACGGCTCGGCGGTGTGGACGCTGCTGTTCATCTCGTTTGCCTATGGCATCTTTCACGCCGCCGGTCCCGGCCACGGCAAGGCGGTGATCGCCTCCTATCTGGTTGCCAACCGCGAGACCGCGCGCCGCGGCATTGCGCTGTCCTTCGCCTCTGCCCTGATGCAGTCGCTGGTGGCGATCCTCATCGTCGGCATTTCGGCCTGGATCCTGAATGCGACCGCAAAGACCATGTGCAAGGCGGAAGGGGTGATCGAGATCGCGAGCTACGCCCTGATCGCGCTGTTCGGCCTGCGCCTGGTCTGGGTCAAGGGCGGCACCTTCATCCGCGCGCTTCAGGCCGCCCAGCCGGTGCCGGCGATTGCGGGCGTGCCGCACCATCATGACCACGATCATCACCATCACCGTGATGCCCATGCTCATCATGACCACGATCACGGGCACGATCACCGCCGTGGCCACAGCCACGCTCACCATGACCACGGGCATGGTCACGTTCATGACGAGCATTGCGGCCACTCCCACGGCCCCACCCCCGGCGAGCTGGCCGGGCCCGGTGGCTGGCGGCGCGGGTTCGCTGCGATCCTGACCGTCGGCATCCGCCCGTGCTCGGGCGCGATCCTGGTCCTGGTGTTCGCACTGGCCCAGGGCCTGTTCTGGGCCGGCGTCGCCGCAACCTTCCTGATGGGTCTCGGCACCGCGATCACGGTCGCGGCCATCGCGATCGTCGCCGTCTCCGCCAAGGACATCGCCGCCCGCCTCAGCGCCGGGCGCGACGGCGGCGGTGCTCTCTTCATGCGCGGCATCGAATTCGGCGCCGCCGGGCTCGTGCTGCTGTTCGGCGTCGGCCTGCTGTTCGGCTACATCGCCGCCGAACGAACGACGTGTTTCTGAATTCTTCCTCTCTCCACAAGGGAGAAGGAAGAAGAGAAGCTCACACCGGCAGGAACCGTTTCAAGGCCGGCATGAAGAAGATCGCGAGATTGATCGCAAAGCCGATGCTCCAGAGAATCGAGCGCAGGGTCGGGCGGTTGCCGAGATAGGTCAGCACATAGGCGAGGCGCACGATCAGGAACAGCGCCGCGAGCTCGTCGATCAGGCGCTGCGGCGAGTCCCTGTATTCGGCGAGCAGCACCGCGAAGGCGAAGAACGGAAAGGTCTCGATGCCGTTCTGGTGCGCCCCGAGAGCGCGCTGCGAGAGGGCGTCCTCATAGAACGCGGGGTCGCGCGGCCGGGAATTGTCGAAGCGGCGAAACCTGATCCATTTGACCGAGGCGATCGTTGAGAGATAGAGCAGCAGCGCTCCGAATACGCACCATTCCGCGAGCGTCATCTTGTCTCCCCCCGCTTGGGTGCGACCCTAGCGAACCCCGGCTCATCTTGACAAGTTCGGACCAACGCGCGACCCACAGTGCCATGACCAGTGTCGTCCCCATCGAGACCACGAGACCGGCCACCCGATCAGCCTTGCCGCGCGTTGGTGTGCTCCTGGTCAATCTCGGAACGCCTGACACCGCCGATGCGCCGGGCGTACGGGTCTACCTCAGGGAGTTCCTCAGTGACGCCCGCGTCATCGAGGACCAGGGCCTGATCTGGAAGCTGGTGCTGAACGGGATCATCCTGCGCAGCCGTCCCCGCACCAAGGCGTTGGACTACCAGAAGATCTGGAACACCGAGCGGAACGAGTCGCCGCTGAAGACCATCACGCGCTCGCAAAGCGACAAGCTCGCAGCAGCCTTGTCGGACCGCGATCACGTCGTTGTCGATTGGGCGATGCGCTACGGCAATCCCTCGATCAAAGCGGGCATCGACGCGCTGACCGCGAAAGGGTGCGAGCGCATTCTCGCCGTGCCGCTCTATCCGCAATATTCCGCCTCGACCTCGGCGACCGTCTGCGACGAAGTGTTCCGCGTGCTGGCCCGCTTGCGTAACCAGCCGACGCTGCGGGTGACGCCGCCCTATTATGACGACGCTGCCTATATCGAGGCGCTCGCGACCTCGATCGAGGCGCATCTGGCGACGCTGTCCTTCAAGCCGGAGCTGATCGTGGCGTCCTTCCACGGCATGCCCAAATCCTATGTCGAGAAGGGCGATCCCTACCAGCAGCACTGCATTGCCACGACGCAGGCGCTGCGCCGCCGGCTCGGCATGGACGAGACAAAGCTGCTGCTGACCTTCCAGTCGCGCTTCGGCAATGACGAGTGGCTCCAGCCCTACACCGACAAGACCATGGAGCGGCTCGCCAAGGAAGGCGTGCGCCGCATCGCGGTGGTGACGCCGGGCTTTTCCGCCGATTGTCTGGAGACGCTGGAGGAGATCGCGCAGGAGAACGCCGAGATCTTCAAGCACAATGGCGGCGAGCAGTTTTCCGCGATCCCGTGTCTCAACGACAGCGAACCCGGCATGGACGTGATCCGAACCCTGGTGCTGCGCGAGCTTCAGGGCTGGATCTGATGGGCGCCCCATGAACCGCCGTGAGTGCCTGGCGCTTCTCGGGATGATCGTGGGGCTGCCGGCCCCGGTATTGGGGCAGCCGCCGCACGCGACCCGGCGGCTCGGCGTGCTCTCGGTCACGGCCGCCGATGACGCGATCGGGCAGGCCCGCAGCACGATCCTGGTCGAGGCGCTCGCCGGCCTTGGCTGGAAGGAGCGCGACAACCTCAAGATCGCCTGGCGCAGCGGCGGCGGCGACCGCGCCCGCATCGCGCAGCTTGCGGACGAGCTGATCGCGCTCAAGCCCGACGTCATGCTCGCGGTCGGCACGCCCTCGGTGGAGGAGCTGCGCCGGCGTACCACGACGATCCCGATCGTGTTCGCCGTCGTCACCGATCCCGTCAACCAGGGCTTTGTCGAAAACCTCGCGCATCCCGGCGGCAACATCACCGGCTTCACCGACTATGACGGTCCGCTCGCCGGCAAATGGCTGGAGATGCTGACCCAGGTCACGCCGCCCGTCCGCCGCGTGCTCGTCGTCTACAATCCCGCCACCGCGCCGTTCGCGCCTCTGATGCTGCGCACCATCGAGGATGCCGCACGGACGCTGCACGTGACGGTCGAGCCCGCGCCAGTCCATGACGCCGCCTCGATCGGGGCGCTGGCTTCGCGCAAAGACGGCGCCATCCTGGTCCTGCCGGACTTCTTCACCATGGCCAACCGCGCGCAACTGCTCTCGGCGATCGCACAGGCGCGCGTGCCCGCGGTATTCTGGAGCCGCACCTTCGTCGACGAGGGCGGGCTGATGTCCTACAGCACCGACAGCGCCGAGCAGCTCCGGCGCGCCGCGGACTACATCGACCGCATTCTGAAGGGCGCGCAGGCGGCCGATCTGCCGGTCCAGAACCCGACCAAGTTCGAGCTGACGATCAACCTGAAGACGGCCAAGTCACTCGACCTGGTGATTTCACCCTCGCTGCTGGCGATCGCCAACTCCGTGGTTGAATAACATCGCCGGAGCTACTCTCCGTCTGGAGAGGCCCGCAAGGGTCTGACATAATGACGGTGGGGAGTCTGTCGCCATTCGGTGGCTGCGACGGACGGCACAAGGCGGCGGGTTTCGGTCAATGCGAGGATGGGTCTTTGTCGCTATCGTGGCCTGCGCGCTCGCAGGCTGCAATACGACCGGTGATGTTGCGTCCACTATGTATCCGGACGCGGTACGGGCAGGCAGCGCCGTGAAGGGCGATGCGGCCATCCTACTGGTCGGAAACGGCGGCACCGAGACTATCAACTATCTTCAGTTCGTTCACAGCGGTTTTCCGGCGATCAATGCCCGTGGAATCAGCCTTGCCCCCGATGGATTTGCCGCCATTCCTGTCGCTGTCGGAACGACCGGGCTTGAGCTGCAGAACTACACGACGACGGGCCGCCCGGGCACCTATCTTCCGAATGGCGTGTCGTCGGGATTCGTGCCGGTGCGTACGCCCAAGATCGATATCCTCTCGCCCGGGCTGTACTACGTGGCGACCGTCTTTCCGGGGCAGCCACGCAATTTCGAGACAAGGCCGACGGCCGTCCAGCTGGCGAAACTGCGAAAGGAGCGGCCCGAGCTCGTCGGGCTGAAGCCGGTCAATTTCGGCTGGTCCAACTAGATCAGCCTGTGGGTGGCCGCTGCCGTTTTTCAATGGCTGTGGTCCGGTCGGTTCAAATAAATGCACTCGCCGCTGTTCTTGCGGAACAGTCGCGGCAAACCGACGTGAGTTGCGACCGCTGAACCGGTAGGATCGTGATGCCGACCAATGACAGCGCCGGAAAGGGCTTTTTCCCGGCTTGGAGGAGATATGAGCGGTTTCGACATTTTCGCTATTGTTCTGGTGTTGCTCGTCATCGTCACGCTGGTGGCCGGCGTGAAGACGGTGCCGCAGGGCTATGACTGGACCATCGAGCGGTTCGGCAAATACACGCAGACGCTGAGCCCCGGCCTCAATCTGATCGTGCCCTATTTCGATCGCGTCGGGCGCAAGATCAACATGATGGAGCAGGTGATCGACATTCCAGAACAGGAGGTGATCACCAAGGACAACGCCACCGTGACGGTGGACGGCGTCGCCTTCTACCAGGTGTTCGATGCCGCAAAGGCGAGCTACGAGGTCGCCAATCTCAACCAGGGCATCACGGTCCTCACCATGACCAACATCCGGTCGGTGATGGGCTCGATGGATCTCGACCAGGTGCTGTCGCATCGCGACGAGATCAACGAGCGCCTGCTCCGCGTGGTCGATGCCGCGGTCTCGCCCTGGGGTCTCAAGGTCAACCGCATCGAGATCAAGGACATCGTGCCGCCGGCCGACCTCGTCGAGGCCATGGGCCGGCAGATGAAGGCCGAGCGCGTCAAGCGTGCCGACATTCTGGCGGCCGAAGGCCAACGCCAGTCGGAAATCCTGCGCGCCGAGGGCGCCAAGCAGGGCCAGATCCTCCAGGCGGAAGGCCGCAAGGAAGCGGCGTTCCGCGACGCCGAGGCACGCGAGCGTTCGGCGGAGGCCGAGGCGAAGGCCACTCAGATGGTGAGCGACGCGATTTCCAAGGGCGACGTCGCCGCATTGAACTATTTCATCGCCGACAAGTATATCAAGGCGTTCGGGCAGCTGGCGGACTCGCCGAACCAGAAGGTCATCATGCTTCCGGTCGAAGCGATGAGCATGCTGGGCTCGCTCGCCGGCATCGGCGAGATCGCCAAGGCAACATTCGGCGAAGGCGCGGTGTCCGCGGCCGCCCGCCGCGGCGGCTCGGTGCCGACGACTGGCAGCACGCCGCCGGCGGTGCCGCCGCGCCAGGGATAGTGACAGCGCATGGCCTTCCGATGAGGACATTCGCCAATTTAGAGGTCGTGTCATGACCGACATGTTCGTCTCGCTCGGGACCTGGAACTGGCTGATTCTCGGCTTTCTCCTGATGGCGCTGGAGGTGCTGGCGCCGGGCATCTTCCTGTTCTGGCTCGGGCTCGCCGCGCTGCTGGTCGGCCTGATCTCGTTCGCGGTCGTGGTGTCATGGCAGCTACAGCTCGTGATGTTCGCGGTCTTCGCCGCGGCCGCCGTGCCGGTGTGGCGCCGCCTCGCCCGGCCCAAGCCGGACGCGAGCGCAAGCCCCTTCCTCAACAAGCGCAGCGAAGCGCTGCTCGGGCGCGAGTTCACGCTGGAGAAACCGATCATCGACGGCAGCGGCACCATGCGTATCGGCGACACGGTGTGGCGCGTTGCCGGTCCGGATACGCCGGCCGGGACGCGGGTCAAGGTGGTGCAAGTTGACGGTGCGAACCTGACCGTCGCTGTCGCGTAGCTTCTTACCCTCCCCTGGAGGGCAGGGCCATCGCATGTGAGGTGTGAGTTGTGGGGCACCGACTGTTTCTACAGCGTCATGGCCGGGCTTGTCCCGGCCATCCACGCGTTTCCACGCAGCACAAGAACGTGGATGCCGGGACAAGCCCGGGCATGACGACCTCTGCAAAATGTGCACATGCGATTCCCCTGCCCTCCAGGGGAGGGTAGGAAAAAGCTCTACTTCTTCCACCGCTCCGCAAACCTGTGCAGCGGCATGAACGTCTCGCACAAATCCCGCCCCAGTGCCGTCAGCCCATAGCCACCGCCGTCGCCCAGCTCCACGAAGCCCGCCTCGCGCAGTTCGGTCAGCCGCGCTTGCAGCACCGTCGGCGAGGCCTCGTCGCAGGCGCTGCGCAGCGCGCGCGAAGTGAGGGACTCTTCGCGCAACTCCCATAATATCCGCAAGGTCCAGCGCCGGCCGAGCAGGTCAAGCAACGCCATGATCGGCCGCCCGGTGCGCGAGCCGCGAACGCTGCGTGTCTTCGAGCCAGCCTGTTTCACCATCGTCGCCTCTTGCGTCATGCTACAAATAATGTAGCGTATTGCTACTATAAATGTAGCAAAGGAGCCGGCCCATGTCCGAAGCCGCACCGCGCATCGCCCCGCTCACGCCGCCTTATCCCCCGGAGATCCAGGCGCAGCTCGATCGCATCATGCGCGGCGCGCCGCCGCTGGTGCTGTTCCGGGTGATGGCGGGCCACAGCCGCGCCTGGGACAAGTTTCGCGCCGGCGGCCTGCTCGATCCCGGCCCGCTCTCCCTGCGCCAGCGCGAGATCGTCATCGACCGCACCTGCGCACTGAACAGATGCGAATACGAATGGGGCGTGCATGTCGCGATCTTTGCCGGGCCGGCAAAGCTCACCGAGGAAGAAGTGCGTGCGACGGTGCAGGGCGACGCAGCATCGCCATGCTGGTCACCGGGCGAGCAGGCGCTGATCGCAGCCGTCGACGCGCTGCATCACCGCGCGACGTTGAGCGACGAGGAATTCGTCGCACTCTCGGCGCATCACGACGAGGCACAGATCCTGGAGATCATGCTCCTGTGCGGCTTCTATCGCACCGTGTCGTATCTGGCGAACGGGCTGCGACTGCCCCTGGAGGAGAACGCGGCACGGTTTCCGCAATGAACTCCTTGCCGTCATTCCGGGGCACGCGAAGCGTGAGCCCGGAATCCATCGTGCAGCGCCCTCGGAGATGAATGGATTCCAGGCTCGTGCCAAGTGGCGCGCCCCGGAATGACACGGCGCCGGGAGAAACCGCGTGCCCTACGCCACCCCCGCGCGCAGCAGGTCGTGCAGATGGACGATGCCGACCACCTTGCCCGCCTCCGTCACCAGCAGCGTCGTGATCTTGCGGGTGTTCAGCACCTCGATCATCTCGGTTGCGAGCATCGTGGGCGGCACCGACTTGGGCTGCTTCGTCATGATCTCATCGACCGACACGGTCAAAAGGTCGGGCCGCATGTGGCGGCGCAGATCGCCGTCGGTGATGATGCCGACGGCCTCGCCCGCAGCGTTGACGATGCAGACGCAGCCGAGCCCCTTGGCCGACATCTCGACCACGGCCTCCGACATCTTGGTGCCTTCAGGCTTGACCGGAATCTCCGCGCCGGTGCGCATGTAGTCGCGAACGAATTTCAGCATCGCGCCCAGCTTGCCGCCGGGGTGGAAATGCGCGAATTCCAGCGCGGTGAAGCCACGGCCTTCGAGCAGCGCGATCGCGATGGCGTCGCCGATCGCGGCCTGCATCAGGGTCGAGGTGGTCGGCGCCAGATTGTGCGGGCAGGCCTCGCGCGCCTTCGGCAGCTCGATGACGAGATCGGCGGCCTGGCCGAGCGAGGACGCGGCGTTCGACGTCACCGCGATCATGGGAATCGCAAAGCGCGCCGAATAGTTCACGAGGTTCTTCATCTCCGGCTGCTCGCCGGACCAGGACAGCGCCATGATGACGTCGTCGGTGGTGATCATGCCGAGGTCGCCATGGCCGGCTTCGGCGGCGTGCACGAAGAAGGCGGGCGTGCCGGTCGAGGCCAGCGTCGCCGCGATCTTGCGGCCCATGTGTCCGGACTTGCCGAGCCCGGTGACGATGACGCGGCCCTTGGCGTTGCGGATCAGGTCGACGACTTTCGCGAAGGTCGCGCCCAGTGGGCCGCGCAGAGCTGCGGCGAGCGCGTTGATGCCGCCGCTCTCGGTCTCCAGCGTGCGGAGCGCGGATTCGACGCTGTCGGGGATGGGGCCGGATGATGCGGTCATCAGCGGTTTCGAGCTCGGCATGGGCTGGTCCAGGGAGGAGGGGGCGTTCGCCCGTTGGCGCCTGCTTAGCACGCCCCGACCAGCGAGGCGACGAGCGCCCCAACACCCTCAACCGGTCATTAACCATAATTGTTTTAACTCCATTAACGATGGTTCCTGCCAGCCGGTGGGGATGATCGTGAAAGTGTTTGATTTCGTTGGGGTTATTCCATCGTGGTGCCGTCTCCAGGCAATGGCCGGAGCAAACGCGCGCATTTCCTGCGCGCGGCTTTGCCGTGCCTCGCGCTGACGGCCCTCGGAAGCGCCCCGGCGTCCGCCCAGAGCCTTACGCCCGACCTGTTCAATCCCAACCGCGGCGGTTTTGCCTCGCCCGACACGCTGCCGACGCGCCGCACCGCGGGCGTGCCGCAGGCACCATCGGATTCATTGCCGGCGCTGCCCGATCCCAATGCCGATCCGCGCAAGGTCCGCGAGACGCCGGCGACCTCGCGCATCGGTCAGGTCCCGACCTACGGTCTGCCCGCCGCCACCGGCGCGAGCAGCTCCGGCTACGATTCGCTCAACCGCAAGCGGCAGCAGCCAAAGCTTTATCCCGGCCAGCCGAAGCCGAAGCGCGCGGCCGGTCCGGGCTCGAAGGCCCCGCCGACAACACCGGAGCGCACGCTCACTCCGCCGCGTATCGCGTCGCCGCCCTCCGAGACCGCGCACAAGGTCCCGGTGCCGCCGGCGATGGCGGGCAACGTGCCTGGCCAGCCGCTGCGCCGCCGCCTGAGGGCCGATGAGGATCCGTTCGGCGCCGTCGGCGATTATGCCGGCAGTTTTCTGATCAAGGGCGGGATTGAGCTCTCCGCGGGCTATGACACCAATCCGACGCGCCTCAACAAGCCTGTCGGTTCGCCGGCCTATGTGATCGCGCCCGATCTGCTCGTGGTGTCCGATTGGGAGCGCCATGCGCTTGTCGCAGATCTGCGCGGATCGTTCTCGGGCTACACCAGCAACATGCCGGCGACGATCGACGGCCTCGCCTCGCCGTCGCCGGTCGAGGCCAACCGCCCCGATTTCACCGGCCATGTCGATGGCCGGCTCGACGTCACCCGCGATTTCAAGCTGACCTCGCAGCTGCGGCTGCGGCTCGCCACCGACAATCCCGGCAGCCCGAACGTGCAGGCCGGCCTGCAGAAATATCCGGTCTACGCCGCCTATGGCACTACGATCGGCTTCGACCAGACCTTCAATCGCTTCCAGGTCGCCGCCGGCGCCACCGTCGATCGCACGGCTTACACGGATTCGAAACTCACCGACGGCTCGGTCTTCCCCAACACCGACCGCGACTTCAACCAATACGGCGGCGTCGGTCGCTTCTCCTATGATCTCAAGCCGGGCCTGAAGCCCTTCGTCGAGATCGAGGGCGACACCCGCGTGCACGACCAGGCCGCCGACCGCAACGGCTACTTCCGCGACTCGAATGGCGGCTACGCCAAGGTCGGCTCCTCCTTCGAGTTCTCGCGCATCCTCACCGGCGAGATCTCGGTCGGCTATTCCGCGCGCAACTATACCGACCCGCGTCTCAGCCAGCTCGCCGGCTTCCTCACCACGGGCTCCCTGATCTGGAACGCCAGCGGCCTCACCACGGTGAAATTCTTCACCGACACGCAGATCAACGAGACCACGATCCCCGGCTCCTCCGGCGTCCTGGTGCGCACCTACGCCGCCGAAGTCGACCACGACTTCCGCCGCTGGCTCACGGCGGTCGGCAAGTTCACCTACGGCACCTACGACTACCAGGGCCAGAATCGCAACGACAAGACCTACTCGCTCGAAGGCAACCTGATCTACAAGCTCAACCGCAACATCTGGATCAAGGGCACGCTCCGCCACGACATCCTGGATTCGAATCAGGCCGGGTCGAGTTCGCAGGGAACGGTGATGCTGCTTGGGGTGAGGCTGCAGAATTGAGAGGCCATCATGGCTGCTCGAATTACCTTGGACATCAATTCGGCTGGCGAATTCGAGCTATGGCTCAATCCAGAAGGTCGAGACCTTCTCGTCAAGAAACTACTGGCTCTGAGCGAGACCAACGAGCATTTTTCACTTGATGCCAAGTGAAGTCCCGTCGGATGTCGAAGTTTCGACGCGACGCTATCGACCGAACGACAGGCTTCTTGAATACGGCAAGGTGTTGTTCCGGCTTGACGAGTGGGACGCGCAGCACTTCCGGCACGTCTTGGAGTGAAGCCTGCTTTCCAACCATTCACTCAGCTGTCATGCCCCGGCTTGACCGGGGCATCCAGTACGCCGAGGCCTATCGTTCAACTACAACCGCCTCTGGAATACTGGATCGCCCGGTCAAGCCGGGCGATGACACCTTTTGCTGATTTGGCGGCGGAGTAAAAAAATCAGCGCGGCAGATCCGTCTTCCCCATCAGGAACGTATCGATCGACCTTGCGCACAGCCGGCCCTCGCGGATCGCCCAGACGACCAGCGACTGGCCGCGGCGCATGTCGCCGGCGGTGAACACGTTCGGGCGCGAGGTCTGGTAGTCGAGCGTGTTGGCCTTGACGTTGCCGCGCGGGTCGAGGTCGACCGCGAGCAGCTTGAGCAGGCCCTCGTGCACGGGGTGGACGAAGCCCATCGCGAGCAGCACGAGGTCGGCGTCGAGCTCGAACTCGGTGCCGGCGATCGGCTTGAACTTGTCGTCGACGTGCACGCAGTGCAGCTTCTTGACCTTGCCGTTCTCGCCCGAGAACTTCTGCGTCAGCACGGCGAACTCGCGAACCGCGCCTTCGGCCTGGCTGGAGGACGTCCGCATCTTCAGCGGCCAGTTCGGCCAGGTCAGGCCCTTGTTCTCGCGCTCGGGGGGCGCGGGCATGATCTCGAGCTGGGTCACCGAGAGCGCGCCCTGGCGCAGCGAGGTGCCGATGCAGTCCGATCCGGTGTCGCCGCCGCCGATGACGACGACATGCTTGCCGCCGGCCAAGATCTCCTGGACGCCGCCGAGCGGCTCCTCGGAGACGCGGCGATTCTGCTGCGGCAGGAAGTCCATGGCGTAGTGGATGCCGGCGAGGTCGCGGCCGGGGATCGGCAGGTCGCGCGGGGCTTCGGCGCCGCCGGTCAGCGCCACCGCGTCGTACTCGTTGAGCATCTCGCGCGGATCGACATTGCCCTCGGCGCCGACATGGCTGTTGTAGTGGAAGGTGACGCCCTCGGCTTCCATCTGCGTCACACGGCGGTCGATGACGCCCTTTTCCATCTTGAAGTCGGGGATGCCGTAGCGCAGCAGGCCGCCGGCCTTGGCGTACTTCTCGTAGACATGGACGTCGTGCCCGGCGCGCGCCAGCTGCTGGGCGCAGGCCATGCCGGCCGGGCCCGAGCCGATCACCGCGACCTTCTTGCCGGTCTTCACGGCCGCCACTTCCGGCTTCAGCCAGCCATTGTCCCAGGCGCGGTCGACGATCGCGCATTCGATGGTCTTGATGGTGACGGGGTTGTCGTCGATGTTGAGCGTGCAGGACGCCTCGCACGGCGCCGGGCAGATGCGCCCCGTGAACTCCGGGAAATTGTTGGTGGAGTGCAGATTGCGCGAGGCCTCTTCCCAATTGCCCTGATAGACGAGGTCGTTCCAGTCTGGGATCTGGTTGTTGACCGGGCAGCCGGGCGTGCCGGGCGCCACCGAGCCGGTGCCGTGGCAATAGGGGATGCCGCAGTTCATGCAGCGTGCGGCCTGGTCGCGCACTTCCTTCTCGGACAGCGGAATGACGAATTCCTTGTAATGCTTCACGCGCTCGGCGACCGGGGTGTACTTGCGGTCGTGCCGTTCGATTTCCAGAAAACCCGTGATCTTGCCCATTAAACCCGAAGTCCCTGCCGCTTAACTCGTTTGTTCTCTCACTCCTCATCCTGAGGAGCGGCGCTCTTTCGCGCCGCGTCTCGAAGGATAGAGGCCCAGATGGTGACCTCATGGTTCGAGACGCACTTCGCGCTCCTCGCCATGAGGGCTTGTTGCTACGCCCCGATCGCGATTTTCGGCTCGGCGTCCGCGTTGGCGGCCATCTCGCGCAGCGCGCGCCGGTACTCGACCGGCATCACCTTGCGGAATTTGGGCAGCCATTCCTTCCAGTTGGCAAGGATGTCGGCGGCGCGCTTGGAGCCGGTCGCCTTGGCATGGCGCGAGATCAGCACGTGCAGGCGCTCGACGTCGGAGGCGAGCAGGTTCCTGAACACGTCGACCCGGCCATGCGCCTCGAGGTCACCGGAGTGATGATAGGTACCGGCGTTGATCAGCTCTTCCGACAGCACCGGCTCGAGCTCGACCATCGACATGTTGCACAGCCGGTCGAAGTCGCCGCTCTCGTCCAGCACGTACGCAATGCCGCCGGACATGCCGGCCGCGAAGTTGCGCCCGGTCTTGCCCAGCACGACGACGATGCCGCCGGTCATGTATTCGCAGCAATGATCGCCCGCGCCTTCGACCACCGCCACGGCGCCGGAATTGCGCACGGCAAAACGTTCGCCGGCGATGCCGCGGAAGTAGCATTCGCCCTCGATCGCGCCGTACATCACGGTGTTGCCGACGATGATGCTCTCTTCCGGCACGATCGCGGAGTTCCTCGGCGGCTTGACGATGATCTTGCCGCCCGAGAGGCCCTTGCCGACATAGTCGTTGCCTTCACCCTCGAGCTCGAAGGTGACGCCGTGGGCGAGCCACGCGCCGAAGGCCTGTCCGGCGGTGCCCTTGAGGCTGACATGGATCGTGTCGTGCGGCAGGCCGGCATGGCCGTAGATCTTGGCCACCGCACCCGACAGCATCGCGCCGGCGGAGCGGTTGGTGCTGTTGATCGCAGCCTCGATCTTCACCGGTGCGCCGCGGTCGAGCGCGGGCTGCGCCCGCTCGATCAGCGTGCGGTCGAGCACGGCCTCCAGATGATGGTTCTGGCGCTCGGAGTGATAGATCTTCTGGCCCTTCTCTTCCTTCTGCTTGACGAACAGCTTGGAGAAATCGAGGCCCTTGGCCTTCCAGTGCGCGACCAGCTTGGTCTGGTCGAGCAGCTGCACCTGGCCGACCATCTCGTTGAAGGTACGGAAGCCGAGGCTTGCCATGATCTCGCGGACTTCCTCGGCAACGAAGAAGAAGTAGTTGATCACGTGCTCGGGCTGGCCGGTGAAGCGCTTGCGCAGGACGGGGTCCTGCGTCGCGACGCCGACCGGGCAGGTGTTGAGATGGCACTTGCGCATCATGATGCAGCCGGCCGCGATCAAGGGCGCAGTGGCAAAGCCGAACTCGTCGGCACCCAAGAGCGCGCCGATCACGACGTCACGGCCGGTGCGGAAGCCACCGTCGACCTGGACCACGATGCGGCTGCGCAGCCGTTCGCGCACCAGCGTCTGATGGGTTTCGGCGAGGCCGATCTCCCACGGCGAGCCGGCATGCTTGATCGATGTCAGCGGCGAGGCGCCGGTGCCGCCCTCGAAGCCCGCGATGGTGACATGGTCGGCGCGCGCCTTGGCAACGCCCGCGGCCACCGTGCCGACGCCGATCTCGGAGACGAGCTTGACCGAGACGTCGCCCGTCGGGTTGACGTTCTTGAGGTCGTAGATCAGCTGCGCCAGATCCTCGATCGAGTAGATGTCGTGGTGCGGCGGCGGCGAGATCAGGCCGACGCCGGGCGTCGAATGCCGGACCCTGGCGATGGTCGCGTCGACCTTGTGGCCGGGCAGCTGGCCGCCTTCGCCGGGCTTGGCGCCCTGCGCCATCTTGATCTGCATCATGTCGGAGTTGACGAGATACTCCGTGGTGACGCCGAAGCGGCCGGAGGCGACCTGCTTGATCGCCGAGCGCATGGAATCGCCGTTCGGCATCGGCTTGAAGCGGTCGGCTTCCTCGCCGCCTTCGCCGGTGTTCGACTTGCCGCCGATCCGGTTCATGGCGATCGCGAGCGTGGTGTGCGCCTCGCGCGAGATCGAGCCGAAGCTCATCGCGCCCGTGGCGAAGCGCCTGACGATCTCCTTGGCCGGCTCGACCTGGTCCAGCGGCACAGGCTTGCGCTTCTCTTCTTCCGCGTTCTTGATCCGGAACAGGCCGCGCAGCGTCAGCAGCCGCTCCGACTGCTCGTTGAGGATTTTCGCGAAGGCGCGATAGCGCTCCTGCGAATTGCCGCGCGCGGCGTGCTGGAGCAGCGACACCGATTCGGCGGTCCAGGCGTGGTCCTCGCCGCGGCTGCGATAGGCGTATTCGCCGCCGACATCGAGCGCGCTCTTGTAGACCAGCGCCTCGCCGAACGCGTCGGCATGGCGCCGCACGGCCTCTTCCGCGATTTCGGCCAGACCCACGCCCTCGACGCGGGTGTGCGTGCCGGCGAAGAACTTGCCGACGAAGTCGGCCTTGAGACCGACCGCGTCGAAGATCTGCGCCCCGCAATAGGACTGGTAGGTCGAGATGCCCATCTTGGACATCACCTTGAGCAGGCCCTTGCCGATCGACTTGATGTAGCGCTTGACGATCTCATAGTCGTCGAGCGAGCCGGGTAGGCGGTCCTTCATCGCGATGATGGTCTCGAACGCGAGATAGGGATTGATCGCTTCGGCGCCGTAGCCCGCGAGACAGGCGAAATGGTGCACTTCGCGCGGCTCGCCGGATTCGACGACGAGGCCGACCGAGGTGCGCAGGCCGGTGCGGATCAGGTGATGATGCACGGCGGCGCAGGCCAGCAGCGAGGGGATCGGCACGCGGTCGGTGCCGACCATTCGGTCGGACAGGATGATGATGTTGACGCCCTCGCGCACGGCGCTTTCCGCGCGCGCGCAGAGCTCGTCCAGCACCTGGTCCATGCCCGCCGCGCCGAGCCCGGCGTGGAAGGTGGTGTCCAGCGTGCGCGACTTGAAATGCGACTCGGCCACTTCCGAGATCGAGCGGATCTTTTCCAGATCCGCATCGGTCAGGATCGGCTGGCGCACTTCGAGACGCTTGGTCGTGGCCATGCCCTGCAGGTCGAACAGGTTCGGCCGCGGCCCGATGATCGAGACGAGGCTCATCACCAGCTCCTCGCGGATCGGGTCGATCGGCGGGTTGGTGACCTGCGCGAAGTTCTGCTTGAAGTAGGTGAACAGCGGCTTGGCCTTGTCCGACAGCGCCGAGATCGGCGTGTCGTTGCCCATCGAGCCCGCCGCTTCCTCGCCGGTGGCGGCCATCGGCGTCATCAGGATGGTGATGTCTTCCTGGCTGTAGCCGAACGCCTGCTGGCGATCGAGCAGGGACAGGTTGGAGCGCACGCCGGTGGTCGCAACCTTCGGCAGCTCCTCCAGCACGATCTGGGTCCGCTCCAGCCACTCCTTGTAAGGATGGCTCCTGGCGAGCTCGGCCTTGATCTCGTCGTCCGGGATCAGGCGGCCCTGCTCGAGGTCGACCAGCAGCATCTTGCCGGGCTGCAGGCGCCACTTGGTGATGATCTGGTCCTCGGGGATCGTCAGCACGCCCATCTCGGACGCCATCACGATGCGGTCGTCCTTGGTGACGAGATAGCGCGCGGGCCTGAGGCCGTTGCGGTCGAGCGTGGCGCCGATCTGGCGGCCGTCGGTGAATGCGATCGCGGCGGGGCCGTCCCACGGCTCCATCAGCGCGGCATGATATTCGTAGAAGGCGCGGCGCTTCTCATCCATCAAGGGATTGCCGGCCCACGCCTCCGGAATCATCATCATCACTGCGTGCGGCAGCGAGTAGCCGCCCTGCACCAGGAATTCGAGCGCGTTGTCGAAGCAGGCGGTGTCGGACTGGCCCTCATAGGAGATCGGCCAGAGCCGGTTGATGTCCTTGCCGTACAGCTCGGAACTGACCGAGGCCTGCCGCGCGGCCATCCAGTTGACGTTGCCGCGCAGCGTGTTGATCTCGCCGTTATGCGCGATCATGCGGTAGGGATGCGCCAGTGACCAGGCCGGGAAGGTGTTGGTCGAGAAGCGCTGGTGAACGAGGGCGAGCGCGCTCTCGAAATCCTGCTCGTGCAGGTCGGGATAGTACTTGCCGAGCTGGTCGGCGAGGAACATGCCCTTGTAGATCACGGTGCGGCAGGACATCGAGCAGGGATAATAGCCCGCAAGGCCGCGGTCGCGGCGCTGGTAGATCGCCTGCGAGATCGACTTGCGCAGGATGTAGAGCCGGCGCTCGAACTCGTCCTCGGTCTTGGCGGTGCCGTTGCGGCCGATGAACACCTGCATGCAGGCGGGCTCGGTCGGCTTCACGGTGACGCCGAGCGAGGTATTGTCGGTCGGCACGTCGCGCCAGCCGAGCAGGGTCAGGCCCTCCTCCTTGATCTGGTCGGCGATGATGCTCTTGATGACGTTGCGCCAGGCGGTGTCGCGCGGCATGAACAGCGCGCCGATGGCGTACTCGCCGGGTCCCGGCAGCGCAAAGCCGAGCTCCTTGGCCTTGCGGCTGAAGAAGGCGTGCGGGATCTGCACCAGGATGCCGGCGCCGTCACCGGCGCGCGGGTCGGCACCGACGGCGCCGCGATGCTCGAGATTGCAGAGGATGCTCAGCGCGTCCGAGACGATCTCGTGCGACTTCTTGCCCTTGATGTTGGCGATGAAGCCGACACCGCAGGAATCCTTCTCCAAACTCGGATCGTAGAGGCCCTCGGCTTTGGGACGCGAATTGTGTTCCTGAATCGGGTCGGTCGTTTTCGAGGCGACCGTCGCCGACAGCTCTTCTGCCACGATGTTTGCGCGCTCGAATTGCGACCCGTTCATTGCTCTGTCCTCTCCATGCGGCAAGCTGTCTCACCGCCAACTTCGGCGCACCTTGGGTGTCCCGCGGCACCCGCTCCTGGGTCACCGCTCGTCCGCTGCGAGCCGCATTTTCTTAAATTCAGGCCTAGGCGCTCTTCGTCCCCGAGAACGGCTTTGCCTGGTACCTTGCCGACGCTCGAGAGCACCGGTTTTCGCTGCAATCCCTGTGCCGGAACCGCACGCAAAATTGAGACAGTCTTCCTGTCCTAAACATCACCTTGCCAAATTTTTGTCTAGCACACAAGCGCGCGGAAGTCCCGATTCCCGATATGTCAATCAATCGCTTTCCAAAAGTTGCGCGGCCCCGGTTTTGAAGCAAACGCGCCCTGATCCGGCCCCGCGCGCGCCGGAATCCCCAATGAAGCTTCGGATCAACCCTTCGGAAGGCGCGCCACGCCGCGAGAAGCGAAAGAGGGCGGCCATCGGGGGGCCTGACAGGAGCGTCTCGACCATGAAGTTTTTCACAAGATCTGTGGCCGCCGCCGCGCTGGTGCTGGCCGCAAGCGCGGGCCATGCCCAGGTTCCCGCGAGCGGTATCGCGAGCGGGGCTGTGATCGCGGTGTCGGATTTCGACGGCCCCTATGCGCCGCCGGAGGTCGCGCCGCCCCCGCCGCGTTACGGCTACGGCTATGGCTACGAGGAGCATGGCCCGGCCCCGGCGCTTTTGCCGGCCACCGAGGTCTATGCGGTGCTGCGCGAAAACGGCTTCTCGCCGCTCGGCATCCCGCGCCTGCGCGGCAGCGTCTACACCATCGCGGTGATCGACCGCCGCGGCGACGATGGACGGCTCGTGATCGACGCCCGCGACGGCCGGATCATCCGCTTCATGCCCGCCGCTGACGCCTACGGCATGGCGCCCGCCTATGGCGAACGCGCGGTCGCACCTTACGGGCCGCAAAGCGCGCTGCCGCCGCCGACCGTGATCCGCAGCGGCCCGCCGCGCCCGCCAGCACCGATCCCGCATGTGGCAAGCCGCGCCGTGCCACTGCCCAAGGCCGCCCCGCGGCGCGCCGAGACGCCGGTCACTGCCGCGAAGCCGGCCGAGCCGGTCGCGCAGCAGGCTCCGCAGGCGCAGCCCCCGCAGCAAGCCGCCGCCGTGCAGGCGAAGCCGGCAGAGGCCGCCCCGCAAGCTGCCGCGCCGACCGTGGGTCAAGCTAAGCCGGCCCCAACCATCCTGCCGACGCAGGACATGCCCGCCGCGCAGGGGCTGGATTAGGTCTGCAAGTTTGACGCGACAGTGCCCATCACACCCTCGCTGTCGTCCCCGCGAAGGCGGGGACCCATACCGCGTGATCTATCGGTGGGGATGGGGTGCGAGTACCGGAGTCCTAGTCATCGCCAAACCGCTCCCTGGGGTTATGGGTCCCCGCCTTCGCGGGGACGACATCGGGGAGAGAGTTGGCCAAAACGAAAGGCGCCTGAGACCTCAGGCGCCTTTTGCATTCACGCAATCACCTCAGCTTCGCGGATACCCCGCCGCGTCCAGGATCAGATTCGCGACCTCCTTCGGATGCGACACCAGCGAGAGGTGGCCGGCGTCGAGCTCGATCGTTGTGGCGTTCATGCGCTTGGCGAGGAAGCGCTCGAAATCGGGGTTGATGGTGTAGTCGTTCTTCGACACCGCGTACCAGCTCGGCTTGGAGTGCCACGCCGCTTCCGTGGTGCGGCCGGCGAAGATCGAGGCCGCCGTCGGCCATTGCACCGCATAAAGCTCCTTGGCCTGCTTCGGCTTCACGCCATTGGCGAAGTATTTCAGGAAGGTCTCTTCCGAGAGCTTGGTGTAGCCGTCGCGCTCGACGATGCCGGCGCGCGCGGGCCCGGTCGGAAACTGCTTCGACAGCGCCACGAAATCCTCGTTCGCATCGGGCGCGCGGGCGGCGACGAAGACGAGCCCGGTGACCTTCGGGTCGGTGCCGATCTGGCTGATCACAGTGCCGCCCCAGGAATGCGCGACCAGCACGGTCGGCCCGTCCTGCTCGGCCAGCGCACGCTTGGTCGCCTCGACGGAGTCCGCGAGCGACGACAGCGGATTCTGCACGGCGGTGACATGCAGGCCTGCAGCCTGGAGGATCGGGATCACCTCCGACCAGCTCGACCCGTCGGCCCAGGCGCCGTGCACCAGCACGACGTTCTTCGCCTTCACCGTCGCAGGTGTCTGCGCATGAGCAAGGCCGAGGGGAGCCGCCAGAAGGCTCGCGGCGACGAAAAGGCTGCGCCAGAGTGGCATGATCTTCTCCATCTTGTTTGGGTTCGATGCCCAAGGGACGGAGGGAGCGATGCCGGCGTTACTCGTCTTCACCGCTCTGTGATTCAATGCATGACGAAAAAGCGCCCCGGGGCACCGGGGCGCTTTCGCAACTTGGAAGTAGCTTGGTTCAGGCGGCTTGCGCGGCCGAGGTCTCGATCACCTGCGCCTTGGCGCCGGCGTTGATCGCGATCTGGCGCGGCTTCTTCGCCTCGGGAATCTCACGTACGAGGTCGACGTGAAGCAGCCCGTTCTCGAGCGAAGCGTCCTTCACCTGCACGAAGTCGGCAAGCTGGAAGGCCCGCTCGAAGGCGCGCGCGGCGATGCCGCGGTAGAGCACTTCGGACTTCGAGTTCTCGTTGGCGACTTTCTCGCCCTTGATCGTCAGCGTGTTTTCCTTCGCGACGATGGAGAGCTCATCCTTGGAGAAGCCTGAGACCGCAACGGTGATGCGGTAGGTGTTCTCGCCGGTACGCTCGATGTTGTAGGGGGGGTAACCGGGGCTGCCGTCCGAACCGGCCTGGTCGAGCAGGTTGAAGAGGCGGTCGAAGCCGACGGTGGAACGATAGAACGGGGTGAGATCGTAGGTACGCATGGTCAAGTCCTCCATTGAGCGACTGTTAGGCAACCCGCCCGCCATCGGGCCGGGCTTTCGTCTGTGTGCAGCCTGATGTTCCGGTTCCGAAACACTGGTAGCGGCCTGCACGAAAATGATATGGGTGGAACGAGACGGCGTTCAAGAGGGCGGCATTTGCGCCTTTTCGGCGCTTTAGCCCCTTGATTTGCAGTACTTCCCGCCTATGACGCTGGTCTCGATCCCGTCCAACCCCGTTCCCGAAAACGTCGTCAGCGGCACCATCAAGACCCCCGATGGCGCCGAGTTGCGCTTTGCGCGGTGGGCGCCGCCGGCGAACCGCAAGGGCACCGTCTGCGTCTTCACCGGGCGCAGCGAGCAGATCGAGAAATATTTCGAGACCGTGCGCGACCTGCGCGACCGCGGCTTTGCGGTGGCGATGATCGACTGGCGCGGGCAGGGCCATTCCTCGCGCCGCCTGCGCGATCCGCGCAAGGGCTATGTGCGCGACTTCTCCGATTTCGAGATCGACGTCGAGACCTTCGTGCAGCAGGTGGTGCTGCCGGATTGCCCGCCGCCCTTCTTCGCGCTCGCCCACTCCATGGGCGGCACGGTGATGCTGCGGGTGGCGCATGCCGGCAAGCGCTGGTTCGACCGCATGGTGCTGTCGGCCCCGATGATCGACCTGCCGGGGCGCACCACCTCGTTCCCGGTGCGTGCGTTGCTCAAGACGATGCGCCTGCTCGGGCAGGGCGGCCGCTACGTTCCCGGCGGCAGCGACCGCCTCACCGGGCTCGATCCCTTCATCAACAATCCCCTGACCAGCGATCCCGTTCGCTATGCGCGCAATGCCGCGATCCTGGAGGAGGATCCGACGCTCGGACTGGCGTCACCGACGGTCGCCTGGGCCGATACCGCCTTCCGCGCGATGCACACCTTCAAGCGCGTGAACTACCCCTCCCAGATCCGCCAGCCGATCCTGATGCTGGCGGCCTCCAATGACACCGTGGTCTCGACTGCGGCGATCGAGGAGTTTGCCTATCACCTGCGCGCCGGCGCCCATCTCGTGATCGCCGGCGCCAAGCACGAGATCCTGCAGGAGCAGGACCGCTACCGCTCCCAGTTCTGGGCCGCCTTCGACGCCTTCGTCCCGGGCACGCCGCTGTTCAAGTGAGAGGGGCGGAACATCCGCAATCTCCGTCATGCCCGGGCTTGTCCCGGGCATCCACGTCCTTCGCGCCGCTATGAAGATCGTGGATGGCCGGGACAAGCCCGGCCATGACGACGACCCGCTACAACGTCTTCAGATACTCGATCAAATCGTAGCGCTCGGCATCGTCCTTGAACATGCGGCCGATGAGACCCGGTCGTTTCGGCTCGCCCTCCTTGAGCTCGAAGGAATGGCCGAGCACGCTGTTGCCTTGGATCGGCTTGCCGTCAGACCCTGTCGCGGAGAACTCCGTCTCACCCGTCTTGCAACGGTCGTTGGCGGTGACTGCGAAACCGACGGTGTCAGGGTCATAGTCGCGGCGGCCCATGCAGAATTTTTGCGGGCGCTCGCCCGCCGGCTTCAGCAACCAGTACAGCGAAGGCACCGAACCGTTGTGCAGGTAAGGTGCCGTGGCCCAGATGCCGTTCAGGGGCCGCGCGCGATAGCGCGGATCAGGCGCCGGATTGAGACAGTTCTTGCGCGCGAGATTCCATATTTGCGCCTGTTCGGCCGCGGGGATTTTCTCATCGTCCATCCATTTGCGGGCGACGAGATCGACCACGGTCATGAGGCCGAGCGCATAGACCATCTCGTTGGGCGAAGTGCTCGCGGTCGGGACCTCGCATTGCCACCATTTCTGGAGGTCGGCCGTGTTGACCTTCAGGAAGCCGGGCACGTCGACGATCCTCTTGCTGAGAACAAGGGACTGCTCGGGATCCGTCTTGATTTCGTCGAGGGGAATCGTCACCGCGTTCAGCACCTTGCTGTCGCCGTTCGGCTCCCAATGCTTCGACGACCAGAAGGCTGGGGTGTCGATGGCCGGCAGGTGGCATCCGGAGCACATCTCGGTGTAGATGGCCCGGCCGCGCTCGATGCGATCGGGCTTCAGCTTCCATGCGTCGCCGAGGATCTGCGAGGGCCATTTCGGCGCGAGCAGGCCCCCGAACTTCGGACCGCTGGACGGATCGGCCGCCTTGAATGGATCGGGGCCTCTCAGCATGTCCTCGATCCAGCCGAGCGTCCTGATGTTCACCGAGGAGCGCCACAGCCTGTCTTCCGGGTAGGCGTCGGACAGGTTGAGCAACGCCGTCACGCCGAGGGCCTCGCCGGCGTTGCGGATCAGCGGCTGCTCGATCGAGGCGTCATACTGGGCGAACCTGAACCACGGCACGGTCCAGATCGCGGGGTAGCTGACCGGCGCGTCCTGGGCGTGCAGGTTCTTCTCGAATCCCTTGACGCCGCTCATCGCAAGGTCCTGCGAGAAGACCTGGTTGCCGATGCGGTTGAGGGCGTCGAGGCGGCCGAACCCTTCCTCCGTGTCCTGCTGCTGCTTGCCGTCCCAGGTCTTCTTGCCCTCGATCGTCTTCTCGTAATTCTTGGCCCAGTCGATCAGGAAGTTGCCGGTCGCGCCGAGCTTCTGCTTGAGCGCGGCGCGGTCCGCCTTGCTGGCCTCAGGGCCGAGCACGCGATCGGCAAAGCGCTGGAAGCGGAACGGGACGTACAGGGTGTAGGCGATCGACAGGCCGGTCGCGAGCTCGAGCTTCTTCAGGTCGGTCATCGCCGCGCCGCCGTCGAAGCGGACATCGACGCCCTGGTAGTGGATCTGGCCGGTATGACAGGCGGCGCAGGTCAGTCCGATCTTGTCCTCTTCGCGGCGGCCCGTCGCGGGGTCGATGACACCGGTCATCCGCGCAAAGCCGACCGGCAGGCCGTCGACGTTCTCCGCCGGCGTCCATCTCGTCGACCAGTCCGACACCTGCGTCGTCTCGTAGACATTGGCGTAGCCGAAGCGGCGCAGCGTCGCCGTGTCGGCCTGGATCGTCTGCGGGCTCGGGATGAAGCCGAAGCGCTCGAGATAGGCGCTGTCCTTGATCATGCCGGGCTTCGAGAACAGACGAAGCTGCGGCTGCTCCAACGCCACGAACCACTCATAGGGCACCGGGAAGGTCGCGGTGCCCTGGCTGGCATGGTGAAACCAGTGGCGGTCCTTCAGCGACCAGTTCTGCTCGAGCCAGTAAGCCGCCTTGGTTTCGGGGACTGCTGGCAAGGGCGGCGGCAGCAGATTCACGAGCACGCCCTTCTGGGGCAGAACGGCGCGGACCTGATTGGGGAATTCGGCCACGGCCACCAGGGCGACGAGGCCAAGGCCGATGACCAACGCCGTGACCGCGACCGCCCAGCGAAAGCGGAGCTGGCAGGCTGACAACAGCGGCTGCGACAAAATCCGCTGGTTGATACGCTCGGGGAATTTGCGCTCCTCGAACAGCGTGCGCACGTCGGCCACGCTGAGATAACGCTCCTCGTTCTGCTTGCCCTTGCCCATGATCTTCAAGAGGATGGGCCATTCGAATTTCATCAGCAGCGGGTAGTACCAGCGCGCAGCGCTGCCGGCGCGCTTGAGGTTGTCGCGCATGAAGGTCTTGATTTCCGCGGCGTTCAGGCCGGGCTCGCTGTTGCCGGTGTTCGGGTCGGTGTAGGCCCGGCCGAAGCTCGCGAGCCGCGCGATCTCGTCCTCGTCGACCTTGCCGTCGACGCCGAGGATGCGCGAGCCGGCACCGCGCTTGTCGAGCGGACCGCCGCGCAGCGCGTCGAGCCGCGCACCCGACCAGATGCTCTTGAGGATGTGACCGATACCGTTGGCGATGAGCGCAACGCCGCGGACCTGGATGCGGGCCGAGACCTTCTTCAGCCCCGTCTCACCGCTCGCATTCGCGATGGTCTGCGACAGCGTGTTGAGCGGGACGGTCCCGCCGTCGACGAAACCTTCGCCGACAAGGCCGCGCAGGAACGGGCAGGGATTGTTCGGCGAGACCGGAATCGAGGGATCGAAGGGCGGCTTCGAAGCGGGGTGATGCATGGCCCAAATCCTGAAAGCGGCGAATCGTAGAAAGCAGGCGCGCTGTTAGAGCGCGGAAAGTCCTAACAAACCGACAGCACAATATACTACTTTGGCGTGTGAAGAAGTGTGGCGGATTTCACTGTCGTCGACAAGAGCAGGCGTGAGGTCGCCGACGGCCCACAATAGATCCGTGGTCCGCTGTTCACGACTCGGCGGCGCGTTTGACGTCGCTCTGTACCAGGGCCAGCTTGCCGAGCGGCAGGCCGGCCTTCAGCAATCCCTCGCGATAATGGGCGATGTCCTCGGGTCGCTTCCAGTGGAAGTTGCGCAAGTGACGATCGACATTGAGGGTCGGGTAGTTGCCCATGAGCACGCCGGCGGCCTCGCTCGCCTCGTCGGTCCGGCCCAGTTGCGCCAGCGCCGCGGCGCGGATCGCCAGCGCCTGCATGTGGTTCGGATTGATGTAGAGCTGCTCGCGGGCCCAGGACAGGGTCGCGTCATATTGGCGCAACAGATAATGGCTGAACGCGTTCAGCGCGGCCCATTGGTAGCGTGGGTCGCTGTTGTCGCGTTGCGCGGCCATCGAGAACAGCTCGATCGCCTCGCGGTGCTCGCCGATCATGAAATGGCAGATGCCGAGCACGCCGCGCGCGCCATTGTCGTAGGGGTTGAGCGCGACCGCGCGCTTGGCGGCGTCCAGCGCCGCCTCGTGATGTCCCTCCATCGCATGGGCCCAGGACAGGATCGAGAACGCAAAGGATGAGCGCGGATCGAGCCGGACACTGGTTTCGGCGAGGTTCATCGCCTCGGCCCACATCTCGCGCGTGCCCTTGACCCAGCCGAACTGAATGCTCTGAATCTGGATCGTGGCCAGATAGGCATGTGCGATCGACAGTTTGGGATCGAGCCTGATGGCCTCGCGGAACAGGTCGACGGCGGCGGTCAGATCCTCCTTGGTCTGCCGGTAGTAGTGCGACAGCCCCTTGAGGAAGCGATCCCAGGCGCTCACGTCGGTCGAGAGCCGCGCCGGCGCCGAGGCCTCGGCACGGACGATCTCCGTCGCGATCGCAGCAGACAGGTTCGTCGTGATCTCGTCCTGCATCGCAAAGAGGTCGCCGATGTCGCGGTCGTAGCGGCCGGTCCAGAGCTGCTCGCCGGTCTCCGGCGCGATCAGCTCGGCGGTGACGCGGATCTTGGCGCCGGCGCGCCGCACCGAGCCCTGGATCAGATAGGTGGCGTCGATCTCGCGCGCGATCAGGCGGGTGCTCGTGTTCTTGCCCTTGAAGGCGAAGGTCGAGTTGCGGCTCAGCACCCGATAGAAGGATTGCAGCGACAGCGCATGGATCAAGTCCTCGGTGAGGCCGTCGGAGAAATACTCGTCCTTGGCGTCGCTGAGATTGGCGAAGGGCAGCACGCCGACGATCGCGGTGCGATATTGCTGCGACAGCGCCGAAGCCTCACGGAGCTCGGGGGCAAGCGCCGGCGCGCCGTCGGGCATCCAGGTCCAGACCCCGATCGCATCCTTGATGTTCTTGAAGCGATGATTGCCGGCATCGACCAGCGGCACCGAGAGATGCTTGCTCGCCTCCCGGTAGGCCTTGGCCGAGATCGCGAAGCCGCCGGGGCTCGCCACGGATTCCAGGCGGACGGCGATGTTGACGTCGTCGCCGAAGACCTCGTCCTCGTCGGCGATGACGTCGCCCATGTGGATGCCGATCCGGAACTGCATGGCGCGGTCGGTCGGCAGATGGCGGTTGCGCTCCGCCATCAGCGTCTGCATCGCGATCGCGGCCTCGGTGGCGCCGACGATCGAGGGGAACTCGAGCAGGAAGCCGTCGCCGGTGTTCTTCACGACGCGGCCGCCGTGATTGAGGATGATGGGATGGATCGCCGCGCGATGGGCCTTGAAGGCGGCATGGGTGCCGGCCTCGTCGCTGCCCATCATGCGCGAATAGCCGGCGACATCGGCGCAGACGATGGCGGCCAGACGTCTTTCCATATCCGCGAAGCTCCAAGGGAGAGGGGACCGGCCACGGCGTGGCAGTCGCCTCGAGTCCCGCATTTCGAGAACCCTCCCTTTATAAAGCAGATGAGGCCGAGCGGAAGCCTGATCCGCATTGCAAATTCGAGGTAAATCCTAAGCGATTCCGGCGGTGGACGGGGACGGGCGAACCGACTAAGCGGAGCCAACACGCCCGGACGGGCGGCGGGGAACCTTGCATGCTGGGCATTCACGAGATCGGGCTTTTCATCCTGTCGGGCGTGCTGCTCAACATCACGCCGGGGCCGGATTCGGTCTATGTGATCGGCCGCAGCATGCAGATGGGGTGGCGGGGCGGCGCCGCGGCCGCCTTGGGCATCAGTTGCGGCTGCTTTGTCCATGTCGCGGGCGCGGCGATCGGGCTTTCCGCCCTGCTGATGGCCTCGTCGACCGCCTTCTCGATCCTGAAGCTGGTCGGTGCGGCTTACCTCGTCGTGACCGGGCTCCAGATGCTGTTGTCGCGCCCGGCGCTGGCGTCGGCGATCGACGAGCCGGTGCGGAGCTCATTGCGACGGGTCTTCCTCCAGGGCGTCTTCACCAACGCGCTCAATCCCAAGGTCGCGCTGTTCTTTCTGGCCTTCCTGCCGCAATTCGTCGCAGCCGACGCGCCGCACAAGCCGCTCGCCTTCCTGACGCTCGGCCTGATCTTCATCTCGACTGGGACGCTGTGGTGCCTGGTGCTGGCCGCGTTCGCGGCCAAGGCCGCGCACCGGTTGCGGCAGTCCGAGGGCGCCATCGCCTGGGTCAATCGCGCGCTTGGCGGCCTCTTCATCTATCTCGGCATCCGCGTCGCCATGCTGGAAACGCGTTAGCTCGTTCGGACGAATGACTGGAGCATGCGGAGGGTTTCGATGATTCGTGGAAGCTGTCTATGCGGCGCCGTGCGTTTCGAGATCGACGCGGTGCGTTCGCTGACGCATTGTCACTGCGCCAATTGCCGCAAGCTGACCGGTGCGGCATTCGCCACCTACGCCCATGTGGACGCGGACAAGTTTCGCTTTGTCGCGGGCGAGGACGAAGCGGTGCGTTACGAATCCGCGCCGGGGAGTTTCCGCTATCGCTGCAAGACTTGCGGCTGCCTCACGCCTGGCAAGGCGAGTTATCTCGAAACCGTCAGCATTCCCGCCGGCCTGCTCGATGACGACCCGCAGCTCAAGCCGCGCCTTCACGTGTTTACGTCGTCCCGCGCGCCGTGGTGGACGGTTCAGGACGATTTGCCTCAGTACGAAAAATGGGTGCCCGGCTACGCACCCAGGTCGTAGCCTCAGGCCAGCTCCTTCACCAGCGCGCTGCCGGCGAGATAGAGGCCGAGCAGGATCATCGCGATCAGGAACCAGCGGCGAAACGCTTCGGCCGGCATCCGCGCGCGGACCGACTGGCCGATGAACATGCCGGCAAAGGCCATGGCGAGGCCCACGGCGCCGGGCACGACATTCGCGGGCGTCAACAATCCGACGGCGGTCAGGTTGAACGCGAGCGCCAGCGTCGCCGTCGTGAAGAACACGCCGAGCGCCTGCACCAGCTCGTCCTTTTCCATGCCGATTGCCTGCATGAACGGCATCGAGGGAATCACCTGCACGCCCGTCGAAGCCGAGATCACGCCGGTGACGACCCCGACCACGCCACCGACCCACTTCTCGTTCCCGCGTGAAACGTGGAACTGGATTTTGTTCAGGCCGATCACGGCGTAGGTGACGAGGAGCACGCCGAGCACGATCGTGCCGTAGCGCGCATGCGGCCCGGTCAGCGCGCCTGCATTCAGCCAGCATCCGACCACGGTGCCGATCATCAGCGGCCACAGCCGCCTCAGGATGTCGCGCAGATAGGGGCCGACGAAGGTCTGCCAGATGTTGGTGATGATGGCGGGCACGATGACGATGGCGATGGCGCGGCTCGGGGCCATGCTCACCGCGAGCAGGCCCATGGACACCGTCGGCAAGCCGAGCCCGACCACACCCTTGACGAATCCGGCAAGCAGGAAGACGGCAGCGATCACGATGAGAAGCGGGTCGATCATGTCTGCACATTGACCGAAGCCGCCAGCCGGCACAATCTGTAGGTTACGGAGAGAGCCTTCGTCTGGGGCGAAGGCTGGGAGACACGGCATGCGCTTCGACCTCGTCGACCTCCAGCTCTTCATCGCAGTCGCCGACCAGCGCAGCATCACGGGCGGTGCCGAGCGCTCGCACCTGGCGCTGGCTTCCGCCAGCGCGCGCATCAAGGGGCTCGAGGATGCGCTCGGCGTCGCGCTGCTGAAGCGCGGACGCCGCGGCGTCGAGCTGACCGCGGCCGGCGAGAGCCTGCTCGATCATGCCAGGCTCGTCATCCACCAGATCGACGCCATGCGCGGCGATCTTGCCGGCTTTGCCAGCGGTTTGCGCGCCAGCGTGCACTTGCTCGCCAACACCTCGGGGCTCTCGGAGCATCTGCCCAAGGCGCTCGCCGGCTTCCTGCGCGCGCATCGCGACGTCGCCGTCGACATCGAGGAGCGCGAGAGCACCGACATCGCGGCGGCGATCACGACGGGCGCCGCCGATCTCGGTTTCGCCGCCGAGCACGCGCTGCCCGACCATATCGAGCGCTTCGTTTTCAGCGAGGACCGCCTGACGCTGGTGACCTCCCGCCGTGGCCCGTTCGCCGGCCGGCGCCAGATCGACTTCCAGGAGGCCGGGGCCTGCGACTTCGTCGGCCTGACCAGCGCCACCGCGCTGCAGGTGCACATCTCGAAGCACGCGGCGCGGCTCAGCCTGCGCCCGCATTTCCGCGCGCGCCTGCGCGATTTCGACGCGATCTGCCAGATGGTCGCCGCCGATGTCGGCGTTGCCCTGGTGCCGGAAGCCGCCGCGCGGCGCTGCGCCAGGACCATGCCGCTCGCCATGGTCCGCTTGCGCGATGCCTGGGCCAACCGGCGGCTCGTGATCTGCGCACGAAGCTTCAAGACGCTGCCGCGGCCGGCCAAGATGCTGGTGGAGCACTTGAGGGCGGAGGCGATGTAAGGGGCTTCCACGCAGCCGGTGCGCTCCCTCTCCCGCTTGATCTCCTTCGTCCAGGGAGTCGCCTGTGTGAGAGTTTATTGGTTCAAGAGCCTCAAGGCCTCGTCGTGAACCCGCGCGTCGCCGGCCGCGATGATGCGGCCGCCGCCCTGGGCCGGCTTGCCTTCCCAGGTGGTGACGACGCCGCCGGCGCCGGTCACGATCGGGATCAGCGCCGCGATGTCGTAGGGCTTCAGCTCGGTCTCGATCACGAGATCGACATGACCTGCGGCAAGCATGCAGTAGGAATAGCAGTCGCCGCCATAGCGCGACAGCCGCGCGCCCTGCTCGATGCGGCCGAAGATGGCGCGGTCGCTCTCGTTCATCAGCAGGGGACTGGTGGTGTAGGTCGTGGCTTCCGACAGCGAAGCGCAGCGGCGGACCTGGAGCCGGCGCTCGCCGGAGGGCCCCCTGTAGTTGGCCGAGCCGTTGTCGCCGGAGAAGCGCTCGCCGATGAAGGGCTGGTGCATCATGCCGTAGACCGGCGCGCCCTTGTGCAGCAGCGCGATCAGCGTGCCCCAGATCGGAAAGCCGCCGATGAAGGATTTGGTGCCGTCAATGGGGTCGAGCACCCAGACATACTCGGCATCGTCCTGCTCATTGCCGAATTCCTCGCCGACGATGCCGTGCTGAGGGAAGTTGGCCCTGATCAGCCGCCGCATCACCGCCTCCGCGGCGCGGTCGGCCTCCGTCACGGGGTCGAAATCCTTGGTCTTGCTCTTGTCGTCGATCGACAGGGAGGTGCGGAAGAACGGCAGGATGGTTTCGCCGGAGGCGGTGGCGAGCCGTCCGATGAAGGCGGAGAAGTCGATCACCGTCACGGGAATCCTCGAAGCGAAGGTTGGATGAAGCTGGCCTCCTGCCTAGCTCAATTCCTCCCCCGCGGGCAGCGCTGACTTGATTTGCTCCCTGGTATTTTGGATGCCGAGGCGCGCTGCCTCATCCCAGTCATCTGCTGGCCAAATATCGATCATTGAGTTGAAAACTTCGTTCCGAAGTTGCCTCGTTGGTATGCAAATGACTATCAACCCATTGAATTTCCTTATCAAAGAAACTGAATCTGGGTTTCTCTGGAAGCAACTGAGCCATGTGCGAATTGCATGGGAAATGGCTCAAAAGGCCTTGCACTTTGTGCGGCGCGGTCGCATATTGTTGCGGTGCGGTAGCGCTTGGCGTTACCGCTGCCCTCCTTGGGCGTTTCCTCCCTAGACTTGGGCCGCTTCTTCATCAGAAGCGGCCCTTTTTTCTTTGCGCCTCTTTTTTCTTTGCCCCTCTTTTTGTTTCGGGTGCGCAGCGAAGCGAAGACGCGTTCGCGCCAATCGCAGACAACATGATCGTACGAAGTAGAGCCGGCGCCTATTCCGCCGCGGCCTGGAACGGGCCGAGATCGGCGAACGGAATGGTGGTGGCCAGCACGTCGGCGAGAACGCCGAAGTCGGAGGCCACTTGCGCAAAGCGAGCGCTCCGCTCCCGCCGCCGCTCGTCCATGTAGATCGCGCGGTTGAGCTCGAGCTGTACCGCGTGCAGGCCGCTTGCGGGATTGCCGTAATGCTCGGTGATGAAGCCGCCGGCATAGGGCTTGTTGCGGCCGATCGAATAGCCGAGGCCGGTCATGGTCTCCTCGACGCGATCTGAAAGCAGCGGCGTGCAGCTCGTGCCGTAGCGGTCGCCGATCACGACGTCGGGCCGGCGCGGCTCGTCCCTGCTGACACCGACCGAAGGCATCGAGTGGCAGTCGACCAGCACCACGGTGCCGAACATCTGATGCACCTTGTTGATCAGCCGGCGCAGCGCGCGATGGTAGGGCTTGTACAGCGTCTCGATCCGCCCGAGCGCATCGTCGACCAGGATGCGGTCGCGGTAGATCTCCTGGCCGTCGCCAACCACGCGCGGAATGGTGCCGAGGCCGCCGGCGACCCGCATCGAGCGGGTATTGGCAAAGCTCGGCAGCCGTCCGCTGAACATGCGGGGGTCGAGCTCATACGGCTCGCGATTGACGTCGACATAGGAGCGGGGAAAGTTGACCCTAACCGTCGGGAAGCCACGGTCGCTCAGATCGCCGATCAGTTCGTCCATGAACGAGTCTTCCGACCGCCGCAGCGTCGGCAGGTCGATCCGCGACGCCGCCAGGAATTCGTCCGGATAGGTCGAGCCCGAATGGGGCGAGTTGAAGATGACAGGCGCGCGCCATTCGGCGGGCTCGAAGATCTCGAAGGCTGGCGACATGTCGCCGTCAAACCGGGTCATCTTCTCAAGCTTCATCCCTTACTCAGGCTTCGCCCCCTTGGCGCCGCACGATCCGGAAAAGCTCCGGATCCAATGATTCGGCCGGTCGGACGGCTCTTATGTGTCGTCATTGTCCGGAATCGCAACCATTCTGCCAAGCGAAAAGATGTGATGGACGCTGGAACATGTCTTAACCGTGCGGGCATCGTGGTGGGGACCAGTCGATCCGGCTCGATTGATTCGGAGCCCGTTCCGGTTCACAAGGTGCCGGCAGCGCAGCCGGCCCAAGGTAAAGATTTTCACCCCAAATTTACCCTCTGTCGGGCTTAGTGACCTCTGCTGATATCCTCTGGGGATTCGACGTTTCCTGCCATGGCAAAAATCCTGCTCGCCGAAGACGACAACGACATGCGCCGTTTCCTGGTCAAGGCGCTGGAAAACGCCGGATTCCAGGTCTCGTCCCATGACAACGGCATGGCCGCCTATCAGCGGCTGCGGGAAGAGCCGTTCGAGATGCTGCTCACCGACATCGTGATGCCGGAGATGGACGGCATCGAGCTCGCCCGCCGGGCCTCGGAACTCGACCCCGACATCAAGATCATGTTCATCACCGGCTTCGCCGCGGTCGCCCTGAACTCGGATTCGGACGCCCCCAAGAACGCCAAGGTGCTGTCCAAGCCCGTGCACCTGCGCGAATTGGTCAGCGAAGTGAACAAGATGCTGGCTGCCTAAATCGGCCCCCTTCCGTCCTTGCGCCGGGTCCCCTGAGCCGTTATAGGGACCCCACCGATGAAATGACCTCTAGGGCACGTAGCTCAGCGGGAGAGCACTACCTTGACATGGTAGGGGTCACAGGTTCGATCCCTGTCGTGCCCACCATCCTTCGCTCGCGATAGTAGAGAAGGATGCCGCGTCGATGCCCAGCGGGCGCAGCGGGCTTGTCGCCGCGAGTTTCGGTTGGGCGAGCCAAAATCTGATCTTTCAATAGTCGGACCAAGCCATCAGGTCGGCGCAAAGCGCCGCCCGATGACAGCCCCCGCGCAATCCAGGGTGTATCCTCTCGGGCGCAGTTCCGGATTACGCTACGCGCCCGGTTGCAAGCGAGGCTCTGCCCATGAGCATCTCCGTTATCGAACAGGCAAAAATCCAGGCGCAGGTGCTGGTGCCGCTGGTCAAGACGCTCCAGGCCGAACTCGGCGCGGCGCGCGCCAATGCGCTCGTGCGCAAGGCGCTCGGCGATCTCTATCGCGGCTTCGGAGAGGAGTTCTGGAAAGCCAGGAACCACGGCGAGAACGAAGCCGATCTCGGCAAGGCCGTCGCGACGGCCTTCAGGACCTACGCCCGCGACGATGCGCTCGCCTATGACGTCATCGAACAGACGCATGACGCATTCGCATTCGACGTGAAGCGGTGCGCCTATGCCGAGTTTTACAAGGCGCTGGGTGAGCCGGAGCTCGGCTTCCTCCTGATCTGCACTGCGGACTTGGCGACAGCGGAAGGTTTTGGTCCCGACATCAAGCTCACGCGGACGCAGACGATCGTGCAAGGCGCCTCTCATTGCGACTTTCGCTACAGGCGCGATGCGGGCGGATCACGATGAAGGGAATGCGAGCGATGCGGACGATCTGTCTTGCGATGGCGATGCTGGCGCTGATCGCGTCGCGCGCTGACGCCGCCGTCGACTGGCAAGCCGAGCTCCAGCGCTGCCGGAGCTTGCGCGAAAACGTGGCGCCACTGCTTCAGGCCGGCGGGGGGATATCCGCCGTCGGCCGATCCAACAGGTCCGTCCGTCGCTGCATCTGGATCCAGCGGAAGGCGGTGCGGAAGAAAATTCCGGGCGCGGAAGCGTGGTAGCCTGACCGAGGTTATGGCCCCGGTGTGACGAAGGCCGAGATGATCATCGATCTCGTCCCCGACCTCGCAGCACGAAGGGCTGATGACAGGAGGCGGCCGGCGCGCCAACGCACGACCTACGCGCACTTGCGTCATGAGCTCGTGAAGGTGAAGCAGACGTCCGGCGGCTTCGCCCATTCCGACACGGCTGCGTCGCTGGGATCGAGCGTTGATCTTGATCAAGGTGATGGCGACGAAGCCAGGCAATCTCAACGAGAAGATGCAAAAGGGGGGGATTGACAGTGCGTGCTTGTCTCTTTGCGTTGGCTCTCGTGATCGCTGTTCTGGGATCGTCCTCGGCCCACGCGGGTTGCTGGCCGAGCGAGAACTTTCCGCTCGTATGTTGGCTCGATACGAAGGGCGAGGGGTGTTCGGAGCACCACGCGCTCACCAGCGCCAAAGCAGTGATGTATCCGCATCCGAACCAATCCATCTATGAGTTCGAAACCACCCATTGGTGGACTGGGCCTCCCATAACGGCCTGCCCGCCGAGCAAGACGATCAAGTTTACCGGCGTTTGGGATCGCGAGACCGGCAAAGCGGAGGAAAAGGCGTCCACCGGCTGGTCGTCCTGGTCGCGCTACGTCTACTGCAGCAACAATCCATGGACCGGACAAGGTCCGCCAACGGTGCCGATCTGCTCGGGGCCGGCCAACGACCCAAATGTGGGGCAGCCGGTGACCTCGGCGATGCTTTCGCAAAGTCAGAGATTGAATCTGCTTCAGGTCCAGGAGCCGCTACACACGAGGTGCCTGCAGGTCGAACCCGACCCGATGGGTTCGGAATGGCTTACGGGAAACTCACTGGTCCGGGTCGTCGTTTCGCACCATGAATTCCAGAAAATCGAGTGGCACTATTTCTTCCAGGAGTTCTATTCGTTCGACGGCTGGAAGGAAGTCCCCGCGCCGAAGTCGAAGGTCCCCTTGATCTCGACGAAGAAATACACCGAGCGCCGCATCGCGACCACGACGGGACGGTTCTGGCTCAATAAACAGGGTCGTTGGAAGATCGTCGCGGTCCCGAAGCCGACCTCGTTCGCCGCCCAGCTCGTCGCAACGACGGTCACCAACGAATGCCCGGGCGCGCGATTCAATATCCAATGAAGGCAGATCGACGAAACGCTCCCTTCCGAAGGAGGTGTTATGATCGACAGCAATGACGAACACGCGAGGTAGCATCCGCCGATCAAGATCTATCCGACCAGATATTTCTTCACCGCCGCCTCGTCCCATTCGATACCATTCCCCGGCTCCTCGCCCGGCAGCGCAAAACCGTCCTTGATCTTCAGCCGCGTCGCCAGCACCGCGTCGGCCCAGTCGACATATTCCAGCCAATGCGCGGTCGGCGTCACGCACAGCAGATGCGCGCTGACCTCCGAGAACAAATGCGTCGACATCTCGATGCCGGCGGCGTGCGCCAGCGCCCCGGCGCGGAGCCAGCCGGTCACGCCGCCGATGCGCTGGACGTCGGGCATCACGTAGTCGCAGGCTTCCGCCGAGAGCGCCGCCTGCATCGAGAAGGCGCTGTCAAAATTCTCGCCGATCTGGACCGGCGTATGCAGCGCATCGGCAATGCGGGCGCAGCCGGCATAATCGTTATGACGGATCGGCTCCTCGATCCAGCTCAGGCCCTCGTCGTCGAGCATCTCGCCGCGGCGGATCGCCTCGGTCACCGTCAGGGCCTGGTTGTAGTCGCACATCAGCGTGATCTCGTCGCCCACCGCCTCGCGCACCGCGCGGACGACGGCGAGGTCCTCCCGCGCATCGGGCCGGCCGACGCGGATTTTGGCGGCCTGAAATCCTTCAGCCAGCAGCTTGTGGGCTTCCTCGACCGCGGCGCCGGCCGGCATGATGCCGAGCCCCTTCGAATTGTAGGCCCTGACCGGTTTCGGCGCGCCGCCGAGCAGGCGGGCCAGCGGCAGGCCGCGTGTGCGGGCCAGCGCGTCCCAGGCCGCCATGTCGATACCGGATTGGGCCAGCCGTTGCAGACCGGCGAGGCCCAGAAGCGTGAAGCGCTGGGCCAGCTTGCGTTCGATCTCGAACGGCAGCAGCTCGTCCCCGGCGAGCAGGTCTGACATTTCCGTGACCATCGCCGTCAGCGGCTTCAAGGCCGAGGGCGTGATCGAGAACAGATAGGCGTGGCCCACCGCGCCCTGGTCAGTCTCGCAGTCGATCAGCACCAGCGGCGCCTTGGCGATTGCCCCGGTCGAGGTCTGGAGCGGCAGGTTCATCGGCACGATCACGGGGCGCGCGTGGAAGCGTTTGATGCGGATGGTCTCGGTCATGGGATCTCCCGGTGGAGCGGATGCAGACGCGGCCGATCTTAAACATCCGTGATGAAACGAAAAGGCGCTTGGCCCGACCACCATAAAATGGGGTTGCGCGGGCCCGCAATTGTTGGCTCTGTGCTGCCGCATTCTTTGCCGCAGATCCCCGACGGGTTTGCGACAAAATCGCACACAGCGGAGCCACAGAGTGAAACAAGAGATCGCCGAAGATCAGCGCAAGAGCGGCATTCTCACGGGCGCCGTGATCGCCTTCCTGCTGCTCGCCCTGCCGCTCGCGGTGTGGCTGGACCTGACCGAGCTGAGCAAGACGGCGCTGCGCCGGCAGGCCATCGATCTCAACTCGGTGATCACGAGCGTGCGCAGCTACTACGCGTCCAACGTGGTCGGGCGGGTGCTGGCCAATCCCAACGGCACGACCAGGGTGGTGCACAATTACGAATCCATCCCCGGCGCGATCCCGATTCCGGCAACGCTGTCGCTGGAGCTCGGGCGGGTGATCGGAGCGCAGCAGGAGAACATCACCTACCGCTTCGTCTCAGACTTCCCGTTCCAGAACCGTGCCCCGCACCAGCTCGACAAGTTCGAAAAGGACGCGCTCGATGCGCTGCGGAAGGACCCCGAGCAGAAGATCGTGGAGACCGAGACCTCGCTGTTCAACGACAAGGTCCGCCTGGTCGCACCCGTCACCATGGGGCCGGCCTGCGTGAGCTGCCACAACAGCCATCCCGAAAGCCCGAAGAAGGACTGGAAGGTGGGGGATGTCCGCGGCATCCAGGAGGTTATCATCGCCCAGCCGATCGCGGCCAACATCTTCTCGTTCAAGTTCCTCCTGGCCTATTTCGTGATCGCCGCCGGCAGCGGCCTGTCGTTCCTCTCGCTGCAGCGGCGCCAGGCGCGCCGCATCAAGGGCATGAACAAGGAGCTCGAATCCGCCAACGACTTCCTCGCCTCGCTCTCGATGAAGATCTCGCGCTACATCCCGCCCCAGGTCTACAAGAGCATCTTCTCCGGCCAGAAGGACGTCACCATTCACACCGAGCGCAAGAAGCTCACCATCTTCTTCTCCGACATCCAGAATTTCACAGCGACCGCCGAACGGCTGCAGCCGGAGCAACTGACGCAGCTCCTCAACGAATATTTCACGGAAATGTCGGCGATCGCCCACGAATATGGCGGCACCATCGACAAGTTCATCGGCGACGCCATGCTGATCTTCTTCGGCGACCCCGAGACCAGGGGCGACCGTGCCGATGCGCAGGCCTGCCTGCAAATGGCCTGGCGCATGCAGCAGCGCCTCGCCGAGCTCAACGCGAAATGGCGCGCCTCCGGCATCGAGCAGCCATTCCGCTCGCGCATGGGCATCAATTCCGGCTATTGCAACGTCGGCAATTTCGGCAGCGCCGACCGCATGGACTACACCATCATCGGTGCGGAGGCGAACCTTGCTGCGCGCCTGCAATCGATCGCCGAGCCCGGCGGCATCGTGCTGAGCTACGAGACCTTTGCACTCGTCAGCGATATCGTCCGCGCTCATGCGCTGCCGGCGATCACCATGAAGGGCATCAGCCGGGAGGTCATTCCCTATTCGGTGGACGCGCTGAGCGACGCGGCGGCGGAGAACAGCGGTATCATCACCGAGCGCGCCCCGGGCCTGGAGCTCTATCTCGACCCCGCCGTGGTGAAGTCAGGCGATGCCGCACGCGTGCGCTCGCTGCTGGAAAACGCGCTGGCCTCGCTCAAGCCGGCGTGAGGGCTGTCTCTCACCCTCCCCTGGAGGGGGAGGGTCGATCGCGCGCAGCGCGAGCGGGGTGGGGTGATCTCTCCACCCGGGCAGTGCTTCGTGCGGAGAGACCGTCACCCCACCCCGTCTCATGTCTCGCTTCGCTCAACATGAGCCGACCCTCCCCCTCCAGGGGAGGGTAAGAGTCCCAACTCTCACCGCGCCGCACCTTCCGTGAATGCCGTCTCGATCACCTCGCCGAACGGCTGCCAGGAACGGCCGTCGAACTGGACGAGCCGCATCTGCCTGATCGGCAGGTAGTTGCTGGGCGAAGTATTCATCCGGATGTTGGGCAGCGCAACGGAGGGGGGATAACCCCTGAGCGAAGCCGCCTGACGCATGATGTTCTCGCGCGAGACATCGTCGCCGCATTGCTTCAGCACCTGCGTCAGCGCCTCGGCCGCGGCGTAGCCATAGAGTGCGGCGCTGTTGTTGGTGCTTTCGACCTGATGGTATTTGTCCATGAAGGCGAACCAGTCCTTCATGGCTGGATCGTCCTTCCAGGCGGGATCGCTCGGATCCTTCAGGAAAGCCGCCGAGATCACGCCGGCGGAGTTCTCGAGGCCCGCGGGCGCCATCGCATTGGCGATCGAGGCGGAGGCATCGTTGACGATGAAGACCGGGTGCCAATTGAAAGACGCCGCCAGCTTGATCACCTTGGACGCCGTCGACGGCACGCCGAGAAAGACGAAGATGTCGGCGCCCGCGCGCTTGAGGATCGAGACGTGCCCGTCGAGATGCTCATCGGCAATGTCGAAGGCGATGTCGACGAGGACGTGACGGTTGAGATCGCCGAGGCCTTCCTGGATGCCCTTGTAGAGCATGCGCCCGAACTGGTCGTTCTGCCAGAGCACCACGATCTTCTTCCTGGGGTAGTAGGCCTGGATGTAGTTGGCGTAGATGCGCCCTTCGGACCTGAACGACGGCTGCCAACCCATGGTCCAGGGAAACGCCTTGGCCTGGCTCAGCTCCTCGTCGCCGGAGGCGACGAAGAGCTGCGGGATCTTCTTCTCGTTCAGGTACCAGCGCGTGGCGAGATTGCCGGGCGTGCCGAACGAGCCGAACATCAGGTGCACATCCTCGGTCTCGACCAGATTGCGCGTCAGCTCCAGCGCAGTCGCCGGATCGGAATTGTCGTCGCGCGTGATGAAGCGGATCTTGCGGCCGTTGATCCCGCCACGCGCGTTGATCATGTTGAAATAGGCGGCTTCCGCCTGGCCGATGGCACCGAACTCCGAGAGCGGTCCCGAATATGGCATGACATTGCCGATGCGGATTTCCTCGTTGCTTTCCGGTTGCTCGGCACGTTGCTGGGACATCGCGCCGAGCGAGGCGAAGGCGGCGATCAACACGAGCAGCAGTCCGCCGGTGACGCGCATGTTCGACACCTTGTCGTTGGCCCCACACCAAGGCCGCTCCGTCTAGGTCAAGCGTTTGTCAATCGTGTGGCTGGGTGGCGCGCTTCGACGCAGTGCAGCTCTTGGCGCGTAGGAAAGCGGCAGTCGTGCTGACGCGCCGACGAGCGAGAGAGCGCGCCGTGTGGCACCCCTCTCCCTAGCCCTCCCCCGCAAGGGGGGAGGGAACGCACTTTCCTTGTGGCGAATGGGCTCGATTCATCAAGCGTGCCGGTGATGAGCCCACAGCGCAGCCGCGTGCGCCGCTGCGCTCCCTCCCCCCTTGCGGGGGAGGGTGGGGGAGAGTGGGGGAGAGGGGTGGCCCAGCAAACGGTCGGAGTAATAAGCGCGCTGCCGCAACGCCGCTACGGCAGCCCGCGCGCCTCGAGCTGACGCACCAGCAGCAGTGTCGGCTCGGCGAGGCTCTCGCCGGAGCCGTCGAGGCCGAAGGCGCTCGCGATACCTTCGCGGCTCCGCAGCAGCGTGCTGCGCGGGCAGTGGCCCGCGCCGCAGAGCGTCTTCTTCAGCGTTTCGCCCTGCGCCACGAGGCCGGCGGAATCGTCCGCGGCCCAGGCCAGCACGATCGGCACATCGACATTGAGGATGCCGGGGAAGACCGATCGGTTGTCGTACTGGGTGGGGTCGGTGCCGAGATAGGCCTTCTCGCTGTCGCTCGCCTCCTTGCCGACGCGGTAGATCCCGGACACCAGCACGACGCCGGCGACGTCGGCGCCGTCGGTCTGCAGCTCGGGATGGGCCAGCAGGGTGGCGACATGGAAGGCGCCGGCGCCGTAGCCGACTGCGACGATCTCACGGGCATCGCCGTTGAACAGGTCGATATTGCCGTGGACCCAGGACAGCGCCGCCGCCACGTCGGACGCGCCGGCGGGCCAGGTCGCCGATGGCGCCAGGCGATAGTTGACGCGGACCCCGATCATCTCGTTGCGCGCGGCAAAGCACATGGCCTGGTCCTGGATCTGGCGCGACAGCTCCGGCGCCGCGCGGTCGCCGGTAAAGGTGTCGCCCGCCACGAACAGCAGCACAGGCCGCGGCGTATCCGCCTTGGTCGCGCTGGTCGCGACATCGAGCACATTGGCCTCGCTCTCGCCATAACGTAGACCGCGCGAGAAGGTGACCTGCTCGCACAGCCGGGCGGTGCCGCCGGCGGTGGTGTCGTTGTCGGTGAGGCCCGCCTGGACGAGCCCGGTGGGCGGCGACAGCCGCGCCGGGAAAGGTCCGCGTGCGGAGGCCGCGGTCATGGTCAAAAGCAGGAAAAATGCCAGGTAATTCTTCATGGTGATGCCGGCCTCGCGGACCGATATTGGCTTGCCGATTTGGCCTGTCTTTTCAATTCGCCTCATTAGTTGGCTGATGTTGAGGCGAATTCACGGCACCTTCGCTCGGCAGGCGGCCTGCGTGGAGCAGGCCTCAGTCTGGCAAGCAGCCGCGATTGGACGCAGGTTCGCGGGCCGCGCGACGATTGCGCGGCGCGGCCCACTTTATGTCGGTCCGTCAGGCCGTTGCCCGGCGCCACCCAGCCCCCGCGCCGGAAATGGTTTCCTACTGTGCATGGGGTTGTTTTCGCATTTTTTGTTGGGCCGGCCTGTCAGGTCCGCTTCATCGTCCGGAAGGTGATGGAGTAGCGGCGCGCCTCGACCGGCGGAATGCTGTGCTCCCATTGCGACCGCGCCTCGCCGTCCATCATGTAGAGCGAGCGCGGCGAGGCCTCGAGCGTGTGGCGTTCCCACTTGGCGCCGTTGCGGCGGCGGAAGCGGAATTTGCAGGGCGAGCCGAGCGACAGGCCCAGGATCTCCTTGAAGTGCGGCTTGTCGCGGTGCCAGCCGATGCCGACGCCGATCTCATATTCGGTGCATAGTACCTGCCGGACGCTGCCCTCCGGCAGCCGCGCCCATGCCTCGATCTGCCGCGCGACGGGCAGCAGCCAGTCCGGGATCGGCTCCGCCTCGGCCAGCCGCTGCAGCGAATAGTCGTTGCGATAGCCGAACGATGCCACGCGGCGGTTGCCTTCGAAGGCGCCGAACTGGAAGCGCTGCAGTGGCAATGCTGCGATGCGGCCAATCAAGTCCTGCTCAAGGGGAGCATCGATAAAATTGTCCGCATAGCGGAGCCCGGCGGGCCCGACCGGCGGTTCTGCGAACAAGCCAAGCTGCTGCGTCATGCCTCGCATTTCCGTGATGGAACCTAATGGCGGCTGATGCGACTTATCTATGACGCGGGAAGAAACGTGCGAGGCTGTCATGGCAGAGAAGCATACCGCCGATCCGATAGAGATCATGCGGGCGACCGGTCATCCTGAGCTTGAATATGCCGCGGGCTGGACCATCGCTGGTCTCGTCACCATCGGCACCATCGTCGCCGCCTGGGTGTTCGCGATCTAGGCCACAGGGAATTGGAGCTCGAAGGCGACGCCGTCGTCGGCCGGCTTGAGTCTGATCGAGCCGCCATGGCTCGCCATCACCGCACGCGCAATCGCCAGCCCCATACCAGTGCCGCCCTGGTCGCGGCGGGTGGTGAAGAAGGCGTCGAAAATCCTGTCGCGGTTGGGCGCCGAGATCAGCTCGCCGTCGTTGCTCACGGTCAGCCGTAGGGTCGTGCGCTCGTCGGCGGCCTCCAGCCTGATGGTCCTCGCCTTGTGCCGCACCGCGTTGTCGACGAGATGCGACAGCACGATCACCGCCTTCTCGCCGGACATGCCGATCGGCCGGTCGAGGCTGCCGCTGGCTTCGATGGAGCTTGCCGGAAACCTGTTTCGGAGGTCGGCGATCACGGGCGCGAGCTCCGTGCGCTCGTTCTGCGGCAGGCTTTCGGCGCGGGCGAGCTCGCGCAGCCGCTGCGCCATCGCCTCCAGCCGCTGGGTGTCGGACAGGATGTTGGCGATGAATGTCTTCTGCTCGGCCGGCGTCAGGCCCTCAGCCTTGCCTTGAAGTGAATCCTGCAACAGCTCGGCCGCGCCCTTGATCGAGGTCAGCGGCGATTTCAGCTCGTGGGTGAGGTGCGCCGAGAACGTCGCGATGTAGTCCGAACGCCGCGCCAGCTGCTCGGCCATGCCGAGGAAGCTGTGCGAGAGCTGGGCGAACTCCCGTGTGCCGTAGTGCCGGAGCGGCCGGAATGCCTCGCGGTCACCGCGGCCGATTCTCGCGGCGCGATTGATCAGCTCGCGCATCGGCAGCGTGATGGTACGCGAGAACACGAGCCCGATCGCGATCGTGCCGAGGAGCACGGCCAGCCCCGCCAGCACGAACTTGGCCCGCTCCTGGTAGAGATGGTCGAAGATGTTGCTCGGTGTCCGCGTGGCGTAAATCACCCCCGCGACGCGATTGTCGACGATGACCGGCATCGCCGAGAACACGTGCACGCCGAGGCCGCGGCTGAAGGAATAGATCGGCGGTGGCGGCTTGTCCGGCACGCGGTTGCGCAAGGTGGCGCGGTATTGCCCGTGCAGCGCGTCCGCGACCTCCTCGATGTGCGCAAGGGATTGCCCGACCTCCTGCCGGCCGGCGATCACCACGCCCCGCGGATCGAGGATGCGGAAGCCCGCCAGCGTCACCTTCTGGGTTTCGCGGATGATCGGCGTCAGTCTTGCGCCGATCTCGACATAGGCGGGCTGCGCCGGCCGGGGTGCAGCCTGGGCATCCGGCCGCCGCCGCAGCAGATCGTTTGCAGTGAGGTCGAGCCCAGGGCGGATCGGCGTGACCGGGTCGCCGGGATCGGGCAGCACGCCCGGCGGCACCTCGGCGCCGAGCGTCAGGCCGCCATCGAGCCTCGCCGTGACCTCCTGCGCATAGATCGTCGCCAGCACGCGGCTCTGCGCGATCAGCTCGGCCTGGGTCTGGCGGATGAGCTGGTTGTCGTAGAGACGGAAGAAGAAGAGGCCGACCAGCGGCAGGATGGCGACGGTGGCCAGCACCGTGAAGATGACGAGCCCAAGCGACGGCCGCCATTTGTCCGGCGCCGCGCTCATGCCTCTTTCTCGCAGCGCCCGAGCTTGAAGCCGACGCCGTGGATGGTCTCGATGACGTTGTCGCAGGCCAGCGCCGCGAGCTTGGCGCGAATGTTGCGGATGTGGCTGTCGATGGTGCGGTCGGAGACCTGGATGTTGAGCTGATAGGCGGCCCGCATCAGCTGCTCGCGGTTGAACACCGAGGTCGGCCGCGTCAGGAAGGCGCGCAAAATGCCGAACTCGATCGCGGTCAGCTTCAGCGGCGTCCCGGCGAAGGACGCGACGTGCTGTTCGGGATCGATCAGGAGGCCCCCTTGCGCCAGCGCGGTAGGAACGGCCTTGGCCTCGCCATTGCGCGGGCTGAGGCGGCGCAGGATGACGTTGACCCGCGCCACCAGCTCGCGCGGGCTGAACGGCTTGGTCACGTAGTCGTCGCCGCCGATCTCGAGGCCGAGGATGCGGTCGATCTCCTCGTCGCGCGCCGACAGGAACAGGATCGGCACGTCGGACGTCTTGCGGATCTCGCGGCAGACGTCGAGGCCGTCGAACTCGGGCATGCCGATGTCGAGCACGATCAGATCGGGCCTGTCGGCGGCAAAGCGGCTGAGCGCCTCCTTGCCGTCGCGGGCCTCGATCACGTCCATGCCGGCCTTCTTCAGGGCGACGCGGATGACCTCGCGGATGTGGCCCTCGTCGTCGACGATGAGAATGCGATGCGCCAATAAATTCTCCGCTGTCTCGTCACCCCGCCAACCGGCTGCCGGACCTGGCTTCCGTCTGGGCGTCCAGCCGGCGCTGGAGCCGCCAGCTTCGGAAGCTCCAACTCCGCCAGGCTAGGTCCTGGCGCTGCTGTTCTACAAGCCTGTCTCGCTGTGACACAAGGCAGCCCTCGCCGGCGCCGGGCCGCAGCGCGATCGCCCTGTCGATGGCGGGCAGCGCTTGCGGCCCGAGCGTCAGGAGATAGTTGATGTCGATCTGCACGCCTTTGCCCGATGCTTCCCGGCTGTGGGTGACATTGTAGTCGGCAATGAAGGCGTCGAAGTTCACGAGCGAGCAGCCGTACAGCACGATCGCCAACGCGATCAGGTTGGCGCCGATCAGCCATTGGTTGGACCGGTTGAGGGCGATGCGGGTCACGATCAGGACCAGTCCGAGCGCGACCAGTCCCATCCAGATGAAGGCCGCGATGCGCCAGTAAGTCAGCATGTAGATGTCGACGTAGAGATCGAGGCGGAGGATGGAGGAGGCGACCAGAAGCACGTTCTGCCCGACCCAGAGATAGACCAGCGGCCGGATCACCTTCGATTTCTCGGCCGGTCCGCCCGGTCGCATCGCGACCAGGACGAAGGCGGCAGCGAGCAGCGCGGTTGCGATCAGCGGGTAGGCGCCGCGATGGGCGTACCACGCATAGGTCACATTGTCGGGCAGCGCGACGTGGCCCCAGAGATAGATGCCGTCGAGAATCGACTGTGCCGCGAACAGCAGATTGAACAGGATTAGCGAGCGCAGGATGGTGGAGGGGCCCAGAAATTCCGGCGACACGAAGGGCGGCAGCGGCGGCTCCGCGACGTCGGTTTCGGTGGCGGCGGCAACCTTCCTGCGCCGCCAGCGCACATGGATGAAGGGCCAGACCAGCGCCAGCATCAGAATCCAGAACAGCACGCGCGGGACGCTGACATATTCGAGGATGATCTTTGGATTGAGGAGCGAGACCCATTGCTCGATCACGGGATTGGCCGCGGCGAACAGCGCCACGAACACGGTGCTCAGCACCACCGGCATCAGCCAGAGTGCGATGCCGCGGGTGAACGCCGACATGTTGAAGACCTGAAGCGCGTCAGGGAAGAATCTGAAGGGACCGAACAGGACAAGGTTTCGCAGCGCGCGGACGCGGTCCGCGAGGCTGGTTGTCTCCGGATTGGTTGCGAGCAGCAAGGCGATGGCCAGCGCTGCGACAAGGATCAGCAACGAAAGCGCGTTGAGCTCTTCTACGGCCGGCACGAGACCGAGTGCAACGATCGCGCCGCCGGTCACTGCGCGGCGAAAGTCCAGCGCCGCACGGTTGGCAAGCAGCGAGGCGCAGGCAATCGCGACGGCCAGGATCACCAGCGACAGTCCGATCCGCCGGCCGTAGAGCAGAAAGTCGGCAAGTGCGGCGAGCAGCAGTGCCATTGCGAGCTTGGCCGACAGCGCCGAAGGCCTGATCGGTGGAATGTCCGTCGTCGACGTCGAAGCCAGGCTCGTCATGTCCAAAAGATTCTCCGTGATGGGTACATCACGAATTCTGAACGGTGCTTGTGCAGAAGCCGGGATCATCGTCAGCACGGTCTCAGGAGTCTTCTGCAGTTTTCGTGCAGACCCGAGTTTGTCTCTCGCGCAGCGTCAACCGCTTTGATAGGCGAAGCATTCGCTCCAATCGCGTGTACTGCATCATGCAATTCCTCAATCGCCTCTGCCTCGTCCTGCTCTGGCTGGCCGCGCCGCTCGCCGCATTCGCGGCAGCGAACAAGAATGACCCCTATTTGCTCGTGCTACGCGGCGCCGGAAACATCGCGCTTGTCGTCGCAAGCACCCTGGTCGTCCTCGTCCTGCTGCGTCGCGGGCATTGGCGCAGCATTGCGGGCATGCTCCTCGTCTTGCTCTGGTGCCTGCCGCCGGTTCTGATGTCGGCCGCGCATGTCAGGTTCGAGCTGCGCAAGCATGATGTCCTCGGCGCCGGCGCCGCTGAGGCTCGCCAGCTCCGACCACATTTCATGGTCGGATATTCGTCCTTTCCGGAGGTTGCGCGTCTCGCCGAGCAGGGACTGATCGGCGGCGTCTACGTCACCCGGCACAACATCCGGGGACGGACGATCGAGGCGCTGCGGGCCGAGATCGCAGCACTTCAGGACAAGCGGCGCGCCGCAGGCCTCCCGCCGCTGGTCGTCGCGGCCGATCAGGAGGGCGGCATCGTCGGGCATCTCGCGCCGCCGCTGACCAAGGTGCCGGCACTGGCGACGCTCACCGGGCTCGCGCCCGACGACCAGCAGGCCAGGGCGGAAGAGTTCGGCCGCATCCATGGCCGAGAGCTTGCCGATCTCGGCGTCAACCTCAATCTCGCGCCGGTGCTCGACCTGAAGCCGCCGGTTCGCCGCAATCGCCTCGATTTTCACACGCTGATCGGCCAGCGCGCGATCGCGGCCGATCCCGCGGTCGTCAGCACGATCGCGAGCGCCTATGTCCGGGGGCTCGAAGAGTCGGGCGTCGGTGCCACGCTCAAGCATTTCCCCGGCATCGGGCGCGTGCGCGACGACACGCATCATTTCAGCGCCAGTCTCGATACGCCGGTGAAGGAACTGGAGGCAACCGACTGGCTGCCGTTCCGCGAGGTGTTGTCGCACTCACGGAGCGCCTTGATGGTCAGCCACGTCACGCTCACCGCCGTCGATCCCGACCGCGCCGCATCGCATTCGAAGCGCGTGGTCGAGGGAATCATTCGCGGGAAGTGGGGTTACCAGGGCGTGGTGATGACGGACGATCTCGTCATGGGCGCAATCTACCAGAACGACGTCTGCAAGGCCGTGGTGGAGGCGATCAATGCCGGCGTCGACATGTTGCTGGTCGCCTATGACGGCGCGCAATTCTATCGGGTCTTTTCCTGTGCTCTGGATGCATCGCGGCAGGGCAGGCTCGACGCGGCGATGCTGCGCGCGAGCGCGGCGCGGTTGGAGCAGCGCTTGCCGGCCGCGCAGGCCGGAGCGGTCTCACCCGATGGAAGCACGCTTGGGATAGTTATGCCTGCTGCCCCGCGCGCGATGGCGCGGGGCAGTTGAACTCGGGCGTCTGCGCCTTGCGTAGCGAGGTCTATTCGGCCTGCTCCAGCGCCGCGGGCATCTTCGCCACGGACATCAGCGACCGCGCCACCTGATTGAGCAGGAGATCGGCGTTCTCCTCTTCCGCGAGCGACTTCGAGAGCAGCGCGACGATGGCGCTGTGCCGGAGCTGCTGCGCAAGGTTACGCGCGGTGGTGTAGCCGGACATCTCGTAGTGCTCGACGCGTTGAGCCGCGGAGATCAGCGCGAGGTCGGCCGCTGCGTCCTCCTTCTCTTCGCCTTCCTTCATGACTTCCTGGCCTTCCTCGATCAGGCCCATCATCCCTTTGCAGGGCTTGGCCCGCGCATTCTCGCCGAGCAGCTCGAAGCATTCGTTGATGCGCTCGACCTGACTCTCGGTCTCCGCCAGATGCTGCTCGAACAGCTCCCGCAACTGATCGAACCGCGCGGCCTGCGCCATCTTGGGAAGCGCCTTGGTCAGCTGCTTCTCGGCATGGAGAATGTCGCGCAGCTCATGGAGCAGGAGCTCAGTCAGGCCGGACTCATCCACGAGTGGCGAGCTCTCCGTGACGATCGATGGGGGTGCGCCGGGATCAGAAGACTGGAGCGCAGGCGATTCCGTGAACACCCAGTCTTCTCCCTCGTTCCAGGGACCACGGGTGTCGATTTCGCCGTGGTCGCCGCTGCCGGTGGAGTCATTGAAATACTGGTTCACGAGGCCCGGCGTCGGCGCGATCCGGCCGATGCTGAAGGCTGGTTTGGACAGGCTTTCGAGCGCTCTCGCGAACGCCTTCATATGCGTGATCTCGCGCGTCATCAGGAACTGCAGCGCGTCCTTGCTGCCGACATCGTCGCAGAAATTGATCAGTCGTTCGTAGACGATCTTTGCCCGTGCTTCGGCGGCGATGTTGCTGCGGAGATCGACGTCGAGTTCGCCGGTGATCTTGAGGTAGTCGGCAGTCCAGGGATTGCCTTGCGAATTGAACAGATTGACGCCGCCGCCGCCGGCAATCGCAATCAGCGGATCGGCTTCGGCCGCCTGGCGGTCGTTCTTCGAGGGCGCGAGGTGCATCCGGGCAAGGCAACCGACGACTTCGAGATGACTGAGCTCTTCGGTGCCGATGTCCATCAACAGGTCCTTGCGGTCGGGATCCTCGCAATTCAGCCCCTGGATCGAATATTGCATCGCGGCCGCAAGTTCGCCGTTGGCGCCGCCGAACTGCTCGAGGAGCATATTGCCGAAGCGCGGATCGGGTTCGTCGACGCGCACGGTGAACATCAGCTTCTTGACGTGGTGATACATGGGACGGCTCGCGCTATGAGGGAAACTACGGCGACAACGGGCCCTTGGAATGTTCGTTCCTAGTCATCTCAAAATTCGGATTTCGTTCCAGATTGGTCTGGCGGGGCGGCTTGAGCCCGTCCCGGCAATAGAGTAGCGACGGAGCAATGGGCCTCCGCCGCTTCCCCGCCGCTGTGGGCCACCTCGCATGCGGTCGATGGGGCCAGCCGTCTCATCACGCATTGTGCTTCGAACGCAGGTGCGATATGGCTCTCGCGCTTTCCTGAGGCGGAGACGAGCTTTGTCGAAACAATCCCTGCGCGAGGAGGCTGAACGCCTGATCCGCGAATCGATGGAAAAGAAGACCGTCGTCGTCAAGCAGGGCACGACCCGCATCGAGGCGGTCTGCGGCAAGTGCGGCGCGCCGAACCGGGTGCAGGCGGAGAAGGGTCAGACCCGCGTCAAGTTCGCCTGCAAGCAGTGTGGGCACAAGCAAGAGACGTTGTAGCCGGGCCCCCTGATTTCACCGTGCTGTCGCGCTCCGGCTCCTCGTCATGAGGAGCCACGTTCTTCGCGCGGCGTTTCGAAGGATCGTGGGCCGAGCCCCATCAGCGGGGCTTGCAAGGTTCCGAGAAGCGCGTTTCCGCGCTCCTCACCACAGTCACTGTCCTTCCACGAACCTCTTGAACGCATCGGCATAGTCCGGGTGCCAGCGCGACAATGGCGGGCGGTTCTCGACGATGTCGCCCATGGCCCAGAGCATGCGCTTCTCGTCGAGGGCGCGCGGCACGTCGTTGTCCGGGCAGAGGATGTAGAAATCGCCGGCTTCCAGCCGTGCCAGCATGAAATCGATCGTCTCATCCGGTGTCCAGGCGCCGGCCGGCTTCTCGGTGCGTCCCTTTGCGGTCAGGCCGGTGAAGACGAAGCCCGGGATCAACAGATGTGCTGTGATGTGGCAGCCCTTCGTGTTGCGCAGCTCGTGTTGGAGCGCCTCGGTGAAAGCCTTCACGCCGGCCTTCGAGACATTGTAGGCGGGGTCGCCCGGCGGCGTGGTGATGCCCTGCTTGGAACCGGTGTTGATGATCAGGCCCGGTTTGCCGCGCGCGATCATGCGGGGTGCGAAGATCCGCGAGCCGTTGATGATGCCCCACATGTTGACGCCGATGATGCGCTGCCAATTGTCGGGTTCGCCGAACAGCGTGCTTCCGGGCTGGATGCCGGCATTGTTCATGAGGATGTCGGTGCCGCCAAACCGCTCGCGCACCGCGCGTTCCAGTTCCGTCACGCTCTCGACCGTGCTGACATCGACGGCGGCGGTCATCACGTTTGCGGCAGCCGTGACGGATGACAGTTTTGTTGCAGTCTCCGCCAACCGTGCCTCGTCGACATCCGCGACACATACCTTCATCCCAGCGCGCGCGAAGGCGGTGACGGCGGCAAATCCGATGCCGGATGCGCCGCCCGTGATCACGGCGACATTGTCTTTGTCGATGGCGGGATGTGGCATGGATCGTCTCCGTGGAGGGCCTTCGGTCGAGCTATAACATGGCGGCAGTCCGACCCTGCACAAGTCGGCATGGGAGGTCTTCGTTCGGCGCTGCCTTTACGCCCAACCGGCCCGGCTGTATCCTCGATCGAACGATCCCGCCCAGATCGAACCAATCAATCACCTGACAGGGAGTGCAGCCATGGCTGTGTCGCAGGCTATTCCGATCACGCGCCATCCGTTTGCAAATGGATCTTACAAGCAGATGCTGATCGACGGGAAGTGGGTCGATGCAGCCTCAGGCAAGCGCTTCGAGACCCACAATCCCGCCACAGGCGAGCTGCTCGCAACCGTCGCCGAGGGCGACAAAGAAGACATCGATCGTGCGGTTGCTGCCGCCCGCCGCGCCTTCGAAGGCCCCTGGAGCAAGGTCAAGCCGTTCGAGCGGCAGAACCTGCTCCTGAAGCTCGCCGACCTCGTCGAGAAGAATTTCGACGAATTGTCGCAGCTCGACACGCTCGACATGGGCGCGCCGCTCAGCCGCACCCGCGCCTACCGCCTGCGCGCCGTCGGCATGCTGCGCTATTACGCCGGCCAGACCACGGCGATCCACGGCGAGACCATCGAGAACTCGCTGCCCGGCGAGATCTTCTCCTACACGCTGAAGGAGCCGATCGGCGTCGTCGGCGCCATCATTCCCTGGAACGGGCCGCTGACCGCGACGATCTGGAAGATCGGTCCTGCGATCGCGACCGGCTGCACCGTGGTGCTCAAGCCCGCCGAGGAGGCGCCGCTGACCTCGCTGCGCATCGCCGAGCTGGCGATGGAAGCGGGCGTGCCTCCCGGGGTCATCAACGTCGTGCCCGGCTATGGCGAGACTGCGGGCGCCGCGCTCGCCTCGCATCATGACGTCGACAAGGTCGCCTTCACCGGCTCGCATGTCACGGGTCAGTCGATCATCCGTGCCTCCGCCGGCAACCTCAAGCGCGTCTCGCTCGAGCTCGGTGGCAAGTCTCCGGATATCGTGTTCGCGGATGCCGATCTCGACGCAGCCGTGCCGGGTGCGGCGATGGCGGTGTTCGCCAATTCGGGGCAGATCTGCAGCGCCGGTACGCGCCTCTTCGTCGAGCAGTCGATCTATGACGAATTCGTCGGCCGCGTCGCCGAGTTCGGCAAGAAGCTGCAGGTCGGCAACGGCCTCGATCCGAACGTGCAGATCGGACCGCTCGTCTCCGAGCAGCAGCTCGAGCGCGTCACCGGCTATCTCGACATCGGCCAGAAGGAGGGCGCAAAGGCGCTCGCCGGCGGCGGACGCGTCACCGAAGGCGCGCTGTCGAAGGGCTTCTTCGTCTCGCCGACGGTGTTCGCGGGCGTTGAGGACAATATGCGCATCGCGCAGGAGGAGATTTTTGGTCCCGTCATCTCCGCGATCGCGTTCAAGGACATGGACGAGCTGGTCAAGCGCGCCAACAACACCACGTTCGGCCTTGGCTCCGGCTTGTGGACGCGCGATGTCAGCAAGGCCCATGCGGTGGCGAAGCGCCTGCGCGCCGGCTCGGTGTGGGTGAACTGCTACCAGGCGATGGACCCGGCCGTGCCGTTCGGCGGCTACAAGATGAGCGGCTACGGCCGCGAGTCCGGCAAGCAGCATGTCGAGGAATATCTCAACGTGAAGGCGGTCTGGATCAAGACGGCGTAAGGTCTGTTCCTCGTCGCGTTCCGCGAGGGGGAATATCTGCTTCATGTGGGGCGGCGACTTTTCCGGTGGCCGCCCCGCGCTATATGATCAGCATCCTTCCAAAGAAAATCGGGGCCAGCATGAAATTTCCGGCGTTGTTCAAACCGTTGCAGGTCGGTCCGTACAAGCTCGCGCATCGCGTCGCGATGGCGCCGCTCACGCGCATGCGGGCCGAGCGCGAGAGTTTTGCGCCGCGGCCGCTCAATGCCGAATATTACGGTCAGCGTGCAACGCAAGGCGGCCTGATCGTTGCCGAAGCCTCGCCGGTGCTCTCGCACGGCCGCGGCAATCCGGCGACCCCCGGCATCTATTCGGAGGCGCAAGTCGCGGGCTGGCGCAAGGTGACGGATGCCGTGCACGCCAAGGGCGGCATCATCTTCCTCCAGCTCTGGCATGTCGGCCGCGTCTCGCACTCCTCCTTCCACGGCGGTGCGCTGCCGGTGTCGGCCTCTGCGATCCCGATCAAGGCGGAAGGCATGAAAGCGATGACCGCTGACGGCAAGATTGCGGACTATGAGACGCCGCGCGCGCTGGAGACCGAGGAGGTCAAGGACATCGTCGAGGCGTTCCGGCAGGGTGCGAAAAACGCGCTCGCCGCGGGCTTCGACGGCGTCGAGATCCACGGCGCCAACGGCTATCTGCTCGAGCAGTTCCTGCAGTCACGCAGCAACCAGCGCACCGATCAGTATGGCGGCTCGATCGAGAACCGCGCGCGCCTTCTGCTCGAAGTCACGCAGGCCGCGATCGACGTCTGGGGTGCGAACCGCGTCGCCGTCCGCTTGTCGCCGCACGGCATCGCCAATGATTCCGGCGAGCCCGATCCGATGCCGCTCTACACCCATGTCGTGAAGGCGCTCGACAAGCTTGGCCTGGCGTACCTGCATTTCATCGAACCGCGCTCCAGCGGCGCCGGCCGCGCCGACGTCCACTGGGACAACGTGCCCTCGGCAATGGTGCTGTTCCGCCCGCTCTATAGCGGCGTGCTGATGACCGCCGGCGGCTTTACCGGCGAGACCGCGAATGCGGCGATCGCCGACGGGCATGCGGATATCATCGCGTTTGGTCGCATCTTCATCTCCAATCCGGATCTTCCCCGCCGGCTTCAGCACGGCTATCCGATCACGCCGTACAATCGCGCGACGTTCTATAGTGGTGAGGAGAAGGGATATACGGACTATCCTGTCTATGACGAGCTGACGCCGGCCTGATCTGTCATTCCGGGGCGCGACGAAGTCGCGAACCCGGAATCCATCGGGCCGCATTACCTAGACGTGGGATGGATTCCGGGCTCGATGCTTCGCATCGCCCCGGAATGACGACGTTGATTTGTTGCGCGACCGCCACCACAACTTCCGTCATTGCGAGCGCAGCGAAGCAATCCAGTATCTCTCCGCTGAGGCACTCTGGATTGCTTCGCTGCGCTCGCAATGACGACGGAGAGAGCCCCCATGGCCAAAGCCGCAGTCGCCGCAGGGATAGCCACCGGCCAATGCCTCTGCGGCAAGATCGCCTTCGAGATCGACGTTCCCGCGCGCTGGGCCTGGCACGATCACTCGGCCGCCAGCCGGCGCGCCCACGGCGCGGCTTACGCCACCTATGTCGGAAGCTGGAAGAAGCGCTTTCGTATCACATCCGGCAAGACCGCGCTCACGCGCTACGAGGACAAGGCCACGAAGACCACGCGCAGCTTCTGCTCGCATTGCGGCACGCCGATCGCCTATGAGCGTCCGCGGGGTCCGCACATGGTCAACATCCCCCGTGCGCTGTTCACAGAGCGCACCGGCCGCCAGCCGCTCTATCACATCGCCATCGAGGAGCTGCAGGAATGGGCCTATACCGGTGAGCCGCTGGTGCCGCTGAAGGGTTTTCCGGGCGTGGTGTGGCAGCGCTCGAAAAAGAAGAAGCGCGCGGGCGGCGAGGATCCGTTCGAGCTCGGCCGGGAGGAGATGTAGCTCCGCTCTCGTGCCCCGGACGCAGTGCGGCGCGCAGTGCCGCACTGCTGAGCCGGGGCCCATGCAGCTGCGTACTCCGGACGAAACTGGGTCCCGGCTCTGCGCCGCAACGTTGCACGTTGCGTCGCGTCCGGGACACGAGAGCGTAGTTTGCCTCTCCCGCGCAACACAGCCATGACCGCGCTTCCTTGCGCACTTCCCAGGACTTCGGCCATCATGCCTTCAGTCCTTGCGGCAACGTCCGCTCCTGGAGGAAACATGAAGAACAAGATCACCGGCCGCTCCGCCTTTCTCGCGTTGCTCAAGGACGAGGGCATCACGCACCTGTTCGGCAATCCCGGCACCACCGAGTTGCCGATCATGCACGCGCTCAAGGATCATCCCGATCTCACCTATGTGATGGCGATGCAGGAGAGCCTGGTGGTCGCGATTGCCGATGGCTTTAGCCGCGCCTCGGGCAAGCTCGTCGCCTGCAACGTGCACGTTGCGCCCGGCCTCGGCAACGCCATGGGTTCGCTCTACAATGCCCAGTTCACGGGCACGCCGATGATTCTCACGGCCGGCCAGCAGGAGCAGGGCCATGGCCTGATGGAGCCGGTGCTCTATGGCCCGTTGGTGCGGATGGCCGAGCCGCTGGTGAAATGGGCGGTCGAGGTGACGCGACTGGAGGACCTGCCGCGCATCGTCCGCCGCGCCGCCAAGGTGGCGACCACGCCGCCGACCGGACCGGTGTTCATCTCGCTGCCCGGCGACATCCTGAATAGCGAGGCCGGCATCGATCTCGGCCGCTCCACCCGCATCGATGCCCGCACGAAACCGTCGGATGAGGCGCTCAGGACCTTTGCGGCGCGGCTGCTGAAGGCGGAGCGTCCCGTGATCGTCACCATGGACGAGGTGGTCAAGAGCGACGCGCTGAAGGAAGCGGCGGAGCTCGCGGAGCTGCTGGGTGCGGCCGCCTACCAATCCTCCACGCCCTATGGCGCGCATTTCCTCTCCGAGAGCCCGAGTTTCGTCGGCACGCTCGCGCGCGTGCAGAAGGTCGCGCGCGATACGCTGGCGCCTTACGATCTCCTGGTCGCGCTCGGCGGCGATCCCCTGCGCATGTCGGTCTATAGCGAGGTCGATGCGTTGCCGGATGGCCTTGGCATCGTACAGGTCGGCCTCGCCGATTGGGAGATCGCGAAGAACTACGGCGCCGAGATAGCGCTCAAGGCGGATTTGAAGGAAACGCTGCGCGCTTTGATCCCTGTGCTGAAGGAGATGGGTGGCGAGGCATTGGCGCAACGCGCCAAGCGGCGCCTTGCCGAGCTCGCGCCGAAGAACTGGACCGCGCGCCGCGCCGAACTGGTCGAGCAAATCAGCAAGAGCGCTGGCCGCGCGCCGATCGATCCGGACTTCCTGGTGCTGCAAATGGTCGAGGCGATGCCTGACAATGCCATCCTGGTCGATGAAGGTCTGACCTCAAGCCGCCAGATCGCGGCGCTGCGGCCGCACCGCGATCGCTTCGGCTATCATGGCCTTGCCTCCGGCGGCATCGGCTGGGGCCTGCCGGCGTCGGTCGGCGCCAGCATCGCCAATCCCGATCGCCCCGTGGTGTGCTTCTCGGGCGATGGCAGCGCGATGTACTCGATCCAGTCGCTTTGGACAGCGGCGCACCATAAGCTGCCGCTCAACGTCGTCATCGCCAACAATGGCGGCTACCGCATCATCAAGCAGCGCCTGCTCGCCTTCCATGGCGACGACAATTACGTCGGCATGGACTTCGTCGATCCGCCCGTCGATTTCGCCGGCGTCGCCAAGGCACTGGGCTGCGAGGCGATCAAGGTGAGCGACCCTCGCGAACTGAAGGCGACGCTGACGTCGGCGTTCGGCCGGCCAGGAACGAAGCTGATCGAGGTGATGGTGGACGGGAAGGTCTGAGGCGCGATCGAGTTTTCACACACTCGGTGTCATCGCCCGGCTTCGACCGGGCGATCCAGTATTCCAGAGGCGGCGGTGATCGAGTCGAGACGCTGCGGCGTACTGGATGCCCCGGTCAAGCCGGGGCATGACAGCGAGCGCGTGGCAGCTACCCCTTCTTCCCCACCCGATAACCCGCCGCCGGATGCGGCGCACCTAACCGCGCACGCCCCTTGCCGAACAACTTCTCCCGCAGCGCCCCCTTGGCATACTCACTCTTGTACCGTCCGCGCCGGGTCAGCTCCGGCACCAGCATGTCGGCGATGTCCTCGAAATCGCCGGGCGAGATCGCAAACGCGACGTTGAGCCCGTCGACGTCGGTCGCTTCGAACCATTGCTCGATCTTGTCCGCGACCATCTCCGGCGTGCCGACCACGACCGGGCCGGCGCCGCCGATGCCGACATGCTCGATGACGTCGCGCACGGTCCAGACCCGGTCAGGATCGGCGCGGGTGACATTGTCCATGGCGCTGCGGCCGGCGTCGTTCTGGACGTGGCGGACCTGCTGGTCGAGATCGTAGCCGGAGAAGTCGACGCCGGTCCATCCCGACATCAGGGCGAGCGCACCCTCGGGGCTGATGTGGCGGCGGTAGTCGGCGTATTTCTCCTTCGCCTCGGCTTCGGTCCGCCCGAGGATGATCGTCATCATCGAGAACATCAGGATTTCAGCTGGGTTGCGGCCGAGCGCGGCGGCCTCCTGCCGGATCGCGGAGACGCGCGGCGCGATCACCTTGGCCGACGGTCCCGACATGAACACGCATTCGGCATGCTTTGCCGCGAACTGCCGCCCGCGCGGCGAGGTGCCGGCCTGGTACAGCACCGGCGTTCGCTGCGGCGAGGGCTCGCTGAGATGAATGGTGTTGTTGATGCGGTAGTTCGCGCCTTCATGATTGACGCGATGAACCTTTGCGGGATCGGTGAAGATGCCGCGCTTGCGGTCTCGCAGCACGGCATCGTCCTCCCAGCTCCCTTCCCAGAGCTTGTAGACCACCTCCATATATTCGTCGGCGATGTCGTAGCGGTCGTCATGTCCGGTCTGCTTGTCCTTGCCGGCGCCGCGCGCGGCGCTGTCGAGATAGCCGGTGACGACGTTCCAGCCGATCCGTCCCTCGGTGAGGTGATCGAGCGTCGACATCCGCCGTGCGAACGGGTAGGGCGGCTCGAAGGACAGATTGCTGGTGACGCCAAAACCGAGATTCTGGGTCACGGCTGCCATCGCCGACAGCAGCAGCAGCGGCTCGTTCGAAGGCGTCTGTGCCGCATTGCGCAAGGCTGCGTCAGGGCTGTTGCCATAGACGTCGTAGACCCCGAGCACGTCGGCCAGGAACAGCCCGTCGAAGCGGCCCTGTTCCAGGGTTCTGGCGAGGTCGATCCAATAGGGCAGGCGGTTATAGTCGGCGGTGCGGTCGCGCGGATGGGTCCACAGGCCCGGTGACTGGTGTGCGACGCAATTCATCGCAAAGGCGTTGAGCCTGATCTCTTTGGCCATGCTGATCCCCTCGGCGCCCTGTACTGAGCGCTCTTCGAATGATAGATGTGCGCCCCAACTTGGCGAAGTTCTTGCATATGTCTGGGTATTGGCAAGGTCAAAATCAGCGGTGCCGCCGCGCCTGGCAAGCTAATCTCAAGCGATCAAGAACGAAATCCCAAGAGAACTACAAGAGAAACTCCAAGAAACTTTCCAAGCTCCCTGCCACTTTCGATGGCCTATGTAGCCCGCTACGTTCGCCCGCGTCGAAACCTTGAAAACGAAAGCAATGACCAGAGCCGACGCCATCGCCCGCGCCCGGGACGACTTCAAATCCGGCGCGTTCCTCGCTGAACTCGATCGCCGCGTCGCGTATCGGACCGAAAGCCAGAATCCGTCGCGCGGAGCCGAACTGCGCGCCTATCTGGAACAGGAGATGCAGCCGGCCTTCGCCGCGCTCGATTTTACCAGCCGCATCGTCGAATCCCCGAGCGGCAAGGCGCCCTTCCTGTTGGCCGAACATCACGAGAGCACGTCGGCGCCGACCGTGCTGATCTACGGCCATGGCGACGTCGTCGACGGCATGGAGGGCGAGTGGCGCGAGGGGCGCGATCCCTGGCGCACCGCGGTTGCGGGGACGCGCCTCTACGGCCGCGGCACCGCCGACAACAAGGGCCAGCACAGCATCAATATGGCGGCACTCCGCGCGGTGCGTGACGCTCGCGGTGGCAAACTCGGCTTCAACGCGAAGTTCATCGTCGAGATGGGCGAGGAGATCGGCTCGCCGGATCTCGGCAAGGTCTGCGATCTCAATCGCGACGCGCTCAAGGCCGACCTGTTCATGGCTTCCGACGGGCCGCGCCTGTCCGCCGACCGGCCGACGCTCTTTCTCGGCTGCCGCGGCGGCATCCGTATTCATCTCGACGTGAACTTGCGCGACGGCGGCCACCATTCCGGCAATTGGGGCGGCGTGCTCGCCAACCCCGCGACCATCCTGGTCAACGCGATCTCGACCTTGGTCGACGGCCACGGCCGTCTCCTGCTCGATGCCTTGAAGCCGCCGCGGCTTACCAACCAGATCCGCAGCTACCTCGCCGACGTGCAGGTGGTGCCGACCGCGGACGAGCCGGCGCTCGCGGAGAACTGGGGCGAGGAGGGGCTGTCGGCGGCCGAGCGGCTCTACGCCTGGAACACGCTCGAAGTGCTGGCGATGTCGTCGGGCAATATCGAGAAGCCGGCGAACGCCATTCCCGGTCACGCCAATGCCGTGCTGCAACTGCGTTTCGTGGTCGGGACGAAGGTCGAGGGCCTGATCGAGGCAATCCGCGCGCATCTCGTTGCAAAGGGTTTTCCCATGGTCGAGGTGCGGGCGGCGCAGAGCTTTGCTGCATCGCGCACCGATTTCGACAGCCCCTGGATCAATTGGGCGGCGGATTCGGTCAGGGAGACCACGGGAAAGGCGCCGGCCGTGCTGCCGAATTTCGGCGGTTCGTTGCCGAACGACGTATTTTCCGAGATCCTGGGCCTGCCGACGATCTGGGTGCCGCACTCCTATCCCGGCTGCTCCCAGCATGCGCCCAATGAGCACATCCTGCTGCCCTTGACCGAAGAGGCCTTGACGGTGATGGCCGGGCTGTTCTGGGATCTCGGCGAATTGCCAAGACCACTGACAAGACCGCTAACAAGCCCGTTAACCTGAGGCATCGGTCCAGCCGAAAGTCACATTCTAATCCGGCCCGATTTGTGCTTGCATCCGGCCGCATCATCCTGAAAGGGGAAGAAGAAAGTGAAACATTTCCGTAGCATCGGGCTCGCGCTCGCCGCGACCTTCGTCGTCAGCCAGGCCGGGGCCCAGGAGCTGACCGGCACGCTGAAGAACATCAAGGACACCGGCGCGATCACGCTCGGCTTCCGCGACTCCTCGATTCCGTTCTCCTATCTCGACGACAACCAGAAGCCCGTCGGGTTCGCGATGGACATCTGCTACAAGATCGTCGACGCCGTGAAGAAGGAGCTCAAGCTCGACAAGCTCGAGGTCAAGCTCAACCCGGTGACCTCGGCGACGCGTATCCCGCTGATGGCCAACGGCACCATCGACCTCGAATGCGGCTCGACCACCAACAATGCCGAGCGCCAGAAGCAGGTCGCCTTCACCAACACCCATTACCTGACGGCCAGCCGCTATGTCTTCAAGAAGTCGAGCGGCCTGAAGTCGATCGACGACCTCAAGGGCAAGACCGTGGTCTCGACCGCCGGCACCACCAACATCAAGCAGCTCACCGAGGCCAACGTCGCGAAGAACCTCGGCGCCAACATCATCCCGGCCAAGGACCATGCCGAAGCCTTCCTGATGGTCGAGACCGACCGCGCGGTCGCCTTCGTCATGGACGACATCCTGCTCGCCAGCCTCGTCGCCGGCTCGAAGAACCCCGACGACTACGTCATCTCCAAGGATGCGTTCTCCAAGCCCGAGCCCTACGGCATCATGCTGCGCAAGGACGACCCCGCCTTCAAGAAGGCGGTCGATGCGGCAACGGCGGCGCTCTATACGTCCGGCGAAGCCCAGAAGATCTACGACAAGTGGTTCACCCAGAAGATCCCGCCGAAGGGCCTGAACCTCAACACGCCGATCTCGGCCGAGCTGAAGAACGAGTTCGCCAAGCCGACGGATTCGCCGAACCCGGACGACTACAAGTAAGATAAAACCTCGATCTTTCGATCGGGATCATGTCCGGCCACTCTTGACACCAGGGTGGCCGGACATTTGCATAGGCGCTCAGGACATCCATGACTGGCGCGTTCGCGCGGGGGACACGTGAACTACAACTGGAACTGGGGAATCTTTTTCCAGCCGAACCCGATGGGGACCGGCACTTATCTCGACATGCTGCTGTCGGGCCTGGTGCTGACCCTCAAGACCGCGGCGCTGGCCTGGGTGATCGCGCTGATCACCGGCTCGCTCGTCGGCGTGATGCGTACGCTGCCGTCGAAGGGGGCGAACTGGTTCGGCTTTGCCTATGTCGAATTCTTCCGCAACATGCCGCTGCTCGTGCAACTCTTCCTGTGGTACTTCGTGCTGCCGGAGCTGCTGCCAAAAGCTGCCGGCACCTGGCTGAAGCAGCTCCCGAACGCGCCGTTCTGGACGGCCGCGATCGGTATCGGCTTTTTCATGTCGGCCCGCGTCGCCGTGCAATTGCAGGCCGGCATCGGTTCGCTGCCGCGCGGGCAGAAGATGGCCGCAACCGCGCTGGGCCTGACCACGGTACAGGCCTATCGCTACGTGCTGCTGCCGATGGCCTTCCGCATCATCCTGCCGCCGCTGACCTCTGAATTCCTCAACACCATCAAGAACACGGCGGTCGCGATCACGATCGGCCTGCTCGAGCTGACCGGACAGGCGCGCTCGATGCAGGAATTCTCGTTCCAGGTGTTCGAGGCCTTCACCGCCGCGACCATCCTCTACCTCCTCGTCAACGCCGTCGTCGTGACCGGAATGCGCTTTCTCGAGCGCTGGGTCGCGATCCCCGGCTACATCACGGGGAAATAAGCGATGTTCGCCAATCTCGATTTCGACGTCATCCGCCGCGCGCTGCCCTATCTGTTCTTCGAGGGCATGACCTTCACGCTGACGCTGACGGGGCTCGCGGCCCTTGGCGGTCTCGTCTTCGGCACTGCACTCGCGCTGATGCGGCTCTCCGGCTTCAAGGTCCTCGGCCGCATCGCCGGAATTTATGTCGACTTCATGCGCTCGCTGCCGCTGGTGCTGGTCATCTTCTGGTTCTACTTCCTGGTGCCCTATATCGGGCAGTGGGTGACCGGCGCCTCGCGCCCGATCAGCGTCGGCGCCTTCGCCTCCTCGCTCATCACCTTCATCATGTTCGAGGCGGCGTACTTCTCCGAGATCATGCGCGCCGGCATCCAGTCGATCTCGCGCGGACAGCCGGCCGCGGCGAGCGCGCTGGGGCTGACCTACGCGCAGAGCATGCGTTACGTCGTGCTGCCGCAGGCCTTCCGCAACATGCTTCCGGTTCTGATCACGCAGACCATCGTGCTGTTCCAGGACACCTCGCTGGTCTACGTCCTGTCGATCACGGACTTCCTGGGAGCGGCCAGCAAGGTGGCGCAGCGCGACGGGCGCCTCGTCGAAATGTATCTGTTCGCAGCAGTCGTCTACTTCACCATCTCCTGTATCGCGTCCTATGGCGTCCGCCGCCTCCAGGCGCGCATCGCCATCATTCGCTAGAGCGTGTCGGTCATGATCGAAATCAGCCACGTCAACAAATGGTACAGCCCCAGCTTCCAGGTGCTGACCGACTGCACCACCAGCGTCACCAAGGGCGAGGTGGTCGTGGTCTGCGGCCCCTCGGGCTCGGGCAAGTCGACGCTGATCAAATGCGTCAATGCGCTGGAGCCGTTCCAGAGCGGGGACATCCTGGTCGACGGCATCAAGGTCAACGATCCTAAGACTAACCTCCCGAAGCTGCGTTCGCGGGTCGGCATGGTGTTCCAGCACTTCGAGCTGTTTCCTCACCTGAAGATCATCGACAATCTCTGCCTCGCGCAGGAGAAGGTGCTCGACCGGTCGCGCGACAAGGCGATGGCGAAAGGCATGCAGCTGCTGGAGCGCGTCGGCCTCAAGGAGCAGGCGCAAAAGTATCCTGCGAACCTGTCCGGCGGCCAACAGCAGCGCGTTGCGATCGCCCGTGCGCTCGCCATGGATCCGATCGTCATGCTGTTCGATGAGCCGACTTCCGCGCTCGATCCGGAAATGGTCAGCGAGGTGCTCGACGTCATGGTGGATCTCGCTCATGAGGGCATGACCATGATGGTTGTCACCCATGAGATGGGTTTTGCCCGCAAGGTCGCCAACCGCGTCATCTTCATGGACCGCGGCGAGATCGTCGAGGACGCGGCGAAGGAAGACTTCTTCGGCAAGCCCCGCAGCGACCGCGCGCAGAAGTTCTTGTCGAAGATTCTCTCCCACTAACCGATCGTCATCCCGGGGCGCGCGTAGCGCGAGCCCGGGATCCATCAGGCGGCGTAACGCGGGGCGAAATGGATTCCGGGCTCGTCGCTTCGCGCCGCCCCGGAATGACGAATAGAGGGGTGATCCGTCCCCCTAACTGGCGTATAAGCGCGCCAAATTCCCCATCTCGCCAGGAGACCTGCCTTGGACCCGATCGCCTATGTCAACGGCTCATTCGTCCCGCTTTCGGAGGCCAAGATCTCGGTGCTCGATCGCGGCTTCCTGTTCGCCGATGGCATTTATGAGGTCTCGGCTGTGCTGGATGGCAAGCTGGTTGACAATGCCTCGCATCTGGCCCGGCTGGAGCGTTCGGTCGGGGAGATCAAGCTGAAACTGCCGGAGACGATCGAGCGCATCACCGAGCTCCAGAAGGAGCTGATCGCGCGCAACAAGCTCCAGAACGGTCTCGTCTATCTCCAGGTCACGCGCGGCGCCGACAAGGGGCGCGACTTCCCCTTCCCCAAGGAGGACGTCAAGTCGAGCCTGGTGATGTTCACGTCCGAGAAGGACATCATCAACGCAGCGGCGGCGAAGACCGGCATCAATGTCATCACGGTGCCCGACATCCGCTGGGAACGCCGCGACATCAAGAGCGTGGCGCTGCTGGCGCAGGTGCTGGCCAAGCAGGCCGCGGCCGAAGCCGGCGCGGGCGAGGCCTGGATGCTGCAAGATGGCTACGTCACCGAGGGCGGCTCGTCGTCGGCGTTCATCCTGACCAAGGACGACGTCATCGTCACGCGCAAGAATTCCAACGCGATCCTGCCCGGCTGCACCCGCAAGGCCGTGATCGCGCTTGCCGAGGAGCGCCAGCTCCGCGTCGAGGAACGGTCCTTCACGGTCGCCGAGGCGCTCGCTGCCAAGGAGGCGTTCATCACCAGCGCGTCCTCGTTCGTGCAGCCGGTGGTCGCCATCGACGGCAAGACCGTCGGCGACGGCAAGCCCGGTCCGATCGCAATGCGCCTTCGCGAGATCTATGTCGAGTTCGCCAAGGCGACCGCGGTTTGAGGCACGCCCACCGCTGTCATCGTCCGGCTTGACCGGGCGATCCAGTACGCCGTGACGGCAGTGATAGGCCCGATGGACCGCGGCGTACTGGATGCCCCGCCTTCGCGGGGCATGACAGTTGCGGATGCCTCACGCCACCGAAGCCTTCACCTTTACCGGATGCACCGCGCGGAACGCGATCGCGATCCTGTTCCAGGCATTGATGGCGCCGATCAGCATGGTCAGGTTCACCGTCTCCTCATCGGAGAACTGCGCGCGGACCTGTTCGTAGATGTCGTCCGGCGCATGCGTCTGCGAGATCAGCGTCACCGACTCGGTCCAGGCGAGCGCGGCGCGCTCGCGTTCGGTATAGAGCGGGGATTCGCGCCAGGCATTGAGGAGGTAGATGCGCTGCTCGGTCTCGCCGCGCTTGCGCGCGTCCTCGCTGTGCATGTTGATGCAGAAGGCGCAGCCATTGATCTGCGACGCCCGGATCTTGATCAGCTCGATCAGCGATTTCTCGATGCCGGTCGACTGGATCTGCTCCTCCAGCGCCATCAGCGCTTTCATCGTCTCGGGCGCGGCCTGGAAGTAGTTCATGCGAGGCTTCATGATCGTCTCCTTGCTTCTCGGGTTGAGGTCAGTGGGCGCCACCGGCCGAGGTCTGGCCGGGCTTCTTCAGGAAGAGGACGGCGAGCAGCGCCACGATCAGCGCCATGCCGAGCAGATAGAAGGTGTCGCTGAAGGCGAGGATATAGGCCTGCTTCTGCACGATGCGGCCGATCGCGACATAGGCGCGATGCGCGGCATCCGCTTGGTCGAGGACGCCGTGATTGACGAAATACTGGGTGAGTTGCTCCAGCCGCGTGCGCGTCGCCTGCTCGAATATCGAGACCGACTGCATCAGCACGTTGGAGTGATACTGCTCGCGCTTGGTCAGAACGGTCTGCAAGATCGCAATTCCGACCGCGCCGCCGAGGTTGCGCATCATGTTGAACAGGCCCGACGCCGAGCCTGCGTTCTCGGCTTCGATGTCGGCGGTTGCCACCGCCGACAGCGGCGCCATGACCGGTGCCTGCCCGATCGCGCGAACGATATTGGGCCACAGCAGCTGGTCGGCAGCGTAGTCGCTGGTCATGTAGATATTCATGAAGTTGGACGCCGCAAACAGCACGAAGCCGATGCCGATGATGATCCGCGCGTCGAAGCGCTGCATCAGGCGCGGCACCAGCGGGATCAGCAGCAGCTGCGGCAGTCCGGTCCAGGCCAGCACCATGCCGATCTGCTCGGCATTGTAGCCCTGGATGCGGGACAGATACTGCGGCAGGATGAACACCGAGCCGTAGAGCGCGATGCCCAGCAGGAAGTTCGCGAGCATGCCGAAGCCGAAATTGCGGCGTACCAGCAGGCGCAGGTTCAGGAGTGGCTTCTTCACCGTGAGCTCGATGATCAGGAAGGCGGTCAGCGCCACCGCCGCAATCACCGACAGCTTGACGATGAAGGGTGAGCCGAACCAGTCGTCCTTGTTGCCCTCCTCGAGCACGGTCTGCAGCGCCGACAGGCCGATTGCCATAGTGATGATGCCGGCCCAGTCGCCCTCGCGCAGCAGCGAGAGTTTCATCGGCTTGGCCTCGAGCGCGTACCAGAGCATACCGACCATGATCGCGCCCGGCACGAGGTTGACGTAGAAGATGTACTGCCAGCCGAAATTCTCGGTGAGATAGCCGCCGATGGTCGGGCCGATCGCCGGTGCGAACGTCGCCGACAGCGCGAACAATGCGAGGCCCACCGGCTGCTTTCCGCGCGGCAGCAGGGTGATGATCAACGTGAAGGCCATCGGGATCAGTACGCCGCCGGTGAAGCCCTGGATGGCGCGCAGCACGATCATCTGCGACAGATCATGCGCCAGCGCGCAGGCCGCGGACAGGACCAGGAACAGGATCGCGTTGGTGAGCAGATAGATACGGATCGAGAACACCTGCGCCAGCCAGCCGGACAGCGGGATCACCACGATCTCGGCGATCAGATAGGAGGTCGAGATCCAGCCGCCGTCGTCGATACCGGCGCCGATCGCGCCCTGGATGTCTGCGAGCGAGGCGTTGACGATCTGGATGTTCAGCACCGCCATGAAGGCGCCAAGCGTTGCGCCGATCACCGCGATCCAGGTTTTGGCCGATACCGACGGAGCGGCGGGTGCGGGAATGGCGGCGGCGGATGTGGCGTCGAGGGTGGGTTGAAGCGTGCTCATGGAAGCCTCGTCTCGGGTACGGAGACAGGATGCGGATTTCGACAATCGACGACGTTCTGGAGCGATCTTCCGGCAGGGTTTGACAAACCTGCCGGCGGCGGGTCAGCCGCCGTTCGGCCGGAGCATGTTGTCGGCGAGACGCTTGGCCGTCTCGCGCTCGGCCAGCACGGTCGCCTTGGTATCGATGGTCGGCACCGCGGACATGCCGGGGCGAAGCAGGCCGGTGAGGCTGTGGTCGTCGAGCACGATCTTCACCGGCACGCGCTGCACGATCTTGGTGAAGTTGCCCGTGGCGTTGTCGGGCGGCAGCAATGCGAATTCCAGCCCGCTCGCCGGCGACAGGCTGTCGACATGGCCGTGCAGGGCCCGATTGCGAAAACTGTCGACGTACAGCTCGACCGGCTGGCCAGGCCGCACATGTGTGAGCTGGGTCTCCTTGAAGTTGGCAACGACATAGACCGCATCGAGCGGCACCACAGCCATCAATTGCGTGCCGGCTTGCACGTATTGGCCGACGCGCAAGCTGCGGGCGCCGACCGTGCCATCCACCGGCGCGGTGATCTCGGTATAGGACAGGTTCAGCGTTGCCTGCTGCGCGACCGCACGGGCACGTTCGAGCTGGGCTGCGGCCTGGGCGCGCTGGCTGGTGAGCACGTCGATCTTGCGCTGCGCAGCCAGAAGGCCGTACTTCGCGTGCTGCAATTGCGCGCTGCTGGCGCGCAGCGCCGCGTCGGTCTGCTGCGCGCGCTGGATCGTGCCGGAGCCCGACTTCATGAGGTCGTCGTAGCGGGCGCGCTCCTCTTGCGCGAATTTCAGGTTGGCGTCCGCAGCAGCGACGTCAGCCGTGCTTTGCTCGATGATCGGCTGTTGCAGCTCGAGCTGGGCATCGATGTTGCGCACGGAGGCTTCGGCAGCCGCGACGTCGGCGCGGGCCTGATCGAGCGCTGCCCTGAAGTCGCGGTCGTCGATCTTGGCCAGCAGCTGGCCTGCCTTGACCTTCTCGTTGTCCCCGACCAGCACCTTGGCGATATAGCCGGAGACCTTCGGCGCGACGATGGTGGAATCGGCCTTCACATAGGCGTCGTCAGTGGATTCGAGGTACCGGCCGGTCTTCAGATAGTCGTAGCCATAGTCGCCGGCCACCGCGATGCCGAGGATCAGCGCCAGGCCGATCGCCGCCCGATTGATTGTCCGTCGAGACAGCCGCAGGCCTATTTTTGCAGTTGTTCCAGAGACATAAGAAGCGTTCGACATGACATCCTCGGAATTCCCGGTCGCCCGTTCGAAGGGGCGCGCATTGACGAGGACAAGATGCGTTGTCCCGATCATTGTGATAATCCCGGAATTATTTGAAGCATTATCCAGGAATCGCGGATAATCGGAGCTTTGGCCATGGATCGCTTCACCAGCCTCACCGCCTTCGTCCACGTGGTCGAGAACGGTGGCTTTTCCGCCGCCGCGCGCCGCCTCAATATGTCGACGACCATGGTGAGCAACCACGTCCAGGCGCTGGAGGATCGGCTCGGCGTGCGGCTACTCAACCGCACCACGCGGAAGGTGAGCCTCACGGAAATCGGCAAGGCCTATTACGATCGCTCAACCCAGATTCTCGCGGATCTCGAGCAGGCCGACGACATCGCGAGCGAATTGCAGTCGGTGCCCCGCGGCACGCTGCGCATTCACGTCGCCACGCACATGGTGCCGCTTGTCGCGCCGATCGTGGCGAAGCTGCTGTCGACCTATGCGGAACTCAGGATCGATCTGCGCATGGGCGAGGCCGATGTCGATCTCATCGAGGAGGGCTACGACGTTGCCCTGCGCATGACCCCGCCGCCGGATTCGAGCCTGATCGTGCGGAGACTTGCCACCTGGCGTCACGTGCTGTGCTGCTCGCACGACTATCTCGAGAAGCACGGCCGGGTGCAGAAGCTCGACGAGCTCACCGGGCACAATTGCGGTAGGCACTTGAACTATCCGTTTGGCGACGAATGGCGCTTCCTTGACCGCAAAGGCACTCCGGCCTCCGTTCGCATCTCGGGCAGCTTCGTCACCAATAGCGGAGAAGCCCTGCGAAAGGTCGCACTGGAGGGCGCTGCTGTCTGCCTGATGGCGGGGTTTCTCATTCAGGACGATCTCGAGACCGGCCGCCTCGTGCGCCTCTTGCCGGAATATCGGACGGTCGAGCTGTCCATGAACGCGGTCTATCCGCATCGCCATCATCTGTCGGCGAAGGTCAGGACCTTCATCGACCTGCTCGCGCACCACAGCGCCGAGCAGCAGAAGCTGATCAACCCTTATTCATGAGCGACGCGGCGGCGGCAACCGGCCAAACACGCTGTCCAGTGCCATGCCGATCGCCAGCAGACGACGATCACTTCCCGCGGGGCCGTCGAGTTCAAGCCCGATCGGCAATCTGCTGCTGGCGCCGAGTGCGATTGGGATCTGGATGCCGGGAATGCCGGCATTGCTGCCGGGATCGGTGTTCTGGATGAACAGCGCGAAATTCTCCAGGCTGCTGGAGTCCGGGTTGGAGGGGATGGCGACGCGCGGCGTGGTCGGAAAGGCGATGGCGTCGAGCTTGTTTCCGGAGAACGTGTTGCCGTAGAGCGCCTGAAGCGCGGGCCGTGCGGTCTTGACCGCGGCGTCGTAGATCGGCTTGGCGTCGACAAGCGTGTCACCGGGACCGGGCAGCTTTCGCGGGATCACGAGGCCCTCATAGGTACCCTTGACGTCGGCGCTGGAGATTTCCTGCGCCAGCGCCTCGACGCTTAGGCCGGTGCCGGTGTGTGCGAGATAGGCGACCAGATCGTCATAGGCCTCGTATAGCGCGACTGGAAAGCTGACTTGGCCATTGAACTCCGCCAATTGGGGCATCTCGATCTCGACCACGACCACGCCCTGGGCTTTCATCTGCTCGACTGCCCCATGGAAGGCGGCCTCGGTGTCGCCGTCGAGATTGGCCAGCATCGCCTTGGCAATGCCGATGCGGACCAGCCTGAGATCCGCAGGCAGGACCGGATCGCCACCCGCGATGACGCGGTCGAGCAGCGCGACATCGGCCAGGGTTGCGGCCATCGGACCCGCGGTATCGCGGGTGTGCGAGATCGGCGCGATGCCCTCTTGCGGATAGCGCCCGACCGTTGGCCGCAGCGAGGCGCACCCGTTCAGGGCGGCCGGCACGCGCACCGATCCGCCGGTGTCGGTGCCGAGCCCGCCCGTGACGATCCGCGCGCCGATCGCGGCGCCCGTCCCGGACGAGGAGCCGCCGGCGATCCGCGCGCGGTCATAGGCATTGCGCACACCGAACTCGGCGCCGGTCTTGAACGCGGTGTTGTAGCCGGAGATGCCGAAGGCCAGTTCGTGCATGCTGGTCTTGCCGATGATGATCGCTCCCGCGGCGCGCAGCTTTGCCACAACGGGTGCATCGGCCCCTGGAATGTAATCCTTCAGCGCTGGGGTGCCGGCACTACAGGGCAGCCCGGCCACCTCGATATTGTCCTTGATCACGACGGGCACGCCGCCGAGCGGCTTGCTCCTGTCGCCCTTGGCGTCGAACGCCGCGGCGGCCTTCAAGGCACCGGCCTCGTCCAGCGTGACGAAGGCATTGAGGTCGGCGTTGGCTTTGGCGCGGGCAAGAGCTTCCCGGGTGAGCGCGGTACTCGTGACCTTCCCGGCGCTGAGGCCGTCCGCGGCCTCGGTCAGTGTCAGCTTGTCGAAATCCATGATGCGTCACCCGATCGCGGGAGCGCCATCAGGGCGTCCCTCCAGGTTCAGAGGCTGAAGCCTCGCCGGCGCCGCGTCAACCGGTGGCGCGCATCCTTGCCGGCGACGGCGTGGGGGGCTCGGCGAGCAGCCGCTCGATTTCGGACTTCACCTTCGCGATCGCGGCGTCCTTGACCGGCCCATAACCGCGGATTTCCATGGGGGCCCTTGCAATCGCGACGAGATCCCGAAGACGCGCCGTGTCGAGCCCGCCGAGCATCCGCTCGATCAGGCCTTGATACCAGGCGATCAGATCCCGCTCGGCTCGCCGTTCCGCGGTGTAGCCGAATGGATCGAACCGCGTCCCGCGCAGCCCCTTCAAGCGCGCGAGCACGGTCAGAGGCACCTGGATCCACTGACCGAAGGCGCGTTTACGCGGACGTCCACGTGCGTCGCGCCGCGACGGCAGGAACGGCGGGGCGAGGTGATACTGGATGCTGAAGCCGTCCTCGAATTCGCGCTTCAGCTCGTCGAGGAAGCCGCTCTGCATGTGCAGCCGCGCCACCTCGTACTCGTCCTTGTAGGCCATCAGCTTGAACAGGGTGCGCGCGACGGCCTCGGTCAGCGCTTCGCTTTTCAGGTCGGCTTCGGCGTTGCGGACTCTTGCGACGATCGCCCGGTATCGCGCCGCATAGGCCGCGTTCTGATAGGCCGTGAGGAAATCGGAGCGCCGCGCGATGAGCTGGTCGAGGGTCTCGGCCTTGGGCGCATCGTCAACGTTCGGCAGAAAATCCGGATCGGCCGCGGCGATCCGGCCCCAGGCAAGGGCCTGCTTGTTGCGTTCGATCGCGACGCCGTTGAGCTCGATCGCGCGCAATAGCGCTTGCAGCGAGACCGGCACCAGTCCGCGTTGCCAGGCATAGCCAAGCATGATGATGTTGGCATAGACAGCGTCGCCGAGCAGCCGTTCGGCCAGAGCATTGGCATTGATCGCGCCGAGATTGCTCTCGCCGATCACGCGGCCGATCGCGCGCAGGCGGGCGGGCGAGGCGAGATCGGCGTCGCGGAAGCGGACGACGTCGCCGGTCGGCATCTCCGCGGTGTTGAGCGCAGCTCGCGTGCCTTTCCGATAGGTTCCGGACGCCTTCGGCGAGGAGCTGACGACGAGATCGCAGCCGATCAGCGCGTCGGCCGCGCCCTGGTCGATGCGGACCTGATGCAACACGTCGGGGCTCGCGGCGAGGCGGATGTAGCTTAGCACGGGGCCAAATTTCTGCGCAAAGCCGGTGAAGTCGAGGACCGAGACGCCGCGGCGTTCGAGGTGCGCGGCCATGCCGATCAGCGCGCCAACCGTGATCACGCCGGTGCCGCCGACGCCGGTCACGAGCAGATCATAGGGGCGGTCGAGCGTTCCGGGCGCAGGCAGGGGTAGCGTGGCCGCGCGGCCGACCGCGTCGATCCGGCTTGCGCTTTTCATCCGGCGCGTCGCGCCTTCGACGGTGACGAAGCTCGGGCAGAAGCCGTTGAGACAGGAAAAATCCTTGTTGCAGGCCGACAGGTTGATCTGCCGCTTGCGGCCGAACGCCGTCTCCTTTGGCTCGACGCTTAGGCAGTTGGATTCGACCGAGCAGTCGCCGCAGCCTTCGCAGACGAGGTCGTTGATGTAGGCGAAGCGTTTGGGATCGGCCATCTGCCCGCGCTTGCGGCGGCGTCGCTTCTCGGTGGCGCAGGTCTGCTGATAGATCAGGACGGACACGCCGGAGACGTCGCGCAGCTCGCGCTGCACGGCGTCCATCTCCTCGCGGGGGTGGATGGTGACGCCGGACGGCAGGTCGGCCGACGAGAACTGTGCGGGATCATCCGACACCAGTGCGATACGCGCCACGCCTTCGGCGCGGACGCTGTGGGCGATGGCATGGACGCTGACGGGGCCGTCGACCGGCTGGCCGCCGGTCATTGCGACGGCATCGTTGAACAGGATCTTGTAGGTGATGTTGGCCCTGGCTGCGATCGCCTGCCGGATCGCCATCGAGCCGGAGTGATAATAGGTGCCTTCACCGAGATTCTGGAACACGTGCTTGTTGCCGGTGAATCTTGACGATGCCGCCCAGTTCACGCCCTCGCCGCCCATCTGGATGAGCGAGGAGGTCTCGCGGTCCATCCAGCTCGCCATGAAATGGCAGCCGATGCCGGCGAGGGCCTTGGATCCCTCCGGCACTTTCGTCGACGTGTTGTGCGGACATCCCGAGCAGAAATAGGGCGTACGCGTCGCGCCGCTGACATTGATCGTGCGCGCGGCCTCGGGCATCAGGGCGGCCGCGCGCGGGGCGAGATTGAGACCCGGAAACATCGGATCGAGCCGGCGCGCGAGCACGTTCGCGAGCGCGCGGGGCGACAATTCGCCGATCCATGAGATTAGCCGTGCGCCGGTCTCGTCGTGCTTGCCGACCATCCGCTCGGGCTTGCTGCCGGGATAGTCGTAAAAATACTCCTTGAACTGGCTCTCGATGATGCCGCGCTTCTCCTCGACCACCAGGATCTCGCGCTTGCCCTTCACGAAGTCCATCGCATCATGCAGCGCCAGCGGCCAGACCATGCCGACCTTGTAGACGTCGATGCCGATGCTGCGGCAGGCCGCTTCGTCGAGGCCCATCAGCCGCAGCGCCTCCATCAAATCGAGATGCGCCTTGCCCGTGGTGACAATGCCGTAGGTGGCGCCCGGAATATCGTAGATGTGGCGGTCGATCGGGTTGGCCTTGGCGAAGGCGTAGACCGCGTGCTTCTTCGCCTCCAGCCGTTCCTCGATCTGCGGGCCCGGCAGGTCGGGCCAACGATAGTGCAGGCCGCCGGGCGGCGGCGTGAAGTCGGGCGTGAGAAAGGCGCGCGGCGGGCGCAGGGCGACGGAGGCGCCTGATTCCACGATCTCCGAGATCGCCTTGAAGCCGACCCACATGCCGGAGAAACGGCTCAGCGCATAGCCATATTCGCCGAACGCCAGATATTCGCCGACGCTTGCCGGATGCAGCGTCGGCATGAACCAGCTCATGAAGGCGACGTCGGACTGGTGCGGCATCGAAGAGGAGACACAGCCATGGTCGTCGCCGGCGACCACCAGCACGCCGCCATGCGGCGAGGAGCCATAGGCGTTGCCATGCTTGAGCGCATCGCCCGATCGATCGACGCCAGGGCCCTTGCCGTACCAGAGCCCGAACACGCCATCGACTTCGCGGTCGGCTTGCGTTTCGACCTGCTGCGAGCCCAGCACCGCCGTCGCCGCGAGGTCTTCGTTGACGGCCGGAAGAAATTCGATGCGGTCCCGTTTGAGCCGTTCCTGGATGCGCCACAGTTCGAGGTCAACGCCGCCGAGCGGAGAGCCGCGATAGCCGGAGATGAAGCCGGCGGTATTGAGCCCGGCCGTACGGTCCCGGCGCGCCTGATCGAGTGCGATGCGGACGATGGCCTGCGTGCCCGTGAGGAAGACGCGGCCCTCCTGGCGCTCGTAGCGGTCGGAGAGCTCGTAAGTGTCGAGTGACGGAATGGCGTCCATGGCGGACCTCGCGCGGCATCCTCCGGATGATGGAAGGTTATGCCTGGGCCGCTGGTAGGTCTTACCTATTTATCCCGTATAGATCGATAATACGGTAGAATTTTGCATCTGGCGCCCGAATTTGGTAAACATTGTCGCCTTGAGAGGCGCGCATGATCGAAGAGCAGGACACCCGGATTCTCGCCCATCTCCAGAGGGACGGCCGTGCCACCAACCAGCAGCTGGCCGATGAGGTCGGCATGTCCACCTCGGCCTGCTGGCGCCGGGTGCGGGCACTGGAGGACAGCGGCGTCATTCGCGGCTATGCGGCGCTGGTCGCGCGAGAGCAGGCGGGCTTTACAATGTCGGCCATCCTCCACGTCTCGCTGGAGCGGCACGACGCGAAGTTCGTCGACGAGTTCGTGGCCAGGGTCACGAAGCGCCGCGAGGTGCTGGAGTGCTTTGCGACCACGGGCGACGCCGACTATCATCTGCGCGTCGTCGTGCAGGACATGGCGGCCTACAACCGCTTCCTCGACGAGTTCATGTTCCGCATCCCCGGCATCCGCTACGTCCGCAGCAATGTTGTGCTGAAGGAGATCAAGACGAGCGTGGCGTTGCCGTTCTGACTTGCGGGAAGTGCCGCAGGGGAGGTCAGCCTACGGCTCTTCCCGCACAAACCTGTTCCGCAACGTCCCGACCCCCGTGATCTCGACCTCCACGACGTCGCCGTGCTTGATATCCGGCGAGGCGCCGTCGGTGCCCATCCAGATCACGTCGCCGGGCCACAGCGTGAAATACCTGGTCAGCTCGACCAGGAAGGGCACCACGCCGAAGATCATGTCGGCGGTCGCGAAGCGGTTGGTCTCCTTGCCGTTGACGCGGACGATCGTTTCCATCTTTTCGAGATCGGCTTCGGTCTCGATCCACGGCCCCATCGGCTTGAACGTGTCGGCGTTCTTGGAGCGCCACAGGCTGCGATCCGCCTTCTGCCAGCTGCGCTCGCTGACGTCGTTGCCGATGGTGTAGCCGAACACGCAATCCATCGCGTTCTGTTCGGTGAGATGCTTCGCCTTCTTGCCGATGACGACGACGAGTTCGCCCTCGTAATGGATCTTGTCCGTCGCGAAGGAGGGGATCACGACCTCCTCGCCGTGCGCGATCAGTGCGTTCTGCGCGCGATAGCCGATCTCGGGCCTGTCCGGGACGGCCGGCACCTCGCCGCGCTTGTCGGCGGCTTCCTTGAGGTGCTTCAGATAGTTCAAGCCGACGCAATAAAAGGTGCGCGGGATCAGCGGCAATTCGATCTTGACCTCGGACAACGGAAGCATCCGCGAGGTGCGCTGCCATCCGGCGAAGGGATCGCCATCGACCGCGATCACCCGGTCGCCTTCAACGATCCCCCAGGACGTCTTGCCCGAGGCGGTGAATTTCAGCCAGCGCATGTCATGTCCTCGTTATTCCGCAGCCTCGCGCGGCTGCACCTTCCAGGCGCCGGCGGCCGGCCGCTCGAGCCCGAGATTTTCCCGTAGCGTCCTGCCGCGATAGTCCTTCTGGAACAGGCCGCGACGCTGCAATTCTGGTACGATATGCTTGACGAAATCGGCGTAGGAGCCGGGCACGTAGGTTGCGGCGATGACGAAGCCATCGCAACCGCGCTCCACGAACATCTCCTCCAGCTTGTCCGCGATCTCCTTGGGACCGCCGACCATCGCGTCCTGCACTTGCCCGCGGCCGGAGAAGGTGACGAAGTCGCGCGCGCTCGGGTTGCTCTTGCCCGACGCCTTCAGTACGCCGTCGCGGATGCCCAGGATGCCCTGCATGCTCTTCAGTTCCTCCGTCGTCAGCGGCTCGTCGAGATCCTTGGAGGCGAAATCGTAGTTGAGTGCTTCGGCGAGCAGCGACAGCGCGTCGATCTGGAGCGGCAGCTTGTCGATCAGCGCCATCTTGTCCTCGGCCTCGGCCTTGGTTGCGGCGCAGACCGGCGTGGTCAGATTGCACAGGAACATCTGGTCAGGGTCGCGGCCGGCCGTCGCCGCTTCGTTGCGCACGGCTGCATAGCCGTCCTTGGCGGCGGCGAGATTGCGCGCGGCGGTGAAGATCACCTCACCCCAGCGTCCTGCGAAGCGCTGGCCACGGCCCGAAGCGCCGGCCTGGATGATTACGGGATGGCCTTGTTGCGAACGTGGAACGGTGAACGGTCCGCGCGACCTGAAGGCCGGTCCCTTGTGGTCGAGCCGCTTCACCTTGGTCGGATCGGCGAAGCGACCGCTTTGCTTGTCCATGATCAGCGCGCCGTCCTCCCAGGTGTCCCAATGGCCGAGCACGACCTCCATGAACTCGTCGGCGCGGTCGTAGCGGGAATCATGCTCAGGGTGGGAGTCGCGCCCCATGTTGAGCGCCTCGCCGTCATTGAGCGAGGTGACGACGTTCCAGCCGGCGCGTCCGCCCGACATCAGGTCGAGCGTTGCGAAGCGGCGCGCGACGTCGAAAGGCTCGTAATAGGTGGTCGAGCAGGTTGCGCCAAGGCCGAGCTTCTCTGTGACCATGCCCATCGTGGTCAGCACGATCAGCGGATCCATCTTCACGCAGCGGATGCCGTATTCGACGGTGTGGGCGTGGTCGTTGCCGTAGCGGTCCGGCATCGCCAGGCGGTCGTCGAAGAAGGCCATGTGGAACTTGCCGGCTTCCAGTATCCTGGCGATCTTCTGATAATAGTCCGCCGACATCGAATCGTTGCGCGAGTCCGGATGCCGCCAGGAGCTCGGCAGGTTCGTGCAGTTCTGCGCCTGGAGGAAGCCAACCAATACCATCTGCCGATTCATGCTGCTATTCTCCTGATGCCGTCAGGCCACATCGAGCACGGTGTCGAGCCTGTACTCACGCGCCAAAGCGCGTAATTTTTTCCATGTGGCATCCTCGATCTCGATGCCGTCGCGCAGGCGCTGCTGCTCGCGCAAGCCCTCGATCTCACCGGGATAGTAGACACCCTTGCTGCCCTCGGATGCCGGCGTCGATTTGAGGTAATGCGCGAACTCGGCGACCTCGCGCTTGAATTCCTTCAGCGGCCGGAACGCGGCGACATTGAACACCGCCATGAAGCATCCGTCATTGTGTCGCCCCGTGGGCTCGACGCCGAAGCCGAGGCCGGTGAGCAGGCCGCACAACACCTCGACCATGGCAGCAAGGCCGCTACCCTTGTAGCCCTCGGTGCCGCCAAGCGGCAGCAGCGCGCCGCCCTTGCGGTATTGGGTCGGATCGGTGGTGTGCCGTCCCTCGGCATCGATGAGCCACCCCGTCGGAATCTCCTCGCCACGGGCGACAGCAAGCTGGACCTTGCCGGCCGCAACCGCCGAGGTCGCCATGTCCAGGTAGAACGGCGTATCGAGATCGGACGGCACCGCGATCGAGATGGGGTTGGTGCCGAGCCGCGCCTCCCTCCCCCCGAACGGGGCCACGTGCTTCGGCGAGCGGCCGGAGTCCGCCGTGGCGATCCCGATCATGCCTTCGCGCATCGCCATCAAGGGGTAGGCGGCGAGGCGCCCGACATGGCTCTGCCGGAACACGGTGCAGGCGGCGACGTTCGCGGTCTTCGCCTTCTCGATCGTCAGCGCCATCGCTTTGGCGTTGACGTGGAAACCAAAGCCCCAATGGCCATCGACCACGGTCGTGGTCGGGGATTCCTGGACGATGGTCCACTTGGCGCCGGGAACGATGTGACCGGCCTTGATGCGGTCGATATAGGTGGGAACGGCGATCACACCGTGGGAATCATGGCCGGCGAGATTGGCGTTGACGCAGCCGATAGCGACCGCATCGGCCTCTTCCTCGGATGCTCCGGCGGCGCGGAGCAGGGCGGCGCTGATGCGCGTGAGGCGATCGGCCCTGACGATCGGCATGGCGTTCCCTCGGCTTGGCGCCCGTAACAGGCTGCTCGTTGGGTGCCATCGTCTCAAAGCGCAGCAGCGATATCAATCTCCCGTAAACCATCGCAGGGCTGCAAATTCGTAGAGAGAACGCGCCTTTGGTCGAAGATTCGTCCCGCGCGGTAGCGTTTCCGGCAGTTTTGCGTTGCTCGTTCGCTGCTCGTTCACTTTGATCGATGGTTTGCAGTGCGCAATAACGACCACTTAGGCGATCGCCGCTGATAAAGTCACCGGGAGAAATAGGCAGAAATGCCCGGGAGCTGAGATCGTGCCGACGACACTCGCGCGCACCTTTGCGGCGTTGAGCGCCATCAATGAAGCGATCCTTTACGCGAGATCGCCGGACGAGCTGTACCAGAAGGTCTGCGACGCCGGATTTTCGAGCGGGGATTTTCTGGCCGTTGCCGTGTTCCTGGTGGAGCCGGACGGCCGGCGGCTGCGCTACGCGGCCGGCTGTGGCGATGACATTCCGCGGCTCCGCTCGATCGTGATCACGACGGAAGCCGGCACACCTGAAGGATCCGGCGTCGGCGGTGAGGCTTTTCGCGATCAGAAGCTGTGCATCAGCAACGACTATTTGAACGATCCGCGCTCGCTGGCGTGGCGCGAGGGCGCCGCCAAGGCTCACATCGGCGCGGCCGCGGCGATGCCGCTGCTCTGCGACGGCAAAAGCGTCGGCGTATTGTACGTGACGCGTAGCGAAGCCAATTCGCTGGACGAGCAGATGGTGTCGCTGTTCGAGCGCATGTCGGCGAACATATCCTACGCGCTGGACAATTTCGCGCGCGAGACCGCGCGGCAGGCAAGTGAACGGGCGACACGGCGGCTCAACCGAATGTTCGGTGCCATCAGCGCTACCAACGAAGCCATCCTGCGCGCCAAGACCGAGCAGGAGTTGTACCAGCTCGTGTGCGATGCATCGGTCCACAGCGGCAAGTCGCTCGCGACCTTCGTCCTGCTTCGCGAACCGGATTCGCACTGGATGATTCCGGTCGCGGCAACCGGACAGAACCTCGAACTGGTCACCCAGGCGCGCTATTCGGTCGATCCGGAGAACCCCTATGGCAAGGGCATTTCCGGCGAAGTGTTCCGGACGCAGAAGGCCATCGTCGAGGACGATCTCGCGAGCCGCACCAGGGGCTCGCCGTGGGAGCAGGCCAACGTCAACACCCGCGTTGCCGCCTGCGTCGTCGCGCCGCTGATCAGATACGGCGAGAGCGTCGGCGTGCTGCTGTTCTTCATCAGCCGCTCCTGGGCCAAGGACGAGGAAATCGTCGCGCTGCTGCTGCGCATGGCGGAGAACGTCTCGTTCGCAATCGAGAATTTCGGCCGCGAGGCCGAGAAAGCCAGAATCGCCGCGGAAGAAGAGTGCCTGGCGCGAATGTATGCGGCGCTCAGCGCCACCAACGAGGCGATCCTGCGTGCGCGGTCGCGGTCCGAGCTGTTCGACCTCGTCTGCGAGGCGACCGCGAAGGGAGCCAAGTTCACCTCGGCCACCATCGCGCTGGTCGATCGCCGGGCCGAGTTGCTGCGCGTCGTCGCCTGCTACGGACCGAACGCGGATCAGGTTCGCAACTTCACGTTCTCCACCTCCGACCGGGTGCCCGAGGGGCGCGGACTGACGGGCACGGCGTTCCGCACGTGCCAGCCCGCCGTCAGCAACGACGTGCTTGCCGATGATCGCATCGCGCCCTGGCAGGCCAGCGCCCGCCGCAACGGCATCGCATCCTCCGCGGCGTTGCCGCTGTTCAACGGCGACCGGGTGGAGGGCGTCTTTCTGCTCAACTCTCCGGAGCGTGGCACCTTCACGCCGGAGCTCGTCGAGTTGCTGCGCAAGCTTCAGGCCAATGTCGCCTTCGCTCTCGAAAGTTTCGACCGCGCCGACGAGAAGGCGCGAGCGGACAAGCAGCGCGATCGTCTGAGCGGCATGTTCGAGGCGCTGAGCGCAACGAACGAAGCCATCATGCGCGCCAAAACGCGCGAGGAGCTGTTCGAGGCGGCCTGCCAGGCGGCTGTGCTCGGCGATCTCTTTGCCTCGGCGACAATCGGCATCATCGATGAAGAGCGCGAGCTCGTTCAAGTCGTTGCGGTCAAGGGGCGCCTGAGGGAGCGCATGGCTGGACGTACCTGTAACATCTCCGCCGGCCATCCCGAGGGCCAGGGCATCATCGGCACCTCACTCCGAACCCGCCGGCCCAGTGTCATGAACGACTATCTGAACGAGCCGCGGTCGGCATACTGGCGCACAAAGGCCATCGAGGATGGAACGCGGGCTGCGGCGAGCTTCCCGCTTCTGAAGGAGGGGGACAAGCCGGTCGGCATTCTGCTCTTCCTCGCGCTGGAAGAGGATACGTTCACCCCCGATCTGGTCCAGCTGCTCGAGCGCCTGGCGGAGAACGTCTCCTTTGCACTCGACAATTTCGATCGCGCTGAGGAGAAGATCCGCACCGAGGCGCAGAAGGAGCGTCTGACGCGCATGTTCGCGGCTCTGAGCGCGACCAACGAGGCGATCATGCGGGCAAAGTCGCGTGCCGAGCTGTTCGAGCTCGTATGCCTTGCGGCATCGAACGGTGCCAAGTTCACCTCGACCACGATTGCGCTGGCGAGGGCCGGCACGGACCAGCTCGAGATCGTAGCCGCCGCGGGCCCGTCCGCCGACACCACGCGCAACGTCCGTCTCTCCATCGATCCCGAGCGGCCCGAAGGGCGCGGCATGAGCGGCACGGCGTTCCGCACGCGCCAGCCCTGCATCAGCAACGACTATCTCAATGACGACCGCGTCCGTGTCTTCCACGCCATCGTGCGCGGGGACGGCGCGCGGTCGGGCGCCGCGTTTCCGCTCATCGCGCACGACCAGGCCGTCGGCGTCATGATCTACATGTCGACCGAACCGGCGACCTTCACGCCCGAATTCGCCGAGCTGTTGCAGCGCCTCGCCGACAACGTCTCCTTCGCGATGGAGAATTTCGATCGCGCCGACGAGAAGAAACAGGCAGACGAGCGGATCGAGTATCTCGCCTCGCATGACAGCCTGACGGACCTGCCGAACCGCGAGACCTTCAACGAGCTGCTGCACGCGGCGATCGACACCGCGCAGCGTCGCGATCACCGCTTTGCAGTGCTGTTCATCGATCTCGACCGTTTCAAGGTCATCAACGATTCACTGGGTCACGAGGCCGGCGACCTGCTCCTGCTCGAAGTGGCGAACCGGTTGCGCGGCGCGCTGCGGGCCAGCGACGTGGTGGCGCGACTCGGCGGCGACGAGTTCGTGGTGATCCTTGACCAGTGCGGCGAGATTGACGACGTCCAGCGCATCGCGACCGGGCTGCTTGCGGCGCTGGCCGAGCCGATGGAGCTGGCGGGCCACGAGTGCCACACCACGGCGTCCATCGGCATCGCGATGTATCCGACCAACGGTTCCGACGCGCAGACGCTGACCAAGAACGCCGACATGGCGATGTACCTCGCCAAGGAAGACGGCAAGAACGGTTACCGCTTCTTCTCCAACGAAGTGAAGACGCAGTCGATCGAGCGGCTGTCGCTTGAGAGCGCGCTGCGCCGCGCGCTGGAGCGCGAGCAGTTCTCGCTGAACTACCAGCCCAAGGTGGACATGGGGACCGGCCAGATTACGGGGGTCGAAGCGCTGCTGCGCTGGACGCATCCCGATCTCGGCAATGTCTCGCCGGCGCAATTCATTCCGCTTGCCGAGGAAACCGGGCTGATCGTGCCGATCGGCCGCTGGGTGCTGAATGAGGCCTGCGCGCAAGCCATGGCCTGGCAACGCCGCGGCCTGTTGCCGCTGTCGATGGCGGTCAACCTGTCGCCGCGCCAGTTTGTCGACGAGCATCTGTTGCAGGACGTCGACGAAGCGCTGGCCGCCAGCGGCATGTCGCCCGTGCTGCTCCAGTTGGAGGTCACCGAGAGCATGATGATGCGCAATGTCGGTCGTGCGCTCAAGGTCCTCGACTCCATCCAGAGCCGCGGCATCCGCCTCGCCATCGACGATTTCGGCACCGGCTATTCGTCGATGTCGCTGATGAAGCATTTTCCGATCGACACCATCAAGATCGACCGCTCCTTCGTGCGCGACCTGCCGCACGATTCGGAGGACCAGGCGATCGCACAGGCGATCATCAGCATGGGCAAGGCACTCGGCATGACCGTCGTCGCCGAAGGCGTCGAGAATGCCGAGCAGGAGGCGTTCCTGCGGACCCATGGCTGCGACGAGATGCAGGGCTTTCTCATCTCCAGGCCGCTGCCGGCGCGGCAGATCGCGGAGTTGCTGCGGCCGATGGTGCTGCCCGTCGCGCCGCCGCTGCAGCCGGAGCGGGATCCCGTCGCCGAGGAGGCCGCGGCGCTACGGTTGAAACGCGCTGTCGTCTGACGGCAGCGGGTGCAGCTCACGGGACTCCTCAGCCTCGCGTTCCGCCTTGCGCGGAAAATCGTCCGGCCATGGCAGTGAGGTCTGATCCTCGAACAGGGCGAGAAGCAGGCACGCTCCGTCGGCAAAGGTCGATCCGTCGCCGAGGCCGAGTGTGCACGACCACGCACCTGGCATCGGCTGGTGCGCGTCGCGCACCGCGATCGCGGGTCCCCACCACCAGGCCGGCGCCGGCGACCGTTCGTCCTCGGGCACGGCGAGCCAGCGGGCGAATTCGTTCACCACGCGCTCGAATTGCAGGCTTGCGGCCTGATGCATTCGCTCCGTGCTCCTTGTCGCGCCTGAAAGCAGGCCGATGCGCGCACGCGGTCGTGGTCCTGAAGCTTTGAAGAACGGCGCGTCGCGCAGCCACGTATGCCGCTCCATCGGCGGCCATACCACAAGCACCCGGCGGCCGGAAAAGCGGCCGGCGCGGGTTTTCATAGTCTCTTCATTCCCTTTAGCGGCTTAAGGTACCCGCCGGCAAGCTGCAATACGGTCGCCTAGCGCGATCTGAACGGATGCGCCTTCTGGTGCCAGGCCCAGGCCGTGCGGATGACCGTCGGCAGATCGGAGTGGCGCGGCACGAAGTTCAGCACCTTTCTCGCGGCAGAAGGATCCGCGACCAGATAGGTGGGGTCGCCGGCGCGGCGCGGCTTGACGCTGTGCGGCACCTCGCGCCCGGCCTCCTGCCTGATCGCGTCGAGGATCTCGCGTACGGAGAAGCCGGAACCGGTGCCGAGATTGAAGCTGCCGCCGGCATGCCCTTGTTCCAGAAGCTTCAGTGCCGCGACGTGCGCTGCTGCAAGATCCGTGACGTGGATGTAGTCGCGAATGGCAGTGCCGTCGGGCGTGTCGTAGTCGTCGCCGAACACCGCGAAGTCGACATGGCCCTGCAGCGCCATCATCGCACGTGGAATGAGATGGGTTTCGTTGTCGCGCAGCTCGCCGATCCCGCCGGCCGGATCGGCGCCGCTGGCATTGAAATAGCGCAGGCAGAACGCACCGAAGCCATAGGCGGTGCGGTAGTCGGCGAGCATGCGCTCGATCATCAGCTTCGATGCGCCGTACGGATTGATCGGCGCGCAGGGGAAGTCTTCCGGCAGCGCCTTGGAATCGGCGTTGCCGTAGACGGCGCCGGTCGAGGAGAACACGATGCGATGGCAGCCCGCGTTGCGCATGGCCTGCAACAGCGACAACGTGCCCTGGACGTTGTTGATGTAGTATTTCTGCGGGTCGGTCATGGACTCCCCGACGAGACTCGCCGCCGCGAAGTGCATCACCGCCGTGACCTTGTGGTCGGCGAAGGCGCGCGCCAGCGCCGCGCCATCGAGCAGATCGCCCGTCACCAGCGGGCCGGAGACGAAGCTGCGATGACCTGTCGAGAGATTGTCATAAACGACGGGCTGATAGCCGGCGGCGGTCAATGCGCGGCACGCATGCGAGCCAATATAGCCCGCACCCCCGGTGACGAGGACGGTCGGTTGGTCGGTCATGTCGTCTTCTGCTCTTCTTCTAGCGGACGGGGCGGTTGCGGCTGAAGAGAAGATAGAGCGCGCGGGGGTTGGTGGTCAAATAGCGCCAGAGTAGACGGCGTGGCTCCAGCAAGGTGCGCCAGGCCCATTCGAGTCCGATCTTCTGCATCCATTGCGGCGCGCGGGAACGACTGCCCGACAGGAAATTGAACAGGCCGCCGGACGTCTTGATGACGCCAACATTGGTGAGATGCGGCGTGAACTCTCTTACGAATGCCTGCTCGTTGGGCACGCCGAGGGCGACCCACAGATAATCCGGGGCCAGGGCGTTGATCTCCTCGACCTTGGCACGCAGCGCCTCGCCTCGCAGATAGCCGTGGCTGCGTCCGACGATTTTGAGCTTGGGATACATCTTCTGGACGTTCTCGACCGCAGCGGCGTTCTCGACCTCGCTTGCGCCGAACATATAAAACGTGCGGCCGACCGCTTCAGCCTTGCGCGCGACGATATGGAATAGGTCCGTGGTCGCAACGCGCTCCGGCAGCGGGAACCAGGATTGCAGCTTCGAGGCCGCGACCAGAGGCTGGCCGTCGGCGTTGATCAGGTCGGCGGCGCGGAACAGCCGCTCGGTCTGCGGCTCGGTCGAGCAGCGCGCCAGCACCTCGCCATTGGCCGAGGTGAGGAACAGCGGACGGCCGATGCGACTGTCGGGATCGGTCGCCTCGATCATGAAATCGGCGGTGGCTTCCAGATCGAGCGCGGCCATGCGAAGCCCGCCCACGGTGATTCTCGGCACCTCGGCAGTCGCTGCCCGTCCGTCGAGGTTGACGCGGCGCTCAAGCATATTGTCTGCCTCGATGGCGCGTTTGGATTGCAGGGGTGAGCTCGTCGAGCACGACGCCGACGAGCTTGCGCTCGGCAGAGCCGAGCGCGGCCAGGATCTCTTCCAGGCTGTCGTTGACGTCGAGGCTGGTCGGCAGCACGGCCACCAGCGAGTCGGTGTCGTCAAGCAGCTTGCGGCCGCCGGCCGAGAGCGGCATCGCCGGGCCGTCGAGGATCACGAGATCATAGCCGCCGGCGGAACGGGCCTGCGCAATCGCCTTGCGGATCGCGGCGGCAGCCTTGTCGGCATCGCCCTCCGCGGCGGGCAGCACCGAGATGCCGTTGACCGTCTTGATCTCGCGTGCGTCCTTGCTGCCGATCGAGAGCCATCCGAGCCTGCTCGGTTCGCTCTTGCTGGGACGGCTGACCTTGTTCGAGAGCGAGCGTGCCTGATGGTCGGCATCGATCATCAGCACGCGGGCGCCGTCGCGGGCGGCGGCCAGCGCGAAATTCAGCGTGGTCACGCTACGTCCGGTGGTCTCGCCGGCACCGACAAGCGCGATGACCGGCATCGCCTTGCCGCGGGCGCGCCGGACGACCGCCGCGCGCATGTCACGCCAGGCGTTGAGCAGTGTCGTCAGGGGAAAGCCGGGGCGGAGCGTTGGCCAACCCAGCCGCGTGAGGTCGATGCCGCCGCCGGTAGCGAGTATGGCGCCGAGCGTGTGGATGACGTCGGCTTCCTGGAAGCGTGCGATCAGCGGCTTCTCGATCACGGGCTTTTCGACCATCGAGGGCTGGAGCGGGGGCGCGACAAGTTCCGGCGGAATCTGTTCGACTTCCGGAACTCGCGAGGCCGGCTGAGGCGGCGAAGCCTCTGGCGGAGGCGCGCGCTGCGGAGCCCGCACTGCATCCGGCGCCGGCGCGCGCTGTGGACGGGCAGGCGCCGGCGCTGGTGCGATCGCGCCGGTGAATAGCAACTCGACCGCGACGAACCAGCTCGAGGCCGCGATCGCCCCGAAGATGAAGCCGATCATGGCGAACAAGCTCATCGCGGGCGGGAACGAGCGCCGCTGCGGCACCGTCGCCTCGCCGATGACGCGGGCCGCCGACGTGTTCAGGCTCTCCTGTTCCTCGGTCTCGCGGGAGCGCTTGAGAAAGGACTGATAGACGTCACGGCTGGCATCGGCTTCGCGCTCGAGCTCGCGCAGGCGCACGGCGGCCTGGCTGAGCTGGACACTCTGCCGCTTCTGGGCCTCCAGCGCCCGGTTGAGCGAGGCTTCGAAATCGCGGGCGCGCGTCAAATCGTTCTTTGCGGACTGGGCGAAGCGGTCAATCTCTTCGTTGATGGTACGCTTGAGGTCCTCGACCTGCTTCTCGGTCTGGCGCAGCGCCGGATGGCGCGGCCCGAGCTCGCCGGCCTGCTCCGCATATTTCTTGCGGGCGTCGGCATATTGCGCGCGCAGATTCGCGATCGTCGGCGATTGCAGCGCCTCGGGGATCGCACCCGCATCCGTGGCCGCGCGCCGGCTCGCCTCGATCTGATCGAGCCGTGCCTGCGCATCCATCGTCGCCGCACGGGCCGCGGAGAGCCGCTGGTTGCTGGCGGAGAGTTGCTGGTCGCTGATCAGCGCATCCTGGGTGCCGACGAAATTGTTCTGGGCCTTGTAGGTGGCAAGCGCAGTCTCGGCGTTGCGCAGCCGGTCGCGCAGCTCCTTCAGGCGGCTGGAGAGATCGTTGGTGGCGCGCCGTGCCGCCGATGCCTGCGAGTTGCGGGATTCTGCGAGGTAGGCATTGGTCAGCGTGTTGGCCAGCATCGCCGCTTTCGCGGGATCCGTCGACCAGACTTCGATGTCGACGATGAAGCTCTTCTCGGTCTTGCGGACGGTGATGTGCTTGTTCAATGCGTCGAGCGCAGCAAGCTGCACTTCATTCTTCTCCGCGGCGGACGGCGCGCGGGGTTGCAGGCCGATCAGGCCGAGCAGCGACGACATCAGGCTCCTGCCGTCGCCGCCTCCGAATTCTGGATCCTTGTCGAGACCTGCCTGCTGGATCACCTGGAGCAGTACGCTGTTGGAGGTGATCAGGCGCGCCTGGCTCTCCACCACCATGGACATGCCGGAGATGTCCTGGGCGCGGGGCGTGAGTTCGCGATCGACGAGTTGGAGCTCGCGCGGGTCGACATAGAGCTGAGCGGTGGCGGTGTAGCGGGGCGTCACGCTCTTGCCGGCAACGACCGCGAGCGTCGCGCCGAGCAGGGCGGCCGCCGCGATCGCGACCTTTCGCCGCCAGAGCAAATTGACGAGCTCGAGCACGTTGAAGCCGGCCTGAGGCTTCCGTTGCGGGGCCGCCGGTCCGGTCCGATCGATCGGCTGGTTATAGTCAAGCATGATCCCCAGCTTTCATTCCAACTGCCGCGGGCTGAGGGGTTACTCTTCGCTTTACGCCACGCACCCGGCATATGGGTGCCCAATCAACGCAACAGGGAAAATTAACCATACTCGCTGAGGGACTATTCACGGAAATGGCAAACAAAGCGTTTAAGCGCATGCCACCCCTACGCGCGTCCTTGTGACGCTCGCGATACCGGGATCTTCCAGGGATTAACGATTCGTTACCGCGCGCAGCGTGGCCGCGAGCCGCCGCTCGTCCAGCGATGGGCCGGGCACGCGTCATGGCCGTCAGCGCTTCCGCAGGATGACATGATAGTCGCCGCGACGGACGTCGGTGCCGCGCGGCAGCACGGCGTTCAGCACCGCGGCGCCGGCGTCGACTAGGGCCGCAAACAACGGCTTGCGCCGGCGCATCTCGGGGTAGCGCGGACTCTCCACCTCACGTCGATAGATCATCTCGAGGCCGTTGGCTGTCGCGAAAGCTTCGAGCCGGGGCAGCGTCACCAGCGGATGGAAGAACGTCGGGAATGGCGGCTCGCCGGGCAGGCCGGCGTCCTTGATGCCGCGGATGTGCCGGTAGAACCAGACGTGAAACCAGTGGGGCGAATATTTGGTGACGACACCGGAGAGCGAGCGTGGATTGGGCGCGCCGATCAGGATCATCCCGCCGCGCTTGAGCGCGTCACGGAAATTCAGGAGCGCCGCGTCGACGTTCGGCAGATGCTCGATCACGTTGTAGCAGATCACGAGGTCGAAGGTCTCGCGCCCGAAGCGGTAGGTCTGGACGTCGCCGAGGATCGCCTCGTCGGCGTAGGTGTTGTTGCGGACCTGGTCCTCGTCGATGTCGACGACCGTGACCTTGCTGCGGCCCAGCAATTCCGGCGGCAGTACGCTGCACGAGCCGCCGCCGGCTTCATAGATGGCGAGCCGGTCTTGCGGCAGCTCGCGGCACAGCACGTCGTGGACGGCGAGCAGGCTGTCGCGGGCCTCGCCGGGTACTAGATCATGCAGCGCCTGGGTGGGTGGTAAGGCCCCGGAGACATTGATTGCCGTGGCTGTCGCGAAGTCGATGGTGGCTGGCTTGTTCATGATTTTCTGACCGCGCTTGTTCTATTCAAATTTACAGGAAAAGACTCGCTCGCCCGAAGAGCAAATCCGATGCCGCGCCGTCTCACCGATCGCAGTGCTTACGGTCGGGTTAATGCGTATAGGCGTTAACTACGGCATTGTTCATGCTGAGACGTTGTCGGCGCACTGGACCGCGAATTGCACTAACACGCGTGCGAGGTTTTGCGGCAGAAACACGCGAAGGCGGTTAAGTGCATGGTGTCGTGCCGGGATTGCTGGAAATCACCGGAATCGCGTGGCGGGTGTGCCGCGCGCCGATCGTTCATTTTGGCACGCATCTGTCCCGCAGTGACGTGCCATCACGGCACGCGGCCGATCCGCGCGATCGAAGCAGGGCTTTCTCAACATATCTCGGCCATCTAGGACGTCATGACATTGATCCCGACAGACCTGTCCGCCACGCGCATCTCGGACGTCGTGTGCGATCCCAACCGGGAGATCGTGGCGAGCTCCCGCGTCATCGATCTGTCGGTAGGCATTGTCGTCTGCATTCCCTGTTTCCGGCGCCCGCAGCATCTGCGCCTGACCCTGGACTCGCTGGCGAGCCAGCGTACACCCCGCTCCTTTGCCGTCGTCATGGTCGAGAACGACGCTGCGCGGCGCGAAAGCGCGCCGGTCGCCGCTGAGTATCTCGCCGATGGCCGGCTCCAGGGCGTCTGCCTCGTCGAGAAGCGGCAGGGGAACTGCCAGGCGATCAACGCCGCATTCGAGACGGCGCAGGGGCTGTTTCCCGCCGCAACCCGTTTCCTGATGATCGACGACGACGAGATCGCTTCGCCCGACTGGCTCGAACTGATGGTCCGCACTGCGGAGGCGACCGGTGCCGACGTGGTCGGCGGGCCGGTGCTGCCGGTCTTCGACGACGACAGCAAGCCCTGGCTTTCGCGTCATCCCGCCTTCTGTCCCGCCTATGACTACAGCGGTGCAGTGCCGCTGATCTATGGGTGCGGCAATTGTCTGATCACGCGTGCCGCCTTCGAACGGTTCGATCGTCCCGCGTTCGACCTGCGCTTCAATTTTCTCGGCGGCGGCGATTGTGATTTCTTCGTGCGGTGCCGTGACGCCGGCATGCTGTTCCACTGGATGGCGGACGCCGTCATCACCGAGACCGTGCCGCACAACCGCACCAGCCTGGGCTGGATCGCAAAGCGCGGCCTGCGCATCGGTGCGATCAACTATCGTGTGCAGTACAAGGCCGCGCAGACCACGGCGGCGCGTGCGCGGGTGTTCGCGCAGATGCTTGGGCGGGTGCCGCTGTCGCTGGTCCGCGCCACAGCCTTGCTGAGGTCGTCGAAGGCAGTCGTCGCGATGCATCCCGTGATGGTTGCGCTTGGCGCCGCCCTGGCAGCCTTCGGGCTCGAGCCAAGGCCCTATGAGGCCTCGAAGATCGTGTCCTGATGGCGCGGCGGCGGACTAGATGCCGAAACGGGCGAGGGCGACCCTGATCGCGGCGCGTGGCAGCGATCTCAGCGACAGCCGGCCGATCATCGCGAGATAGGCGAAGGCTTCGCGATATCTGCCGAAGCGAACCGCTTGCATCGCCGAATAGGTGACGAGATGAATCTCGGCGGCCTGGCGCAATCCGCTCGCCGTGCCCTCGGGGAGTCTCGCCAGGATCAGCCCGTCATCGAAAACCCGCGCGACCGCCGGCAGGAAATCCTGCGGGGTCCGCACCGCCGCGTTCATCGTGTTGGACGTATGCAGGCGATAGTCCAGCAGAAGCTTCGGCGCGAATGCGAATTCGCCGATCGCTGCAAGGCGGCACCAGCAATGCCAGTCCTCGCAATATCTGAGCGAGACGTCGAAACCGCCGACGGCGCGGAAAGCGTCCGCACGTGTGAGCACGATGCCACCGTTGACGATGAAGTTCCCAGCCGTGAGCTGCACCAGCACGTCGCCGGACGGCTTGCGGCGTCCCTTCAACAGGTCGCGCCGGCCGATCTGCCGTCCTTCGCCATCGATCGTATTGTAGTCGCCGTAGACGAGAATCGCGCGCGGAGCGCCGCGCGCCGCCGACAACAGCGCCGAGACCGCACCGGGCCGCAGGCGGTCGTCGGCATCCAGGAAGAGAAGCCACTCGCCGCTCGCATGCCGGGCGCCGAGATTGCGTGCCGCCGACACGCCGGCAGCGTCGTTGTGCAACAGGCGCAGCCGCGGATCGCGCACGGCGCGGACGATTGCCACGGTATCGTCGGTCGAGCCGTCGTCCACGACGATCACCTCGCCGACATCGCCTTGCGTCAGTGCGCTCGCGAGGGTTTCGCCGAGATAGGCCGCTGCGTTCTTGGCGGGAATGACGACGGACACCGCGACCGAATTCACCGGCAGCGGGCTGCGCAGGCCCGCCGGCGCGCGCGGCGCAACCGGGAGTTCGAGAACGTCGTCGGCGGTGATCAAGCGGCGGCTCGTCTTTTAATGGACTGTTAACCAGGGCGCATCTGCCGCGCTTGCCAACGCCAGCATAGGCAACCTCGGCCGTTGCGGATGATATCCCCATTACGGTCGAAGCGTTGCCGCGAAGGTCGGCGCGGCGCCGGTTTCGTGTATTAGCGTTAAGCCGGTGCCATCGAGCCGGTGCCAAATCTGGAGGCGTGCGGTCGCAGTTCGGCGGCACCAGTGTCCGCCATCGTCGCGATGCTGGTTGACGAATGGTTAACGGGGATGAGCTAGAACCTGGAGCTTCCCCGGCCCCACCACCTGCCCATGGATTGCAGCTTGGATCGCAGCGCCGCTGACATCACCGACGTCGAGACCCGGTCGTTCGGCCACGTCCTGCGCGATGGGCTCGCGAGGCTGAATGCCGCGCACGCGGCGCGCTGTCTCGTCGCCGTCGCGGCGCTGCTGCTGGTGCTGGTCACTCTCGATCCGTTCCCGGACCTGCGCAATCCCGACCTCGTCACCGTCGTCGGCGGACGCATGGCGCTGACCTACATCTCCTTCGGCCTCCTGGCTGCGGTCGCGGTTCTGCTCGCCGCCGCCACCGACGCTCCGTCGCTGAGGACCCTGGTGACGCCGTTGCACCTCTGCCTCGTCGGCTGGCTGCTGATCAACATCGCTTTCTCCGAGAACCGCGGCGTTTCGCTCCAGCGGTTCGTGCTCGCGGCCAGCGTGACGTCGCTCGCCGTCTTGCTGCCCTTGCTGCCGCCGACGCAGCGCAGCTTCAACCTTTGCCTGGGTATCGCCGCGCTCGTGCTGCTCGCGCTCTGCTATCTCGGCGTCTTCCTCGCTCCGCAATACTCGATCCACACGGCCCTCGACATCACCGAACCGCAACTTGCCGGCGACTGGCGCGGCAGCTTTGCCCACAAGAACATCGCTTCGCCCGTGATGACGATCCTGGTCTATGTCGGCATCTACCTGTCCGCCGTCGGCTCCTTCGTGATGGGCCCGGCGGTCGCAGCGCTGGCGGGCATCTTCCTGATCTTCACCGGCGGCAAGACGTCCTCGGTGCTGTGCCTTGCGATCTACGCTCTCGCCTCCCTGGTCTATGTCACGCCGGGCCTGTGGCTGAAGCGGATCATCTGCTTCGTGCCGCTGATCCTGATGAACCTGTTGACGGTCGGCAGCGTTCTCAGCCCGGCGCTCGGGGCGATGACGCGGCTGCTTCCGCTCGATCCCACCTTCACCGGGCGCTCCGCGATCTGGGAGTTCGCGCTCGCGGCCGTCGCGGAGAAGCCGATCATCGGCCACGGCTATGCGGCGTTCTGGGACGACGTGACGGCACGGCAGACCGCGCAAGGTGCCGAATGGGCAACCACTGCGGCGCACAGCCACAACAGCTATCTCGATCTCGCGGTCACAATCGGTCTGCCGGGCCTGCTGCTGGTCGTTCTCGTCTTTGTGCTCGCACCGCTTGGCAATTTCCAGGCGGCCCAGGTTCACAGCCGCAGCGGCGCACTGGCCAAGCTGTTCCTCACCGTGTGGTTGTTCGGCCTGTACTACGGGGCCACCGAGACCTTCCTGCTCGACCGGCAGAATCCGATCTGGTTCATGTTCGCGCTTGCCGTGGCCGGCCTGCACTTCCTGGCAAGGTTCCAATGCGTAGAGCAGATAGAACCGAAACGCTGACAGCTTGTCGCAGCCAAGCCGCCGGTGACACCGGCTTAACGATAAGCGGCGAGGTTGCTTGTGGTCTGCAGCAAAACATAATCTATCGGGAAACATTCAGTAGTCGTATGTCCAGCGGAATGACGTTTCTCAGCGTCGAGCAACTAGACGGCCGGGTGTCCAGCACGTCGGGAATCGCAATCGATTTCGCGCGCGACTGGCGGCACGTGGCCTCGCGCCTGAGCACCGGGCACCGCACCGCGTTCCAGCATGTCTACTGGCTCGACGCCTGGTACGAGTCGTTTCAGGACGTCGCCCCGCTGATCGCCGTGATCTTCGATGTCGCCACTGGCAAGGACATCGCGATCGTGCCGATGATCAGCCATATCAGGCGTGGCATCCGCATCGTCGAGTTCGCAGATCTCGGGGTCTCCGACAACAATGCGCCGATCCTGGCGCTCGATGCTGCGTTGGATGCGGAGGCGACGGATGCGATCAACGAGGCGCTGATCGACGCTTTGCGCGCGTTGCCCGACCGTTTCGATCTGCTCCGCCTGAGGAAGATGCCGGCGCAGGTCGGAGGCAAGCCCAATCCGCTGGTGTCGCTCGGGCGGATCGGATCCTCCTCGCTCAATGGCAATCTCGTGCTGATGGGCGATGACTATCGCGACTATCAGGCCGCGATCAAGCGCCTGCAGATGCCGCGCTGCTGGCGAGTCTTCAGCCGCCATGCCGGCGCGCGCTTCGAGATCGCCGCGGACGTCGGGCGCGCGCATGAACTGCTGGACGTGATGGATGCGCAGCAGCAGGCGCGCATGCAAAAGCTCGGCTCGCCCTTCGTCCTCAACGACGAGACCCATGCGCGGTTCTATCGCGAGGTCGTTCGCCAGGGCGTCGCGGAAGGTTATGCCATTGTCTCGGCGCTTGTGTGCGACGAGGGCGTCGTCGCCACCGCGCTCGGCGTCAAGCATGGCGCGACCTATATCCTGCTGCGCATCAGTCATGCCAGCGATGCATGGTCGAGCTGTTCGCCGGGTCTGCTCGTCACCGAGCGCACCATGGCCGCGCTGCATGCGCAAGGCATCCGCCGCTTCGACCTCAGCATCGGCAACCAGGACTACAAGCGGCGCTTCGGCGCCGAAAAAGTGCTGCTGACCGATGTCAGCGTGGCGCTGTCCTGGCGCGGTTTGCCCTACGCGTGGCGCGACCACGCCGCGCAGGGCCTGCGCCGCTATCCGAGGCTCGCCGCCATCGCGGCGCGGGCGATGGGCAAGGGAGTGCGATAGCGTTCGCGCCCGGGTTGCAGGATCACTCGAATATCGCAATTGATGTGCTATCGTCGTCTGCGCTTCCCGGAGGCGACATGGAAGATCGTTCGACAAAATATCGTGCATTCTATGCGCAGCTGATTTGTGCCGCTGCGAAGGCTGCGGATCCTCGCATCGAGCAGGCGTTTCGGATGGTCAGGCGCGAGCCGTTCGTCGGGCCCGGGCCGTGGTCGATCTCCTTCGGCAGTCACCCCTATGTCGTGACGCCCGATGACGATCCTGCCTTCATCTACCAGAACGCGCTGTTGGCGTTGGACGCGGCGCGCGGCCTCAATATCGGAATGCCCGGTGCGCACGCCTACTGGCTCAGCCGTTGCGCCGTCAGGGAAGGCGAGACCGTGGTCCAGATCGGCGCGGGCAGCGGCTATTACACCGCGATCCTCGCTCATCTCGTCGGACCCGGCGGCCGCGTTCACGCCTATGAGATCGACCCGCGCCTTTCGGCGCTCGCGCGCGACAATCTGAAGGACATTGCCCATGTGGATGTGCGCGAACGCTCGGGCATCGCGTCGGATCTGCCCGCTGCGGACGTGATCTACGTCTGCGCGGGCGCGGCGCAGCCGGCTGCGGAATGGCTCGAGGCGCTGCGGCCCGGCGGGCGGCTGGTGTTTCCGTTGGCGCCGGAAGGCACGCTCGGCGGCATGTTGATGATAACCCGCCCGGATAACGGCGCGATCTGGCCAGCGACATTCCTCAGTCGCGCCCAGTTCATCGGCTGCGCCGGATTGCAGGACTCCGAGGTGGGTCGGCGATTGAGTGAGGCGTTCGCAAGAGGATGGGAAAGCGTGCAGTCTCTACGGAGAGAAGGCGCTCCCGATGAGACGTGCTGGTTTGCCGGTAAGGGCTGGTGGCTGTCGACGGCCCCGGCCCCTCCGCCGACGGATTCAGCTCCGCCTTACGCCGACATCACGCAAATCTAGCGAGAAGCCGGCGCCTTACGATCCCGCGCAACTGGCGCAGCGAAGCCGGCCGCGCGAGGCGCGGAATAGGCTGCGACAATACCAGCGGCGCGCGAGTGCTTGTGCGGGCTTGCGGATCATCTGCGCGATCAACAAGAGTTCGAAGGCCATTCGTATCGTTCTTTGTCGAGTATTCCGGTCAAAGATGGGGCGGCATCCTCGAATGAGAATGCCGCCCGAGTCGCATCAGCCATGCAGTCGGTCGTAAGCTGAACTGCGAGGCTCAGCCGTGCAGCTTCTTGGCGGTCTCCGCGATCTGGCGGCCCTGATAGCGTGCGCCGGCGAGCTCGTTGGCGCTGGGCTGACGGCTGCCATCGCCGCCCGTGATGGTGGTGGCGCCGTAGGGTGCCCCGCCCGTGACCTCGTCGAGCTTCATCTGGCCGGCGAAGCCGTAGTTCATGCCGACCACCACCATGCCGAAATGCAGCAGGTTGGTGATGATCGAGAACAACGTGGTCTCCTGGCCGCCGTGCTGGGTCGCGGTGGAGGTGAAGGCGCCGCCGACCTTGCCGTGCAGCGCGCCCTTGGCCCAGAGCCCGCCGGCCTGGTCGAGGAAGTTCGCCATCTGTGAGGCCATCCGGCCGAAGCGGGTGCCGGTGCCGACGATGATCGCGTCGTAGTTCGCGAGATCCTCGATTCTAGCGACCGGCGCGGCCTGGTCGAGCTTGTAGTGCGAGGCCTTCGCGACCTCGGCCGGCACCAGCTCCGGCACGCGCTTGATGTCGACGGTGGCGCCGGCTTCGCGCGCGCCTTCGGCGACGGCATTCGCCATGGCTTCGATATGGCCATAGGCGGAGTAATAGAGGACGAGAACTTTGGTCATGGTAGTCTCCGTTGGGTGGGGTTGACGGCTGGCTGTTGGGGACGTCATGCCCGGGCTCGTCCGGGCATCCACGTTCTTGTTCGACGCGGATCGGCGTGGATGGCCGGGACAAGCCCGGCCATGAGAGATGGTTACGCCGCGTCGACGAGCACGAGCTCGGAGTCTTCGAGCGCCGTGATCTTCAGCTTGGCCTCGTCGCGGATCGCGGCGCCGTCGCGGGCATTGACGCGGACGCCGTTCACCTCGACGGAACCCGCCGCGGGCACAAGGTAGAGGTGCCGCGCCTGCTGTGGCTCGTACTCGGCGCTCTCGCCGGCCTTCAGCGTGGTGGCGAGCACCCGCGCATCGGCGCGGATCGGCAGTGCTTCCGCATCGTCCTCGAAGCCGCTCGCAATGGTGACGAGCTTGCCGGAGCGGTCCGCCTTCGGGAATGGTTTTGCGCCCCAGGTCGGCTGGCCGCCTCGCGTGGTCGGTTCGATCCAGATCTGGAAGATCCGCGTCCTGGTCGGCTCGAGATTGTATTCGGAGTGGCGGATGCCGCTGCCGGCGCTCATCACCTGCACGTCGCCCGCTTCAGTCCGGCCCTCGTTGCCGAGGCTGTCCTGATGAGTGATTGCGCCCTCGCGCACATAGGTGATGATTTCCATGTTGGCGTGGGGGTGGGCGGGAAAGCCGGTGTTCGGTGCGATCTCGTCGTCATTCCACACCCGCAAGGCGCCATGGCCCATGTTGTTCGGGTCATAGTGGCTGGCGAAGGAGAAATGATGCTTGGCCTTGAGCCAGCCGTGATCGGCGCCGCCGAGCTTTGCGAAAGGTCTGAGTTCGATCATCTGTGCAATTCCCTGACGTGAATGGGCCGCGGTTCCGATCAGCGCCGAAACCCGCCATCGACATCGAGTCCTGAATTTCCGATGACCCTTGGATAAGCCCGTCTATGTGGTATAGAAATAGAAACTGTCGAAACTCATTGTTTCCCTTTCCGTCCTCGTGAGGCCGCTCGCATGGCAAAACTCCCCGATTTCGAAGCGCTCGCGATTTTCGCGAAAGTCGTGGAATTGCGGTCGTTTGCGGGGGCTGCGGGCGAGCTGGCGATGTCCAAGGCGACGGTTTCGAAGGCGGTGACCCGGCTGGAGGAGCGGCTCGGCGCGCGCCTGTTCAACCGCACCTCGCGCCGGCTCGCGCTGACCGATGCCGGGCACAAGCTCGCCGATCGCGCGACGCGGCTGCTGGCCGACGGCGAGGCGGCGGAGAATGAGGCGCTGGCGCAATCGGTGGCGCCGCGCGGGCTGGTGCGGCTCGCCGTCCCCATGACGTTCGGCATCAAGGCCGTGGCGCCGCTGCTGCCGGAGTTCTTCGAAGCCTATCCGGAAGTCTCGGTTGATCTGCATCTGAGCGATGCGACCGTCGATCTGATCGGCGAGGGTTTCGACATGGCGGTGCGGATCGCGCGGCTGCCGGACTCTTCGCTGATCGCGCGGCGGCTCTTCACCATGCCACGCTACACGGTCGCCGCGCCGTCGTATCTGAAGCGCCACGGCAGGCCGACGCATCCGATGCATCTCGCCCAGCACAAGTGCTTCAGCTACGCCTATCTCTCGACGCCGAACGTCTGGCACTACACCAATTCGGCCGGCGAGCAGGCCAGCGTGCGCCCGGGAGGCCAGCTTCGCGTCAACAACGGGGAAGCCGTGATGCCGGCACTGATCGCCGGCCTCGGCATCGCCGAGCTGCCTGAATTCATCGTCGGCGAAGCCATTTCCTCCGGCGAGGTCGAAGTCATCCTGAAGGACTGGACGCAGGCCGAAGGCGCCGTGCACCTGGTGACGCCGCCCGGCGGCCCGCGTCCCGCCCGGGTCGAGGCGCTCGGCGATTTCCTGGCGGCGGAGCTGCCCAGCATCTGTAAGCGGCGGACGCGCGGAAAGGCGAAGGCGTCGTAGAACGAGCACCTTCAACGACCTCGATTGCTTCGTCGCAAGAGCTCCTCGCAATGACGGTGCTGAACTACGATACCTCCACGCCGTCGATCGCGACGATGCGCAAGCTCGGCTTCAGCGTTTCTTCCAACTGCGACTTCAATTCGTGAACGCGAGGGTCGTTCGAACGCTTCGCGCACACCGCATATTGATGGACGGATTGCGCCAGCGCGCGCCGCGCTTCCGGTGTTCGCGTCAGCTCGGGCTTTGAAAGCCGCAAGACGATCGCGGCGAGATTCACCAGCATCTCGTCCAACGCGAGGTCGATGGTTCCAACATTCCGCATCGCTCACTCCCTCGGGAGGGCAACAGCGGGTCCCCGGGAGGCGTTCCTGGCTCCCCCGAATATGGTTACCGTTTCGTAAACATCTCGCTTCTTACCCATCGCCGCGCCAGGCTGGAGCGAAACGAATCTCCATGACTGGACGCAATATCAGGATGCGCAGTCCCTGGCACAGTTCATCGCGGCCGGCAGCGCGCGTCTGATCGCGGCAGTTCAGAAGATCGGCAAGGTGGAGTAGTCCTAGAACCCGGTGCGCAGCACGCCGCGCACCGTGTGCCGGTCATATCCCGGCGCAAACGCGCCCTCGTAGGACGCCTTGAATGAGGTCGCAGTCGTGAGATCCCACCGGATCTCCGCGCCGGTGAGCGCGACCGTCCGCGCGCGTTCGACGCCGGTGATCGCGAAGGGAATGCCGGGGGCCCCCTCCAGGGCCGCCGTGGTGGACGCCGCGCTGCCGGTAAATTCGTGGCGGACGGCGAGTGTCGCGCCGAATTGTGCCGTCTGGCCGTTCGGCATGATCACTTGGTGATGGGTGCGCAGGCCTGCTGTGCCATAGGCAACGTCGAAGCTGCCGGCCTGCACCAGCTGGTTTACGCCCGGTGCACCCGTTTCGGATAGAGTGCCTTGCCGTGTCGAGTACCAGTCGGCCTTGGCGAACGGCTCCGCCGTGAATCCCCATCCGGTCGCAAAGGGGCGTGCGATGCCGAGCGAGGCGGCAAAGGTGTTCGCCCGCGAGGAGGCGGTCGCAGTTTCACCGAGGAACGCGATCGAGCGAGAGGATTCGAGCGCCGCGAAGGAATAGCTGATGGCGGATGCGAGATTGAAGCCGCCCCTCTCGCCGCGCGCGTAGAAGCCCACATGGCCGGCATTGGCGTCGATCCGGTCGGCACGGCCGGCCATCCGCAGCTGGCCGGTCGATGCGCCGATCGCAAGGCCTGCCGTGAAGCCAGGCATGTGCCAGAGATCGGCGCCGAGCGCTGCGCCCGCAACGGTCGTGTTCGTGCCGAAGGCAATGCCGCTCGCCGCCACCTTGTCCCAATTGCCGTAGCCGCCGAACCAGATGCTCTGCGCCGGCCTGGTGCGCCGGCCAACGAGGGCCTTGCCGATCGGATCCGCCGGCTCCGGGGCGTAGGCGGTGGCCGACATGCGCAGGGTTTCGCCGCGCGACTGCGTGCCCGCATTCCACATGAAGCTCTGGAACATGTCGGCCTGATCGGCGACGAAACGGCGTCCATCGGCGTGAACTTGACCGGCAAGATCATCGAGGCCGGCCCTGATGCCGGACGCATTGAGTGCGGCGAGCGTGTTGATCGCCGTGGTCAGCGTCCCCGATGCGCCGCCGAGCTGTGCCTGGTCCAACGCGCCGGCCACCGCGGCCTGGTTCGGCGACAGGCCCGACAGCGTGCCGAAGCCACCAATCTGCTGAAGGATGAAGTAGACGTTGTTGACGTCGTAGCTGAGCTGGCCCGAAACCAGCGGGCTGCCCGAGGTCGTGAGGTTGGCGAAACTGCCGCTGACGCCGCCCGTCGCGGTCAGGATCGTATACTGGGTGTTGGCGATGAAGCCGGCGCCGAGCGGCACGATCTGCACGGTGCCGCCATTGAGCGCGGCGGTCCCGGTTGCTGCGATCCTGTCGGACTGGCCGGCAGCATTGATTTCGACCTGGAAGGTCGATCCGGCATTGAAGGCGACGTTGCCATTGACGTTGAGCGTCCCGATCGAGTTGCCGGGGGCGACCATGCCGGCATTGTTGACGGCGATGCCGCCGACCGTGCCGGTGCCGCCTAGATAGCCGCCATTGATCGTGACGACCGAGGGCAATGTGCCGTTCACGATCAGGCCGCCCGCGTCCACCGTCGTTGCGCCGTTGAAGGCGGTGGTGCCGGTCAGCGTCCAGACGGAGTTGCCGTTCTTTTTCAGTTGCTCGAACTCGTCATATTGCAGGCCGGGGCCGAGATTGCCGAGGTCGAACGAGGCGCTGCCAACGCTGCCGAGGTTCAGCGTGTCGGTACCGCTCCCGCCGCGAACATTCCCGGTGATCGTCGCGCCCGGAGCGAGGCCGAGCAGATCATCGCCCCCATTCAGTTGGATCGCTCCGCTGCCGCCGCCCGAGATGGTGCCGGAGTTGAAGATGGTGTCGCTGCCGGAAGAGCCCTGGATGGCGATGAAGAAGCCGCCGGAGATCGTGCCGCCATTGATGAGTGTATTGCCGCCGGCGATGAATTGTACGCCGGTATGGTCGCCGCCGATCGATCCGCTGTCATAGACGAGGACGGCATTGCCGCTCGACGTCCCGCTGATCCGAAGTCCCGTCGTGTTTCCTCCGGTGCCGACGGCCGTCCCGCGAATGTTGACGAGATTGTCGTTCGAATTGTCGATCACGATTGCTGCTTCGGCATTGCCCGTACCCTCCGCGATCCCACCGGCCGCGACCGTCACATTGTTGTGGATCGATCCGTTGGACAGCAGAACCGCTCCGCTGTGGGTCGAGGCTGTCGCCTGATTATTGACGGTGATGCGCGAGCCGATGGTGCCGTCGAAAACGACCGCAGGTATGCCTGCGCCCGGCAGCAGCGACGTCGTCGTGCCGTCGCCGACGTTGACCGTGACGTTGCTGCTGCCGGTGGCGTTGATGTGATCGGTGTTGCCGACGCCGGTGCAGGTCGCGACGTCGCCCGAATTGAGCGCGCCGATCGTGCCGGTGCCGGCCACGGTGCAGGCGGCGAGAGCCTGACCGGGGATCACGACAAGAAGCGAGACCAGCGCCAGCGCGGTGGTGACGAGCAGCTTGTTGCGCAGGGCAGAGGCCCTTGTGGTGTTATGTGCGCAGGTCGGTATTGCAGTCGACATCGACGATTCCCTCATTCCAGCACAATTGCTAGCGGGGACGTCGTCGCGATTCTTGGCGCTGTGCGAAATGCCTTATGGCGAAAGGCGCAAGACGCCGGTTTGCGCCACCCCTGTTGCGGCGATGCCACGGACTGTGCCGCCAGCGGGGCGGCGTGTCGCCACGGGAAGTGGACTAAAGCGCAAATTCAGTTGGCCTGAGGCGCAACCTCATTTGAAGCGTGTTGCGCGCTGCAACAAACGCGATATTGCTGGGTCCGGAATGAGCTCGGAGACGCGCTTTCATGGCGGCCGATGACCAATCGATCCATGGCGCGCCGCGCCTCGGCTATACCGGCGAACCGCACGGGCCGGCCTATGAGGTGTGGCGGGAGGAGTTTTGCCGCCGCGTGATGGCAGCCGATCTTGCGCCCTTGTCCGACGGCTCGTTTCACTGCGACGTCAAAGCGTTGATGTTGCCGCAGGCAACGATATCCTTCTGCAACGGCACGCCGATCAGGTTTATGACGCTCGGCGCCAGCGACAATCTGGCGTTACTGATGGCGCCGGATTCGCGGTTGCAAGCTGTCATGGGCCGTCGTGCGCTCGAGGTCGCGCCGCTGGGCATCAGTCTCATCGACGCCTCCATCAAGGGCGCATTCGTCGCGCAGCTCGAGAAAGGCAGCAACAAGGCCGCTTTGTTCGACCGCAGGACGCTGCTGTCATATTGCCCCGATGCCGAAGACAGCGTTGCGCGGCCGCTCGATCATGACCCCGCGCTCACTGCGCTGCTGCATCGATATTACGACTTCGCGGTTCAGCACGCCCCGGGGCTCGATGCGCTGGCGCAGCACGCCGTTTCACAACACCTGATGGATTTGATGGTGCTGGTGCTCGGCGGCCGGCGCGACGCTACCGAACAGGCAAAAGAACGCGGCCTCGCCGCGGCTCGGCTGGAAGCCATCAAGGCCGATATTCTGGCACGGCTCGGCGACGGCGGGCTCACGCTCGCCGACCTCGCGCGGCGCCATCGCGCCAGCCCTCGCACCATTCAGTTGCTGTTCGAGCGCAGCGGCGTCACGTTCTCGGAGTTCGTGCTGGAGCAGCGGCTACTGCGGGCGGCACGGCTGCTGTGCGATCCGATTCACCGGGCGGGCAAGATCAGCGGCATCGCCCATCTCTCCGGCTTCAACGACGTCTCGTATTTTCACCGGACATTTCGGCAGCGTTTCGGCATGACGCCGATGGACGCGAAGGCGCGGCGCGCGGAAACGGGCAATAAGCCGTAGTCGGAAGGACGTCTTCGGTCCGTCCGGGACTCGAGCGGTGGCGCGGGAGTCGCTGCCGCTGACAGCGCGGCCAGTTGCGGCGGTGAAGAGGATCGGCAAGGTGGAATAGTTCCTGCAGTTCTTTCACATTTTTTTGTTGGTTCAGAACCGGCTCTCGCCTCATTGGTTGATGAGATTTGTCGGATCGAGAAGGACCAGGACATGCGAGCAGAGCGGATTGCGCTGGGTGTGGCGCTTGCGGTTGGCGGCATCGTCGTGCAGGGCGCAGCATTCGCTGAGGAATACCGCGGCACGATGGAACAGCAGATGGCTTGCACGCCCGATGTATGGCGTCTATGCAGCGACCAGATTCCCGATGTGAATCGCATCACGGCTTGTTTGCAGCAGAACACCCCGCAGCTCTCGAGCGGCTGCCGCGCGGTGTTCCAGTCCAACAACCAGATGCCGCAACAGCAGCCGGTGCCGCGCAATCGCGCTGCTCCGCCACCGCGTTACAACACGGCGCCGCCACCTCCGCCCGCACAGCCGCAACCTTATGACGACGATGACTAGCCGCTCGAAAGCATGATCCGGAAAAGTGCGCGGCGGTTTTCCGAAAAGATCGTGCTCAAACAATAACCTAAAGCGCGATGACGATTCGTTCTCATCTCATCGCGCTTTAGGTCCGGTGCTCACAGACATCGACCCACTCGGCGGCGACCAGCTCGGCCAGCCGATCGGGCGTGATCCGTACCGCGCTGTGGGTCGAGCCCGCGGCCGGAACCACGACGTCGAACGCCTTCAGCGAGACGTCGCAGTAGATCGGCAGCGGCGATTTCAGACCGAACGGGCAGACGCCGCCAACCTCGTGTCCGGTGATGTCGGCGACTTCCTCCAGACCCAGCATCTTCGGCTTGCCGCCGAACTGCGCCTTCACCTTCTTGTTGTCCATGCGAGAGGTGCCGGCGGCGACGATCAGGATGACGCGCTCGCCGATCCGCAACGACAGCGTCTTGGCGATCCGCCCCGGCTCGACACCATAGGCTTCGGCCGCCAGCGCCACGGTCGCGGAGCTGATCGGGGATTCGATGACGGAGATGTCAGGGGCTTTCTCGGCGAAGAAGGCGCGAACGGATTCCAGGCTCATTCCGGGCAGCTCATTGCAATCTCACAGGCGGGCGGCGACCCCTAAGCGATTCTTGGCAGCTCGGAGAGCGCGTGAACGCGGTGGTCCGGCGCACAGCCAAGCTCGTCCATCTGGGTGCGGATCGCCTTGAACATGGTGAGCGGTGCCACGAGTTCGTTCTCGACGCAAGCCAGCGCCATGGCTTCGGGCGTCACCCGCTCGATCCAGGCAACGTTCAATCCGAACGATTTCGCGCCAGCCACGTCCCAGGGATTGGAGGAGACGAACAGAACCTCGTTCGGCGCGGTGCCGAGCACCTCGCCGATCAGCTCATAGGCCTGCGGGCTCGGCTTGAAGATCTTCTTCGCATCGACGCTGATGGTGGCATCGAGCAGGGCATCGAGGCCCGAATTGCGCACGAGCGCATTCAGCATGTCCGGGCTGCCGTTGGAGAGGATGGCGAGCTTGCGCGGCTTCAGCGCCGTGAGCGCTGCCGTCGCGTCCGGATAGAGATCGAGCTGCAGATATTTCGCGATCACGCGCTCGAATGCGTCGTTCTCGTAAGCGAGCCCCAGTATTCGCAGCGTATAGGCGAGCGAGTCGCGGGTGACGACGGCAAAATCCTGATAGCGCCGCATCAGCGAGCGCAGCCAGGTGTATTCGAGCTGCTTGATGCGCCAGACCTGCGTGATGATCTCGCCATAGCCCGGAAACGCATCCTCGGTGATATCGGCGACCGACTGGATGTCGTAGAGCGTTCCGTAGGCGTCGAAGACGACGGCTTTCATGCTCAATTGGCCGTCCTCCGGGATCGTTGCGCGCGCAGGGGACTATACCCGGCGCCGCGATATCGATCCAAGGTCCAGCTGATCAGTTTACCGTGCCTTGGTGTTCCAGGTCGCCCGCTCGGCGAACACCCGGCTGACCTCCGCCATATGCTCCGTGCCCCAGGAGCAGAGCGGCACGAGGGCCTCGGCCAGACTGCGGCCCAGAGGCGTGAGGCTGTAGTCCACCCGCGGCGGCACCTCCTTGTAGTCGGTCCGCTTGATCAGACCGTCGGCCTCCAGCTCCTTGAGCTGCTGGATCAGCACCTTGTCGCTGACGTCGCGCACGGCTCGCCGGAGCTCGCCGTAGCGGGTCGGGCCGTCCTGGGCGAGGAAGTACAGGATCAGCGGTTTCCATTTGCCCGAGATGACCCGCAAGGTCGCATCCAGGCCGCAGGTGAAGCCGGGCAGATTCGGCGTGCAACGCGGGACGTCGGCTTGAGCCTGCGCCGGTGGGGAGATGAGGTCTGAACGATCTCTCGACATTTTTTTCGGGCACTTACCAAAAGGTGCATACTTGTCGATAGGTGGGTACGCCGCCAGCTCAGTGCAACCTTAGTGAAGGAGCACATCATGAGCAGACTAGAAGGCAAGACGGCGGTGGTGACAGGCGGCGGAACCGGCATTGGGCTTGGAGCCGCCAAACGGTTCGTCGATGAGGGCGCGTTCGTCTACATCTTCGGGCGGCGGCAGGAGCCCCTCGACGCTGCCCTCGCGCAGCTGGGGTCCTCGGCGCGCGCCGTCAGGGGCTCGGTCACGGATCTGTCCGACCTCGACCGGCTATACGCGACAGTCAAAGCCGAACGCGGCGGACTCGACATCCTGTTCGCCAATGCCGGGACCGGACTGTTTGCGCCGCTCGGCGAGATCACGCCCGAGCACTACGATTACATCTTCGACGTCAATGTGAAGGGGCTGGTGTTCACGGTGCAGAAGGCCCTGCCGCTGATGCGAAAGGGATCATCGATCATCCTGACCGGTTCGAGCACGGGCGTGATGGGCACGCCGCAGTTCAGCATCTACAGCGCGACCAAGGCGGCGATCCGCAACCTTGCGCGCAGTTGGGCGCTCGACCTGCGCGGCACGGGCATCCGCGTCAATGTGCTGTCGCCGGGGCCGACCAAGACGGAGCTGGCGCTGGAGATCGTCGGCGAGCAAGCATTTGACGCGCTCGGCAGCTCGACCCCCATAGGGCGCGTAGGCGACCCAAGCGAGACCGGGGCCGTGGCCGCGTTCCTGGCGTCCGCGGACAGCAGCTTCATGACCGGCGGCGAGGTCTTCGTCGATGGAGGCCTCGCGCAGGTCTGAGGCCGCAGCCGTGAGGGCTTCGGTCCCCGGAATCGAAGCCCTCAATGCGCCGCGGCGATGATGACACCCCTGGAACGCAATGAAATTGGGTTCGGCCGGGCGTTCGGTCACCTCTCCCCAGTGGGGAGAGGTCGGATTGCGCAGCAATCCGGGTGAGGGGCCGTAGCGATCGGTGAGACCTGATCCCCTCACCTGCCGCTAGGCATCAAGTCAACCCAAACTCATGCCGCATTAGATCCCCAGCAGCTTGCGCGCGTTGGCCTTCAAGACCTTCGGCCGGATCTCGTCGCGGATGTCGATCTTGGCGAAGTCGGACAGCCAGCGGTCCGGCGTGATCACCGGCCAGTCCGAGCCGAACAGCATCTTGTCCTGCAGGATCGAGTTGATGTAGCGCACCAGGATCGGCGGGAAATATTTCGGCGACCAGCCGGAGAGGTCGATATAGACGTTCGGCTTGTGGGTCGCGACCGACAGCGCCTCCTCCTGCCAGGGGAAGGAGGGATGGGCGAGGATGATCTTGAGGTCGGGGAAATCGGCCGCGACGTCGTCCATGTACATCGGGTTGGAATATTTCAGCCGCATGCCCATGCCGCCCGGCATGCCCGAGCCGACGCCGGTCTGGCCGGTGTGAAACAGCGCGATCGCGCCGCCATTGTTGATCTCTTCGTAGAGCGGATAGGCCATGCGGTCGTTGGCGTAGAAGCCTTGCATGGTCGGGTGAAATTTGAAGCCGCGCACGCCGTATTCCTCGATCAGCTTGCGCGCCTCGCGCGCGCCGAGCTTGCCCTTGTGCGGGTCGATCGAGACAAAGGGGATGAGGACGTCGAGATGTTCGGAGGCAACCTCCAGCATCTCGTAATTGTTGTAGCGGCGGAAGCCGGTCTCGCGCTCGGCGTCGACGGGGAAGATCACTGCGGCGATGTTCTTGGAGCGGTAATAGGCCGCGGTCTCAGGCACGGTCGGTGGATGCTTGTTCGGCGACTTGAAATACTCGGCCATTTGCGCCTGGAAATCGTCATAGCCATCGTCGGGGTGGCAGCCGCAGGGCTCCTCGGCATGAGTGTGGATGTCGATGGCGACGACATCGTCGATAGCAGGCAGCTTCAGCTTCGGCATTGGTTTCCTCCCGACCGGTTGTCAAATTGATTATATGATATAACGAATTTGGCAAGGCATTGCGGCAGGTTATCGGCTTGGCAGATCGGGCCGATCCGGGCACTTCTACTGTGCATGGGGTTGTTTTCGCGAATTTGCTGACCCGGACCGGGGCGGTTAACATTGACATCACCGCCCGCCATGCCTTAAGAACCGCCCCGTCCCGGGCGGTCGGTCCGCGAGCGGGAAAAATCTCATTTTGCCACATTCGCGCGTGCCGAAACGGTAGTGCCGAACACGGCCTTTCGAACGTTCAGGATTCTGCCATGAAGGTCCGTAACTCGCTGAAATCGCTGCGCGGTCGCCATCGCGCCAACCGCCTGGTTCGCCGCAAGGGCCGGGTTTATGTGATCAACAAGGTGCAGCGCCGCTTCAAGGCGCGGCAGGGCTGATCTCGCCCGGCCGGACGCCTTCGCGCGCCCCGCAAGACCACGGCTCACACGAGTTTGACGCCGCCTTTGCTTTGCAAGGGCGGCTTTGCGCGTTTAGACTTTCATCATGGCAATCAGATTCCCCTTTGCGCGCACCATTGGTCTCGCCCTTGTGCTGGGAACCGCCGGGCTGGCTCCCGCCCTGGCGCAGCAGGTTGAGCCGCCCGGCAAGCAGAAGAAGCTGCCCGAAGCGCCGGCCAAGCTGCCCAAGGTCGATCGCAGCAAGAATCTCGATTTCCTGTTCGGCGCGCTGAAGGCCGCTCCCGATGAGGTCAGCGCCAAGCATGTCGAGGCGCGGATCTGGGCGATCTGGCTACAGACCCCGAGCGACACCGCGGCGCTTTTGATGTCACGCGCCAAGACCGCGGTCGATGCGAAGAAGATCGATGTCGCGATCAAGCTGCTGGATTCGGTCATCAAGCTCAGGCCCGATTACATCGAGGCCTGGAATCGGCGGGCGACGCTCTATTACATGCAGAACGACTATGGCCGCTCTCTCGCGGATATCCAGCAAGTGCTGGTCCGGGAGCCGCGCCATTTCGGCGCGCTCGCCGGCCTCGGCATGATCATGCAGGAGGTCGGCGACGAGAAGCGCGCGCTTGATGCCTATCGCAAGGCGCTCGCCGTCAATCCGCACCTCGAAAAGATCCCCGATCAGGTCAAGGCGCTGACCGAGAAGGTCGAGGGTCGCGACATCTAGTGGATAAGTTGATCATTTCCCGAGTGATCGGAGCCTGCGCCGATTAACCACATTCGCATGCGCCGCGTCGGGAGGACTATTGCCGGCGCCGCCGCAGGCCTACCTGCATGGCAGGAGCACAGCCATGAATCGTTTGGTAGTCGCAGCCATATTGCTGCTCGCGTCGGGGGCAGCGAGCTTCGCTGACGGATTGTTCTGGGTGGTCGGCAACCGCGCCACAGGAAAATGCAATATCGTGACCAGCAATCCCGTGATCATCGGCGATATCTGGTTCGGCGACGGTCCCTACAAATCCAGGGCCGATGCCAAGCTTGCCCGTTCGACGATCCGCGCCTGTCCCGCGGTCACGCCCGAGGAGGAGAAAGAGGAAGACGGGACGGACTAGCCTGCGCTCAATGCAGGACGCTGCTGCCGCGCTCGACGAGGCCGCGGTCGGCGGCTGCGGCGTAAGCCTTTGCAAGCTCGGTCTCGAGATGCTCGTTGATCAGGAGCAGAGCCCGCACGGCACCGCGCAAGTCACCATTGCAGCTCGCGACAATTTCGTCGATTGCAGTGTCGTTCGATCTGACGCTCATTGAAACTTCTCCGGTTCAAACCAGGATCCTGCCGGTCTTTCCCGCATCGCCCGAGGTTGCGAGGAGGATCGGCACCTGCCCGCGCCTAGATGGCGGAACCGACCATGGCGATTATATGGAAGCGGCGATGACGGTTGCATGAAGCTGGTCCGGGGCTTGTGCGCCCGTCAGAATGCTGTTGATTCCATTGCGTTTTTTCGTTCTGCAATTATGCACATATCCACAGCCCCGGGATTTTCAGTGGAAGCGCGGAAAGCCGGCGGCGAAACTGCCGTGCGATCAGAGCCGTAACTGCCCAGTGCCCAGGATCTTCTCCATGATCGTGATGTCAGTCGTGACGGCGCTGGTTCTGCTGGCGCTGGTCACACAGGCGGGAATCGTCGCCGTGCAACGCGCCTTTCCCCCTCAGGGTCGGATGGTCGAGGTCGACGGCGCGAGGCTTCACGTCGTCGATATCGGCCCACGCGATTCGGGTCTTCCGATCGTGATGCTGCACGGCGCGAGCTCCAATCTCGAAGCGATGCGGCGGCCGCTCGGCGACAACCTCGCCGGGGACCGTCGCGTGATTCTGATCGATCGACCCGGCCATGGCTGGAGCACGCGCGGGCGGCGGCAGGATTCGACGCCGCAAATCCAGGCGCGGATGATCGATGAGGCGCTTCATAAGCTCGGGATCGATCGCGCGGTCTTCGTGGTGCATTCCTGGAGCGGCGCCCTCGGCGCGCGGATCGCGCTCGATCATCCGCACCGCGTTGCCGGTCTCGTCATGCTCGCGCCCGTCACGCATCCCTGGCGCGGCGGTGTCGGCCGCTACAACGAGATCATCGCAACGCCCGTGATCGGTCCGCTGCTCGCCTACACGATCACGCTGCCGCTCGGCTACGTCCTCGCAGAATCCGGCGCGCGCAACGTCTTCCTGCCGCAAACCATGCCGGACGGCTTCGTCAAGGACTCCGCGACGCCGCTATTGCTGCGTCCACGCGAGTTCATCGCCAATGCCTATGATCTGGTGACGCTGAAAGAGTCGGTCGCCGCGCAAGTCGCGCGCTATGGCGAGATAAAGGCGCCGGTCACGATCATCGCCGGTGAGCCCGACAAGACGGTGAAAACCAGCATCCACGCGCGCCCGTTCGCCGCCGCGGTGTCCAACGCGAAGCTGATCGTGCTGCCCGACCTCGGCCACATGGTGCAGAACGCCGTGCCGGATCTCGTGAAGGCGGAGATCGAGACGATGATCGGCAGGATCGTCCCGGCGCAGGCGGCCGCTGATTAAAGCGCTCTCGAGCGAAGTGGATACCAGTTCGCGTGAAGAAAACGCGTCAGCTCTAGCGGCCGCCTCTTGCGCGCCTACTGCTTGATCTTCCCGTCCTTGTCGTATTGGGCGAGGAAGGCCCAGAGATTGTTGATCTCGGTCTCGTTCTTGATGCCGGCGAACGCCATCTTGGTGCCGGGAATCTTGGCCTTGGGGTCCTTGATATATTCCTTGAACGTGGCCTCATCCCAGGTGATGCCGGAATTCTTGTTCGCGTCCGAATAATTGTAGTCCGGCGCGGTTCCCGACTTGCGGCCGTTGAGGCCGTTGAGCTCGGGGCCGACCTTGTTCTTGGCGCCTTCGCCGATCGCGTGGCAGGCCAGGCATTTGTTGAACGACGTCTTGCCGGCCGCGACATCCTGCGCCATCGCGGCGGGTGCGGTGGCAATCACGGTGAGGATCGTCAGTGCGCCAAAAGTCAGTTTTGTCATCGGGTGCTCTTCGTCTCTTCCCTGGTGGGTCTGGTCAGTCTCTTGCCTGATCGACAATCGCCGGCCCGCCGCTTTTGGCAGGCCTGCTCGGCTTGGACAAGCCATCAAACCATGACAGGTTTCACGATTTCCTACTTGTCCCAGAGCGAACTCGCGGAACATCGTCGATCCGACTTTCGGATGGCCTACCCAAACAGGCGCGGACGTGATTGATTTGCCGCGACAAATTTGATCGTGGGCTGTGAGCCGGAAGGATATGTCATGACCATCATGATGCCTGCGAGCGACCAGGCGGTGCTCGCGCGCCGCGCGGAGATCATTGCTGCGTTGCGCGCAATCGTCCCCGGTGAGGGCGTGATCGACAGCGCAGCCGAGATGCGGGCGTATGAATCCGACGGGCTGACCGCCTACCGGCAGCCGCCGATGGTCGTGGTGCTGCCCGATACGACCGAGCAGGTCTCGCTCGTCCTGAAATATTGTGCTGCACAAGGCATCAAGGTGGTGCCGCGCGGCTCCGGCACCTCGCTGTCCGGCGGCGCGCTGCCGCTCGAAGACGGCGTGCTGCTGGGGCTCGGCAAGTTCAAGCGCATTCGCGAGATCGATTTCGACAACCGCGTCGTCGTCACCGAGCCCGGCGTCACCAATCTTGCGATCAGCCAGGCGGTCGCGCATGCCGGCTTCTACTACGCGCCCGATCCGTCCTCGCAGATCGCCTGCTCGATCGGCGGCAATGTCGCCGAGAATTCCGGCGGCGTTCATTGCCTGAAATACGGCATGACCACCAACAACGTGCTCGGTTGCGAGATCGTGCTGATGAGCGGCGAGATCCTCCGCATCGGCGGCAAGTCGGCGGAGAACGCGGGCTACGATTTGATGGGCGTCATCACCGGATCGGAAGGCCTGCTCGGCGTCATCACCGAGATCACGGTGCGCATCCTGCAGAAGCCGGAGACGGCGCGCGCGCTGATGGTCGGCTTTGCAGAGGTCGAGGCGGCCGGCGAATGTGTGGCGCGCATCATCGGTGCCGGCATCATTCCGGGCGGCATGGAGATGATGGACAAGCCGGCGATCCACGCCGCCGAGGCCTTCGTCCATGCCGGCTATCCCCTCGACGTCGAGGCGCTTCTGATCATCGAGCTCGACGGTCCCAAGATCGAGGTCGACGAGCTGATCACGCGGGTCGAGACGATCGCCAATGCCTGCGGCTCGACCACGTGCCAGATCTCGACCTCGGAGGCCGAGCGCAACCTGTTCTGGGCCGGCCGCAAGGCCGCGTTTCCGGCGGTGGGCCGCATCTCGCCGGACTATCTCTGCATGGACGGCACGATCCCGCGCGGCGCGCTGCCGAAGGCGCTGGCGCGCATCCGCGAGCTCTCGGAAAAATACCAGCTCGGCTGCGCCAACGTGTTCCACGCCGGCGACGGCAATCTGCATCCGCTGATCCTCTACGATGCCAACAAGCCCGGCGAGATCGAGCGCGCCGAAGCCTTCGGCGCCGACATCCTGCGCGCCTGCGTCGAGTTCGGCGGCGTGCTCACCGGCGAGCACGGCGTCGGCATCGAGAAGCGCGATCTCATGCCCGAGATGTTTTCCGAGATCGACCTCAACCAGCAGCAGCGGCTGAAATGCGCCTTCGATGCGCAGGGCCTGCTCAATCCCGGAAAGGTGTTTCCGACCCTGCACCGCTGCGCCGAGCTCGGCCGCATGCATGTGCATGCCGGCAAGCTGGCGTTCCCGGATTTGCCGCGGTTCTAGAAGTGCGCTGTGAAACGTGAGGTCGGCGATCGTTTCCCCTCTCCCCCTGTGGCAGGGCAATCGCATAGGGCGTTCTTGAAAGACCTGAGCGCGCGCCTTGTCCTTCGAGACGACCGCTTCGCGGTCCCTCTCCATGAACCACCTCAGATGACGTCTGACAGGTCGTTCCATGCTGAGGGCCCACCAAGGGTGGGCGTCTCGAAGGATGGCCACAGGCGGAATCACTCGCATGTGCGATTGCGCGCTCACAGCAATCCGTATTGCGCCCGCTCCCGTCTCGCCAGGAGCGGCAGCGCCTGTCCCGCGATGTAGGTCTTGAAATGCGCGCTCTCCTGGTGCGCCTTGAACGCGGCTTCGTCGCGGAACAGCTCGTAGAAAAGGAACTGCGCCGGATTGTCCTTGGCGCGGCTGATCAGGAACAGCTTGACGCCTGGCTCGCCCTGCGCCTGCGGGAGGAAGCCGCGCAGGATCTCGGCGACCCGATCGGCCTCCTCGGCCTTGGCTTCCCATTGCGCCACGACGAGAAGTCCGCCGCCGACGGCCTGATGGACGGCGCGTTGGTTCATTGCCTGTTCGTTCATGATGGAGCTCCTTTGCGACGAGATATCTCCAATCGGTAGCAAAGCTCGGGGCGGCAATGGTTCGATGACGATCGTAATGCGGATGTCGCAGGGCGGCACTGCGCTTCGTCGCGCGTCGAATTGATTTCCTGCGCAAATTTCGCTACCGCCTTCCCGTGGATACGCTCAAGGTCAGAGACGCCAAAGACGTTGAACAGGTGGTGCGCGCGGCGATTGCCAATGAGCAGCCGCTCGAGATCATCGGTCATGGCAGCAAGCGCAGCATCGGCCACGCCATGGCCACCAACGCTGTCCTCGATCTCTCGGCGCTGAATGCCGTCACCTCCTACGAGCCGAACGAACTCATCATCACCCTCCAGGCCGGCGCGCCGGTGGGCGACGTGCTGTCCCTGATCGATGCCAAGAACCAGCAATTCGCCTTCGAGCCGATGGACACCGCGCCGCTGCTCGGCGCGCCCGCGTGCGGCACCATCGGCGGCATGATCGCGGCCGGGCTCGCCGGACCGCGGCGGATCAGGGCCGGCGGGGCGCGCGACCATCTCCTGGGGGCGCACGCCGTCTCGGGCTTCGGCGACAGCTTCAAGACCGGCGGCAGGGTGGTGAAGAACGTCACCGGCTACGACCTCTGCAAGCTGCTCGCGGGGTCCTGGGGCACGCTGTCGGTGATGACGGAGGTCACGCTCAAGGTGATGCCCAAGCCCGAGGCTGAGCGGACGCTGCTGCTGCTCGGGCTGGATGCCGCCGCCGCCAACAAGGCCATGACCGCGGCGCTCGGTTCGCCCTTCGACGTCTCCGGTGCCGCGCATCTGCCGAAATCGGAACTCCGGGCCAAGGTCGAGGGGCTTGGCGACATCGCGGGCCAGGGCGAGGCGCTGACCGTGCTGCGGCTCGAGGGCATCACCGCCTCCGCCGCCCACCGCGCGAACTCGCTGTGTGAATTGCTGGCGCCGTTCGGAACCGCGACGCTGGTCGAGGACGCGGCCTCCGCGGCGCTGTGGGCCGCGATCCGCGATGTGCTGCCGTTTGCGGCCAGCGGCGCGCTCGGCGCCTGGCCGGTGTGGCGGATCGTCTGTCCGCCGGCCTCGGGCGCGACACTCGGCACGCAATTGGCACGCGAGACGGGGGGCGATTTGATTTACGACTGGGGCGGCGGGCTGATCTGGGCGGCAGTGCCACCGAAGCCGGACGCGCATGCCCCGGCCGTGCGCGAGCGCACGAACGCGGTCGGTGGGCACGCCACGCTGATCCGGGCGGCCGAGGATGTCAGGCGCACGATCGACGTGTTCCAGCCGCAGGCGCCCGGGATCGCCGCCCTCAGCGAGCGGGTACGTGCCAGCTTCGATCCAAAGGCCATTCTCAACCGCGGACGTCTAAGCCGGGGCGCTGCGTCATGAAGACCGAATTCTCGCTCGCGCAACTCGCCGACCCCGACATCGCGGAAGCCGACAAGATCCTGCGTGCCTGCGTCCATTGCGGCTTCTGCACTGCAACCTGTCCGACCTATGTGCTGCTCGGCGACGAGCTCGATAGCCCGCGCGGCCGCATCTACCTGATCAAGGAGATGCTGGAGAAGGACCAGGCGCCGACGGCCGAGGTGGTCAAGCATATCGACCGCTGCCTGTCGTGCCTTGCCTGCATGACAACCTGCCCCTCGGGGGTGAACTACATGCACCTCGTCGACCAGGCCCGGGTCCGGATCGAGCAGCGTTATCAGCGGCCGCTGGCCGAGCGGCTGCTGCGCCATGTGCTGGCCTTCGTCCTGCCGGACCCGCAGCGCTTCCGCATCAGCATGTGGCTGGCGCGGCTGGTTCGTCCGCTCGGCGTCTTGCTGCCGACGCCCCGGCCTTCGGCGACGCCCGGATTGGTCCAGCGCATCAAGGCGATGCTGGCGCTGGCCCCGAACCAATTGCCGCCGGCCGGGCCTGCCGCGGGCAGCGTGTTCGCAGCGCTCGGCAGGAAGCGCGGACGTGTGGCGCTCCTCCAGGGCTGCGCCCAGCAGGTGCTGGCGCCGCGCATCAACCAGGCCGCCATCAGCCTCCTCACCCGCCACGGCATCGAGGTGGTCCTGGTCCGCGACGAGCAGTGCTGCGGTGCGCTGACCCATCACCTCGGCAACGACCAGGATGCGCTGGCGCGAGCTCGCGCCAACGTCGCGGCGTGGCGGAAGGAAGCGGCCGGCGAGGGGCTCGACGCCATCCTGGTGACGACCTCCGGCTGCGGCACGGTCATCAAGGACTATGGCTATCTCCTGCGCGAGGACTCCGCGTTCGCGGCCGATGCGGCGAAGGTGTCGGCGCTCGCCAAGGACATCACCGAATACGTCGCCGGCCTCGAACTCACGACAACTGCGAGACAGGACGACATCGTCGTCGCCTATCACTCCGCGTGTTCGTTGCAGCACGGGCAGAAAATCACGGGCCTTCCGAAAGAATTGCTTTCCAAGAATGGATTCGTGGTGAAAGATGTGCCCGAGAGCCATTTGTGTTGCGGTTCGGCGGGGACCTACAACATTCTCCAGCCCGAGCTTGCGGGCCGGTTGCGCGATCGCAAGGTCGCCAACATCGCAAGCGTCAAGCCGGACATGATTGCCGCGGGCAATATCGGCTGCATGGTGCAGATTGCCAGTGGCACGTCAGTTCCGGTCGTACACACGATTGAGCTTCTCGATTGGGCTACGGGCGGGTCGCGGCCGACACCGAACGCACAAGTTTGAGCTTTCAAAGGCTCGGGCTTTCGTCCGGAGGTGACGGCAGAACGACGCCCGATCGACCATTGTTCGGCGGCAACAGGAGGACCACGATGGCGAAAGCGAAGAAGAAGAAAAGCAAGAAGGCCAAAAAAGCGAAGAAGGCCGTAGCAGCGAGGAAGACCGCAAGGAAGTCGGCCAAGAAGTCCGCAAAGAAGTCTGCCAAGAAGACTGCAAAGAAAGCTGCGAAGAAGTCTGCCAAGAAGGCAGCCCCGAAGAAAGCCGCCAGGAAGGCTGCGGCGAAGTCGGCCAAGAAGGCCGCACCCAAGAAGGCCGCGAAGAAAGCGGCACCGAAGAAGGCGAAGGCAGCTCCTGCTCCGAAGCCCTCGGCACCGGTGGAAGCTCCGGCTCCCGAGCCCGCCTCCGAGACAAGCTGGGCGATGCCTTCGTCTTCTGCGGAACCGGCGCCGGCAGAGGGCCAGGGGTAAGCCCGGCCGCTCGTTGCCTCTTGAAGCGATCTGCAATCACAGGAAGGCCGCGGCGCCGGGCGCTGCGGCCTTTTTGCATCGTCGCAAGCTGATTCAGGCTCAGCCGTTTGCCCCACCTGTCCGATTCGTGGCTTGGGTGTCACCCAGCCGAAGACCCCCGGACTTACACGGGGCTCCTGTGCACTTTGGAATATAAATAATGTGATCGGGAAGCCACACCGGCCAACAACCTTTTGTGAATTGGTCAAAACGCCTAAAAAGTCGGCAGATGCCCGCGCTTTTTGCTTCACGGTTCCTATCCGCCAATCCAGATTGTCGCAGTGATGTAATTTGCAATCAGGTCGAGCACCCCGGGGGGCTTCCGGGATACGACTGGGGTCTAAGAACTGGCGATGGGGATCGAAATGAAAAAAGTGGTTTTGTTGGCAACGGCGCTGGCAATGGTAACGGGCTCGGCTTTCGCGGCAGACTTGCGGGTGAAAGCGCTGAAGGCCCCGCCGCCGCCGGCCTTCGATCCCTGGGACATCGCCTTCGGCGGTGGGATCATGAGTGATTACATCTTCCGCGGTATCACCCAGTCGAACCACAAGCCGTCGGTCACGGCCTATTTCGAGCCGCGCTACAACGTCACCAAGGACCTCCAGCTCTACGTCGGTACGTCCGCCTCGAGCATCTCGTTCCCGAACCGCGCCGCGGCCGAAGTCGACATCTACGGCGGTATCCGCCCGACCTTCGGTGCGTTCGCCTTCGACATCGGCGTCTGGGGTTACCTGTATCCGGGTGGCAGCTGCTATTTCGGCGGCAACGGTGTCGACTTTGCCGGCAACTTCCAAGGCGACAATTGCGCCGAGAAAGCCCTGCTCAACACCAACGTGATCAAGAAGGACCTGAGCTTCTTCGAAGTCTACGGCAAGTTCACCTACACCGTGAACGAGAACTGGTCGTTCGGCATCAACGAATACTACACGCCGAGCTACCTGAACTCGGGCGCCTGGGGCAACTACACCTCGATCGTGGGCAAATATATCGCGCCCAGCACCGTGTTCGGCTCGAGTGGCGTCGGCATGTACGTGTCGGGTGAGTTCGGCCGTCAGTGGCTCGGCACCTCGGACAGCTTCTACGGCGTGGCGGCTTTCCCGAACGGCATCAAATATGCCGATTACAACACCTGGAATGTCGGCATCGGCTTCACCTACAAGGTGATGACGCTGGATCTGCGCTACTCCGACACGGACCTGTCGAAGGGCGACTGTAACGCCTTCACGAGCGATTTTTCGGCGCGCGGCAACATCAGCGCGTCCTCGGGCACCTTCGTTACCCCGATCAATCCGTCGGGCGTCGGCTCCAACTGGTGCGGCGCGGCCGGCATCGCAAAGCTGTCGTTCGACCTGACGGCGATGAGCAATCTGAAGTAAGTTTCTTTCCGAAACGACTTTAGCGAGGGCGGCGGGGCAACCTGCCGCCCTTTTGCTTTGGGTCTAATAGCACGCTGCTGGAGTTTGGCCGTGGCGTGTGCGGTGAGGGCCCGATGTTGCCACATCGTCATGGCCGGGCCTGACCAGCCCTGTCTCGGCCATCAACGTATCGCGTGCAGCTCCAGAAGGACGTGCATGCCCGGGCTTTCGCCTCGCCGAAGCGGCCTCGGCTGCGCAGGCGGGACAAGCCCGGGCATGACGAACGTGTGGGCGCGGCGGTTCAGCGCGCCGCGGTCGGCTCTGCCCGGGCGGGCTCGCCACCTCTGCCGACAACGTGGATCGCACCATCCTTGACCAATGCCACCTTACGCGTGTGGAAGGCGTCAAGCGTCGAGCGGTGGCCGATCGAGACGATGGTGGCGTGCGGCAGCTTCTCCGCCAGGAGCCGATAAAGCCGGGCCTCCGACGGCTCGTCCAGCGACGCCGTCGCCTCGTCCAGGAAGAGATAGTCCGGTACATGCAACAGCGCGCGCGCAAGCCCCAGGCGCTGCTGCTCGCCGAGCGACAGCATCCGGTTCCAGTGGCCGTCCTCCTCGAGCCGCTCGGCAAGGTCGGGCAGCCCGACGGCGATCAATGCGTCGCGGACTTGCGCGGCGTCGAACGCGCCGGGGGCTGCCGGGTAGACAACGGCATCGCGCAACATGCCGACCGGAAAATAGGGCCGCTGTGGCAGCATCATCAGCTTTGCCTTCTCGGGGATGACAACTGTGCCGGTACCGAACGGCCAAATGCCGGCGATGGCCCGGAACAGCGTGGACTTGCCGGAGCCCGAAGGTCCGGTCACCAACACGCGCTCCGACGTCTCGATGGTGAAGGCCTTGGCGGCGACCAGCGGTGTGCCGTTGGGCAGGTTCACGCAGAGCTGCTCGAGGTCGATATGGCGGCCGCCGCCGGCGACCTCCAGCGCGATGGCAGGCTCATGTGCCGGCAGGTTCGCGGCTGAATCGACGGACATCTCGAAGCCATCGAGGCGCGCAACGATCGAGCGCCACTCCGCCAGAGACCGGTAGGCCGTGACGAAGAACGACAGCGCGCCCTGTACGCTGGAGAAGGCGGACGCGGTCTGCATCATGTCGCCGAGCTGGATCTTCTTGGCGAAGAAGGCCGGCGCCACCAGCACGTAGGGAAAGATCACTGCGGCCTGCTGATAGCTGGCCGTGAACGCGGTGAGGCGTTTGGTCCGGCTCATGATGGCGTACCAGTTGGCGATTACGAAGCCGAAGCGATCGAGCAGGCGGGCCCGTTCGGCGCCTTCACCCCTAAGCAGCGCGATCTGCTCGGAATTTTCGCGGACGCGGACGAGGTTGAAGCGGAAGTCGGCCTCGTAGCGCTGCTGCTCGAAATTGAGGTTGACCAGCGGTGCGCCGATCCAGTGCGTCAGCGCGGTGCCGAAGATCGCGTAGATCAGCGCGCCCCAGCACAGATAGCCTGGGATCATGAGATCGGTGCCGAACAGGCGTAGCGGCGCGGCGTTGGAAAGGCCCCAAAGGATGATGACGAAAGAGAACAGCGTCACGATCGACGATAGCAGGCCGAGTCCGATGCTCAGGGTCTGCTCGACGAAATTCTTGACGTCCTCGGTGATGCGCTGGTCCGGGTTGTCGGCCGCGTCGCCCTTGAGCTGCATGCGGTAATGCGTGGCGTTCTGAAGCCATTCGCCGAGATAATGCCGAGTGAGCCATTGCCGCCAGCGAATCTGGAGCCACTGGTTCAGGTAAAGCTTGTAGACAGCCAGCGCGATATAGGTGGACGCGAGCGCGACGAAGATCCAGATCTCTCTGACGAAGGTGTCCCAGTCGCTGTTCTGGAGCGCGCTGTAGAACCGGTTCTGCCACTGGTTCACCAGCACGTCGATCGCGACCAGTGCCAGCTCCATCGCGACCACGGCGGCGAGCAGGCCGCGGCCGGCCCATTTGTCCTCGGATCGGAAATAAGGGACGGCGATTCGCCAGACGATCGCGAGCGTGGCGCTGATGTTCTTCACAGAGCAGGGTCTCCTCGGGAGATGTGCATAGCGGCCCAGAGCCAAAGACTTGAGGCAATGGCGGAAACGGGCGCGCTTAGACTAAAGTCTCAAGATCTGCAATTTGCGTTGGATTGTCGCAGCCCACAACCCTAGCATGGGGTTCGACGGCGCGGGGCGGGGTGATCTGGGATTTCGCGAGCTTGTGAGCGGACGGGAACCGCCCGCATTCGCGAGGAATTGCGTCCAGCTCGGGGGTATCACTTTCAGCGTCAAGCAGGACCGGCTCTCCACGCGGGCCGCCTGTCGCAACATGCGTGGGGAGAAAGTCCATGTGGAATCAGATCTATGATCCGCTCAACAGCCCGGTGCTGTCGACCATCGCGGCGGCGGTGCCCGTCGTCACGCTGCTGGTCCTCATCGCGAGCGGCCGCGTCCAGGCGCATATTGCGGCCGTCATCGCCGTGATCGTGACCAACCTGGTCACGATCTTCGTTTTCACCATGCCCGCGAACATGTCGATCCGCGCCTCGGCGCTGGGCATCGTCACCGGGTTCTTCCCCATCGGCTGGATCGTCCTCAACGTCATCTTCCTCTACCAGGTGACGGTGAGCACCGGGCGCTTCGAATTGCTCAAGCGCGCCATCGGCGGCGTCACCGAGGACCGGCGGCTGCAATTGCTGCTGATCGCGTTCTCGTTCGGTGCGTTCTTCGAGGGCGCCTCCGGCTTCGGCACGCCGGTCGCGATCACCGGCGCCGTGCTGATCGGGCTCGGCTTCTCGCCGCTCGCAGCCTCCGGCCTGTCGCTGATCGCCAATACCGCGCCGGTCGCCTATGGCGCGCTGGGCACGCCGATCCAGGGCCTCGCTTCGGTCACTGGCTTCGATCCCTACATCCTGGGCGCGATGGTCGGCCGGCAATTGCCGTTCTTCTCGCTGATCGTGCCGTTCTGGGTGGTGTGGGCGTTCGCCGGATGGAAAGGCATGAAGGACGTCTGGCCGGCGATCCTCGTCACCGGCATATCGTTTGCCGTCCCGCAATTCGTGATTTCGAACTACATCAATCCCTGGATCGTCGACATCGGCGCCTCGCTGATCTCGATGGGGGCGCTGATCCTGTTCCTGAAGGTGTGGCAACCGAAGCAGCTTTGGCTGTCGCCGGCGCTGCGGGGCCACGATGAATCGGCCTCGACCATGGCGGCGGCGAGGCCGCTCGACAAGACGCCGCTGACGCAGGCCGAGCTCTTCAATGCGCTTCTTCCCTGGATCATCGTCTGCATCGTGATGCTGATCTGGGGCAATGGCGCCTTCAAGGGCTGGGCGAACTCGATCTTCGTCTGGAACTATCCCGTGCCGGAGCTGCACCAGATGATCAACAAGATGCCGCCGGTCGCTCCAGGGCCGACGAAAGAGGCTGCGGTGTTCAGCTTCACATACCTGTCGTTCACCGGCACGGGCATGCTGCTTGCGGCGATCATCTCCGGCGTCCTGATGGGCGTCGCTCCCGGCCGGCTCGTGGCCGAGTATGGCCGCACCATACGTCTGTGCGCGATCTCGCTGATCACGATCTCGGCCATGCTCGCGATCGGCACCTTGACGCGTCTGTCCGGCGTCGACGCAACGCTGGGTCTCGCCTTTGCCGCGACCGGTGTGTTCTATCCCTTCTTCGGCACGCTGCTCGGCTGGCTCGGCGTGGCGCTGACGGGATCGGATACGTCGTCCAATATCCTGTTCGGCAACCTCCAGAAGATCACCTCCGAGCAACTCGGCCTGTCGCCGATCCTGATGGCCGCGGCGAACTCCTCCGGCGGCGTGATGGGCAAGATGATCGACGCCCAGTCGATCGTGGTCGCCTCCACCGCCACAAACTGGTACGGGCATGAGGGCACCATCCTGCGCTTCGTGTTCTGGCACTCGATCGTGCTGGCGTGCCTCGTCGGTGTGCTCGTGACGTTGCAGGCCTATGTCTGGCCGTTCACGGCGATGGTCCTGAAATAGACGCCGGCGCCTCGTTCGAGGCAAATCCCCGCGAGGTTCGCCCCCGCGGGGATTTTTTGCATCTGGGCGAACCTTCTCAATGGCATCGCCATCTTATAGAAGGTGCCGCAAATCAGGTCGGTCGAGAGGTCTCATGGTTTCGCCCAAGCGATTGGTGTGTGCGGCACTTGCAGTGCTCGCGATGTCCCCGCTCGCGCGTGCCGAGGATGGATTCCCGTTCGGCACCGAGATGACGCTCGAAGCATTGCCGCAGCCCGGCTCGAAGCGGATTCCGAACATCGAGATCGGCGACCATGGCGAAGTCGTGCTGGAGCTCTGGTGCAAAGGCGGCAAGGGCCAGTTCTCGGTTGCCGGCAACACCGTGATCTTCGTTCCCGGCCAGATCCAGGACCGTTCCTGTCCGCCGGCGAAGGTACAGGCCGACGACGAGCTATTGGCCGCGCTCGGCAGCGTCGAAACCTGGAGACGCCAGGGCGATGTGCTGACGCTGATCGGCCCCAAGCCGCTGCGCTTTCGCGTCAACGGGAATTAGCTTCGCTCGTGTCCCGGACAAGGCGCGTCGCCTGAGCGATGCGACGCAGAGCCGGGACCCAGGGATCCCCGACATCGCTTGCGGCTTCCGGGCCCCGGCTCGGTAGCGCATCACTGACGTGCTGCGCCACCGTCCGGGGCACGATAGCTAAAGCGGAATGGCTTTAGGTTGAATCGATTGCCGCGGCTCCTTCACCTCTCCCGCTTGCGGGAGAGGTCGGCGCGAAGCGCCGGTGAGGGCTTTCTCCTCTTGGGGATTGTCCCATTGCGGAAATACCCTCTCCCCGACCCTCTCCCGCGAGCGGGAGAGGGAGTGCACCTCCGTCGTTGCAGCGATCAAGCCTCATCTCATCACGCTCTAGAATAAGCCTACTTCCACTCCGACTTGTCGGCGTCCCAGCGCTGGCCCTTCAGCTCCTTGGCAAGCGCCTCGATCGAGCCGTTGTCGTCAGGCAGATCGCCTTCTTCGTCCAGGCTCGCGTCGTCGGACAGATTGAGCTTGGCACCGCTGCTCTCGTCGGTGGTCGTGGTCGCGGGGCTGCCGATCCAGAGCATGAGCTTGTCGGTGGTGCCGGGCTTGTCCGGCGAGACGAGCCCCGCGACCTCGATCGTGTCGGTGAGGTCGAGCGCCGGAAAATCCTGGTTCGGCCGCTTGAACATCAGCTTGAGCTTGCCGGTCGCGGGGTTGAAGTTCTGCGAGACCGGCTTTGCCGCGAGCGTCCTGCTCAGTACGCTCGCCACCGCAGTCGCGAACTTGCCCTTGTTGATCTTGTCGCCCTCGCGCCAGTCCGCGGCGGGGAAGCGGATGGTGCGATCCATCTCGGTCATGCCCGCGGTCCAGCCTGCGGCCGTGACGCCCGGCATCGCCTTGAATTTCGACAGCAGCGCGCCGGCGCGCTCGGGATCGACCGACATGTTGATGGTCTGCTCGCCTGCGCGCAGTGCGTCGCAGCCGACGGTGAGGCTCGCCAGCGTCACCTCGATCTCCTGGCCCTTCAGGCTCTTCAGGAAGTCGGTTGCCGCGTCGAGCTTGACCTTGACTGCGATCGCTTCCGGCGAGACGTCGGTGAAATCCTTCGGCTGCGGCGTGATGCCGTCGTCGGAGGTCTGGTTGTCCAGGAATTCCCTTTCGCTGAGATCGGAATTGTCGGGCGAGGTGACCTCGGTCACCGCCTGGCCGATTGCGATCTGGCCGCGGAATTCGAACGTGTCGCCGGACTGTTTGCGCGTCAGCTTGACGCTGACCGGCGACTTCTCACCGATGCTCTGCGTCGTTCCCGTCAGCGTCTGGCCGGCGACCTGGAGATTGACGACGAAGCGGTCCTTGCGGTCGGAGTTTTTCGCGATCGGGTAACAGACGTCGAGCACCGCCGCGGTGACCGTCTTGCCCTGGCGCGTCTCCTTCAGGATCACGTCGGCATTGCCGTCCATCAGCCCGTCGATCGAGGTGAAATAGCGCGTCTCGATTCCGCCCGGCGCCGTCGCCTTCGGCGACAGCTTCATCTGGGCGGAGGCGAACTCGGGCGAGACGGCGAGCAGAGCCGCCAGAAGGGCAGTCGAACAAACCAGAAGCGCGCGCATCGACGAAGACCTCGAGCAATCAGAATCGGCGCCACCGTAGTGGTTTTTGGCTGCCGGTTGAATTGGAAAGCGGAGAGGCAGGGTCGGCAAAAAAGAAGGCCGCCCGGAGGCGGCCTTCGCAATACTGCAATGGAACGAAGCCTAGAAGCCGCCCATGCCGCCGCCGGCCGGCATGGCCGGCGGAGCTTCCTTCTTCGGCAGCTCGGCGACCATGGCTTCGGTGGTCACCAGCAGGCCGGCCACGGAGGAGGCGTCCTGGAGCGCGGTGCGCACCACCTTGGCGGGATCGATGATGCCCTTCTCGACCATGTCGACATAGTCCTCGTTCTGGGCGTCGAAGCCGAAGGTCTCGGACTTGTTCTCCAGGATCTTGCCGACGACGATCGAGCCTTCCACGCCCGCGTTCTCGGAGATCTGGCGGATCGGGGCTTCCAGTGCCTTCAGCACGATGTTGATGCCGGCCTGGACGTCGTCATTGGCGTTGGTGAGACGGCCCACCGCCTTCTTGGCGCGGAGCAGCGCGACGCCGCCGCCGGGGACGATGCCTTCCTGCACCGCAGCGCGGGTGGCATTGAGCGCATCCTCGACGCGGTCCTTCTTCTCCTTGACCTCGATCTCGGTGGCGCCGCCGACGCGGATCACCGCGACGCCGCCGGCGAGCTTGGCGAGGCGCTCCTGGAGCTTCTCACGGTCGTAGTCCGAGGTGGTCTCCTCGATCTGGGCCTTGATCTGGCCGACGCGCGCCTCGATGTCGGGCTTCTTGCCGGCGCCCTTGACGATCGTGGTGTTTTCCTTGTCGATCACCACCTTGCCCGCGCGTCCAAGCATCTTCACCGTGACGTTCTCGAGCTTGATGCCGAGTTCCTCGGAGATGAGCTGGCCGCCGGTGAGGATCGCGATGTCCTCCAGCATGGCCTTGCGGCGGTCACCGAAGCCCGGCGCCTTGACGGCCGCGACCTTGAGGCCGCCACGCAGGCGGTTGACGACCAGGGTGGCCAGCGCCTCGCCCTCGACGTCCTCGGCGATGATGACGAGCGGCTTGCCCGACTGCACCACGGCTTCCAGCACCGGCAGCATGGCCTGCAGGCCCGAGAGCTTCTTCTCGTGCAGGAGGATGTAGGCGTCCTCGAGCTCGGCGGTCATCTTCTCGGCGTTGGTGACGAAGTAGGGGCTGAGATAGCCGCGGTCGAACTTCATGCCTTCGACGATGTCCACCTCGGTGTCGAGCGACTTGTTCTCCTCGACGGTGATGACGCCCTCGTTGCCGACCTTCTGCATCGCCTGGGCGATCATCTTGCCGATGGCGGCGTCACCGTTGGCCGAGATGGTGCCGACCTGGGCGACCTCGGAGGAGGCGGCGACCGGCTTGGCGCGCTTCTCGATGTCCTTGACCACGGCCGCGACCGCGGTGTCGATGCCGCGCTTGAGGTCCATCGGGTTCATGCCGGCGGCAACCGCCTTGGCGCCCTCGCGCACGATGGCCTGGGCCAGCACGGTCGCGGTGGTGGTGCCGTCGCCGGCGGTGTCGTTGGTCTTCGAGGCGACCTCGCGCAGCATCTGGGCGCCCATGTTCTCGAACTTGTCCTCGAGCTCGATCTCCTTGGCGACGGTGACGCCGTCCTTGGTGATGCGGGGCGCGCCGAACGACTTCTCGATGACGACGTTGCGGCCCTTCGGGCCGAGCGTCACCTTGACGGCGTTGGCGAGAATGTCGACGCCGCGCAGCATGCGGTCGCGCGCGTCTCCGGAAAACTTGACGTCCTTGGCAGCCATGTCTGCAATCCCTCGTGTTTCGTGATGTGTCTTGGTTCGTGCTGTGCCGCGCTCTCTCCGTCTTACCGGGCTTGTCCGGCCTGCACGGCCGTGGCCGCTTCGGCGGGGCAAGCCCGGGCATGACGAGGGAGCATTCAGCGGCGGTTCAGGCAGATGGCCTTAGGCCAGCACGCCCATGATGTCCGACTCCTTCATGATCAGGAGCTCTTCGTTGTCGATCTTGACCTCGGTGCCCGACCACTTGCCGAACAGCACGCGGTCGCCGACCTTGAGGTCGATCGGGATCAGCTTGCCGGTCTCATCGCGGCCGCCGGGCCCGACGGCGACGACCTCGCCCTGCGACGGCTTTTCCTTGGCGGTGTCGGGAATGATGATGCCGCCCTTGGTCTTTTCCTCGGCGTCGATACGTTTGACCACGACACGGTCATGCAGCGGACGAAATTTGGATTTAGCCATGACGTTTCCCTTTGGAGGCTCGCTTCGGAAGGAGTGGAAGTCGGTGGGGCGGCGCGTCCGTCCACCCTCTCTCCGAGGGATCGAACGGCGCGCTTAGCAATCGGGCTTTCCGAGTGCTAATAGTGCGCCCGGAAATATGGCTTGGCCGCGATCCTGTCAAGCAAAGGTGGTTAAGCGATTGTTGAGGCGGATATAGGATGGTGGCATTGGAAACTCGTTCGGGGTGTCGGCGTGCAGAAGGACGTCATTGCTCCGGCTGCGGTTTTGCGCTTGGCTGCGGGAGGGGTGCGGCCGTCGTCTTGTTCGGGGGAATGCCATGATCAGTTCAGCTCACGCGCGCACGGTTGCCAATCTGGCGGCAGCCTCTTGTCTGGCGCTGCTGCTGGGCGCCTGCGGCGGCGGCATGAGCCTGCCGCCCTTCTCGTCGTCCTCTCCGCCGCCTGAAGCCGAACCCGGCACGGCGCCGGAAATGCCCGCCACCATCCGCGCGGACGAGATCGTCGGCCGCTGGGGTCTCGCCTCGTTCCAGAACCCGGCCGACCGCGCCCGCACCGAGGCTGCCGCCCGGGCGCAGTGCAAGAACCCCTATGTGATCACCGCTGGCTCCTCCGGCGGCGTGATCATGCATCTGGCCGACCAGGCGACGCCGCAGGAACTGCGCCTGAAGGGCTCGCCGAGCGGCAAGAACTACATCGGACCGGCGGGGCCGACCCCTGGCGAGCAGGATCGCGAGATCATCTCCTTCGACGGCCGCGTCCTGATCACCCGCTTCATCGACAAGGACGCCGCCACCCGCTACGGCAACATGGTCTACGTCCGCTGCGCGCCGCGGGCGTAGTCTCTCTTCTGTCGTTCCGGGGCACGCGAAGCGTGAACTATGGTGCGCACTTGCGCACCTGAGAACCTCGAGATTCCGGGTTCGGTCCTGCGGACCGCCCCGGAATGACGTCATAGGCCAAAACAAAAAAACGCCGGCTTGCGCTGGCGTTTTGTTTTTCCGTATCCCGCGTCCGCTCAGTCGAACAGCGCGTCGATGTCGTCCTGCGAGGCATGGCCGACGTCGCCGGCGAGCTTCGGGCCGTTGAGGAGCTTCTCGTCGTCGCTGCGGTTGTCGACATGCGCGGGGACATGGGCCTTGATGGCGTCGACGCCGCCCCAGATGTCCATCATCGCATTGATGTGCTGCTCGATGAACTTCATCGTGGTCATGACCTTGCTGATGCGCTGGCCGGTCAGGTCCTGGAAGTTGCAGGCCTCGAAGATCGAGATGACGCGTTCCTGGATGTCGTCGGCTAGCCGCTTCTGCTGATCGGCCGAGTCCACCTTGGACATTGCGCTGGCGGCCTGGTCGATCGATTCAGCGGCTTCGAGGATCTGCTGGGTCGCCTGCTCGGTGCCGCCGACCACTGCGCCGAGTTCGCCATTGACCTTGGCCATTTCGCCGCCGTCGAAGCTCTTGCCGTGCAGCGTCGCGATCTCGCGCTTGGTGCGATCGATGGCATCGTGGATGAGGTCGAGCTCGACCTTCAGCTTCTCGCACTGCTCGATCTGTGCCCGATAGGTATCGAGCATGGTGCGCGCTTCGGCAAGCTCGTGGGCCGTCGAGGCGTCGATCGCCGCCATGGCTGCGCTGCCGGACAGTGGGGCGGCGCCCTTCGCCATCTGTGCGCGGATCGCGCGCAGCTCGGCCATGATCTCGCTGTGCATCGGGGGGGCCTCTTCAACTACATCTGGAATGGGCATCTCGCCACCGACGATATCCTCGACACGAAAACGTTTGCGGTGAACAGCCATCAGGAAACTCCCCCCACCTCATTCACGCGTCTTTGTAGGCACAAGCGATTTAACACGAAGTTCACAGCGGGAACTGCCAGGCGGCCGCGGGCGACGCTGCGCGAAGAAGCGATTAACCATGGACGCGCGGCGTTCATGGAAAATAAACGCTGATCGCCAAATTGCGCCGCCACTCGCGACGTGGTGAATCCAAACGCCCGATGCGTTTACCAAACGAAACGGCTTTTGCTCTTTATTGACCACGTCGCGGGCGCCGATCAGCCAGGCAGCTTCCGCGACGCATGTGATCTAGACGAAACAGTACAGAGTACGTCGATGTTCAAGAAAATGTCTGTCGCGCTGCTCGGCAGCGCTTGCACCTTCATGGCCGGCACCAACGACGCCGGCGCCTTCGACAACAGCGTGCCGAACGATCCGCCCGCAGTGCTCTACGCGCCGCAGGTGCCGCCGGCGCCGGTGCGCGTCGCTTCCAATTCGAACATGGGTGGCGGCTTCATCGAGTTCCTGTTCGGCGACGGTCCCGGCCGCGGTCCGGCTTACGCGCCGCAGCAGCCGGTGTATCAGCAGCAGCCGGCCTACTACGATCAGCGCCGCCTGCCGCCGATGGGCGAGCCGCAGATGCAAGGCGCAGCTCTCCAGCAAGAAGCGGTCGACCCGCGGCAGCGTCCGTTCGATCCTAGATTCGAGAAACAACTCGTTGACTATAACGGCAACGAAAGTCCCGGCACGATCGTGGTCGATACGCCGAACAAGTTCCTCTATCTCGTCGAGGGCAACGGCAGGGCGATGCGCTACGGCATCGGCGTCGGCCGTCCCGGCTTCACCTGGTCCGGCGTGAAGTCGATCACCGCCAAGCGCGAATGGCCGGACTGGACGCCGCCGAAGGAAATGCTCGCGCGTCGTCCCGATCTGCCCCGGCACATGGAAGGCGGTCCGGAAAATCCTCTCGGCGCCCGCGCGATGTATCTCGGCTCGACGCTCTACCGCATTCACGGCTCCAACGAGCCCTGGACCATTGGCACCAACGTCTCCTCCGGTTGCATCCGTATGCGCAACGAGGACGTCATCGACCTCTACGGCCGCGTCAATGTCGGCACCAAGGTCGTGGTGATGTGATCGTCGCTACCCTTTCCCCTTGTTACGGGGAGAAGGAAGGGCCTCCGAGCAAGACACATCTCATGAAAACGGCCGCCTCATCGGCGGCCGTTCGCTTGCATGCCTTGTAGATCGGCGTCACGCGTAGTCGCTGCCGCCGTCGTCGTCGCCGCCGAAATCGCTGTCGTCGGCCATGTCCATGTTGTCGTCGCGATTGTCGTCGTAGTTCTGGTCGTTGTTGTCCCGATCGTTCGAGGCCTGGTCGGAGAAGCCCTGGCGGGAATCCCGGTTCGAGCCGATGTCGTTGACGCCGGCGTCGCGCGCGAGCGATCCGCCCGACTGGTCGCCGCCGCCCCAGGGGCTGCGGTCGCCCGCGGTATTGGTGTCGCCGAAGGCCTGCTGATGCGATCCACCCATCATGCCGCGGATGCTGGAGAGCAGCAGCGAGCCGCCGACGACGCCGGCCGCGGCCGCCGCCGCCGTGCCGAGGAACGAGCCGCCGCCACCGCCCACGGGCGGGGCACCATAACCTTGTCCCGGCCCTTGCACCGGTCCTTGGCCGTAAGCCTGTCCATAAGGCGGCTGGCCGTAGCCCGGCTGCGTCTGCTGCATCGCCTGGCCGGTGTTCCAGACCGGTCGCTGCTCACGCGGCGGCACGTTCGGAACCGAGCCGCGCGCGGGGCTCCCCCCGAACAGCGTGTCGCGCATGGTGTCGAGGAAGCCGCCGGACTGGGCGGGCTCGGGCGCTTGGCCGGCCTCCAGCTCCTGGATGCGGTTATGAGCGCGCTTCAGCGCTTCGTCCTGCAACAGCGTGGTCTGCACCAGCGCATAGACGGCGCCGGGCGCCTTGCGCAAACCGTCGGAGATCGCGGCAATCGCATCGGGATCGCGCGGTGCATTTTCCAGCTTTGAAAGCCGGTCGAAAAGGTCGTCGACGAGCTGGCGTTCCTGCGGCGTCATGATCTGTCTCCTTCGCGCAAAATCAAGCGCGCAGGAGATGTAGGGTTCCATTGTGGCCCCAACAGTGCCGGCCGGATTAAATTTCCGTATGCGACAAGCTGCCTCCCGGCCCGCTTGCCGCCGGGTTCATCCCAGTGTCACGTTGCTCTCCGTCAGCTGGCGCGCGAAGGCGTCGCTGGCGAGATAAGCGTGCTCGCGCTCGCGGACATCGGTCATCGGGTCGAGGCCGGCGAGGACGTCATCGACGAAGCCGGGATGGCACATCACGAGGCCGCCGTCGGGAAGGCCTTCCAGGAACTGCCGCATCAGCGCGCCGAAATCGGCCTCGCGCGTAAAATCATAGGCGCCGGCGAAGCCGGGGTTGAAGCTGAGGCCGGCGCTGCCGGCGCGGCGGCGGAATTGCGCGCTGAGACTGTCGAGCACCATGGCTTTTGGTGAGGCCAGCCGTTGCCTGAGCGGCAGATCGCGGCCGCCCTGGCGCACCCAGGCGCCCGGCGCAGTCTCGACCACCGCATCGACAAAGCCGTCGCGGACCTGCGGGTAGAGCTGCACATGCTGGTGGCCGTCGACGAAGTCGGGGGCGCGTCCGAACGCTTCCATGAAGGCTGCCAGCTGCGCCCTGACTTCGTTGCGGAAGAATTCCCGGTCGAGCCGCCGCAAAACGCCCGCGCGCAGCAGCTTCGGAAACGGCATGAACATGTCGCCGTCGAGCGGTCGGAAATGCATGGTGAGCGGCCGGAACGGCGCCGACAGCGTCACGTGCAATCCGATCGTGCAGCGCGAGTTCGTCTTTGCTGCGGACTGAAGCGCCTCGATCTCGCTGCGCGCGATCGCCGGACCCACCATCATCACCGAGGTGGCGTTGAGGCGGCCGCGTTCGATCAGGTCGCGAATGGCGCGGTTGACGGCCGGGCTGATGCCGTAATCGTCGGCGCAGAGCCAGATTCGCCGCGGGCTCGCGGCCGCGCTCATTCGGCGGCCGTCCTGTTCGGTGCGTCGTCAGCCTTGCCCGCCTCGAAGTGCTTCTCGCTGTGCTCGGCGACGAAGTAGATCGGGCGCGCCTTCAGCTCGGAAAGGATCTTGCCGATATATTCACCGACGATGCCGATCATGATGAGCTGCACGCCGCCGATCGTCATCAGGCCGATCACGAGCGAGGGATAGCCGGGCACCTGCTTGCCGGTCGTCAACACCTCCCAGAGGATCGACAGGCCGAACAGGAAGGCACCTCCGGCGAGGATGACGCCGAGCAGGCTGGCGAAGCGCAGCGGTGCCACCGAAAACGAGGTCAGGCCCTCGATCGAGAGGCCGAGCAGGCTTGCGGCGTTGAAGGTGGTGACGCCATGGACGCGCGCCGCAGGCTCGTAGTCGACGCGGATCTGGCGAAAGCCGATCCAGCTGGCGAGGCCTTTGAAGAAGCGGTTGCGTTCCGGCAACTGCCTGAGTGCGGCGACCGCGCGCGGCGAGAGCAGGCGGAAGTCGCCGGCGTCCTCGGGAATCTTCTGGCGTGCGCCCCAATTGATCAGCGCGTAGAAGCCGTGCACCGCGACCCGGCGCAAGAAGGGCTCGTTGTCGCGATGCGCCTTGGCGGTGTAGACGACGTCATAGCCGTCATCGATCCAGTGCCGCACCAGCTGCTCGATCAGCGCCGGCGGATGCTGGCCGTCCCCGTCCATGAACATGACGGCGCCAAGCCGGGCATGGTCGAGGCCCGCCATCAGCGCGGCCTCCTTGCCGAAATTGCGCGACAGCGACACGACCTGGACGTCGATGGCGTCGGCCGGCAGCGACCGCGCGATCGACAGCGTCGCATCCTTGCTGCCGTCGTCGACGTAGACGACCTCGCAAGTGAGCCGATAGCGCTGCCGCAGCGTCTTTGCGAGATCGCAGATGCGCTGATGCAGGGCAGCGAGCCCCGCCGCCTCGTTGTAGACGGGAACGACTATCGACAGCCCCTTCGCGGCGGCGCTCGCTGCGGTGGTCGTCATGCCGGAAACGTCAGAGCCCAGCGTCATCGATCAAGGTTCCAGAGGCGTTTAGATATTCAACAGCATATGGTAGCTGCCGCTTGCTGTCGCTATGCTGAACGAACCCGAGGCTCATTGCCCGAGGAACGCCTCGAGCCTGGCGAACAGCGGGTTCTCCCGATCGAACACGTAGTCCAGCGAGACAACCGAGACGGTCTCGGCGCCATGCTCGCGCAGGAAGCTCGCCAGCGCATAAAGCTGAGCCGGCGGGCAGTGCAGCGTCAGCATGCCTGACGAAGTCGGACCGCCGAACGGCGCCTCGACTCCGTATCGGCTATGGGCCTCGCCGAGCAGGGCGGCGTCGCATTGCCGGAAGCGGGTGCGGACTTCGCGGTACTTGTTGGCCCGCGCCCGCGCTGCGATGTGATCGAGGATGACACGCGCCGTTTCTCGCGCCTGCGGCGACCAGTCGGCGCCTTTGGATGCCACCAGATTGGCCTGGCTGCGCAGGATTATACCGTCGTCGAGCACCCGCAAGCCGTTGGCGGCGAGCGTCGCGCCTGTGGTGGTGATGTCGACGATCAGCTCGGCGCTGCCGGCCGCCGGCGCGCCTTCGGTTGCGCCTGCGCTTTCGACGATGCGGTAATCGGTGATGCCGTGAGCCTGGAAGAAGCCGCGGGTGAGGTTGACGAACTTGGTCGCGACCCGCATCCGCATGTGATGCTGCTCGCGGAAGCCGGTGGTGACATCGTCGAGGTCTGCCATGGCGCGGACGTCGATCCAGGCCTGCGGCACCGCGACGACGACGTCGGCATAGCCGAAGCCAAGTCCTTCGATCAGCGACACGCGCTTGTCGGCATCGGCGATGGTCTCGCGCACCAGGTCCTCGCCGGTGACGCCGAGATGCGCAAAGCCGCGGGCGAGTTGCGAGGCGATCTCGCTCGCCGAGAGATAGGCGACCTCGACATTGTCGAGACCCGCGATCGTGCCGCGGTAGTCGCGGGCGCCGCCGGCCTTCGACAGCTTGAGACCGGCGCGGGCGAAGAAGGCCTCGGTATTCTCCTGAAGGCGGCCCTTGGAGGGAACGGCCAGAACGAATGGCGCGCTCATGACTTAAGCTCCCACCTTGCGGCCGATCTTCGTCAGCGCATCCACCCAGACCGAGAAGCCGACCGCGGGGATCGGCGCGTTCGAGCCGAGCTGGGTCATCAGCCCGTCATAACGGCCGCCCGCGACCAGCGGCTCGGCGCCGTTGCCCCTGTGATGAAGCTCGAATTCGAAGCCGGTGTAATAGTCGAGCCCGCGCCCGAACGCCGTCGAGAAGCGGGTCTGCTTCACGTCGATGCCGCGCGCCGCCATGAAGCCGACGCGGCTCTCGAACTGATCGATCGCCGGGGCGAGATCGAGCTTCGCATCGGTCGTGAGTGCGCGCAGCTCGGCGATGGCGTCGTCGGGATTGCCCGATATCGACAGGAAGCGCTTGAGCACGGTGATCGCCGCGCGCGGCAGCGCGCCGCCCTTCAGCGTCGATTGCTCGAGGAAGCGATCGGCGATCTCGGCCGTGGTGCGCCCGCCGACATTGGTGGTGCCGGCGATCGACATCAGATCGGTGACGAAGGCGAGTGCCGCCTTGCGATCGGAGCCGGCGAGGGCGGCCAGCACGCCCTCGTATTCGCTGCGCGTCGCGGTGCTGGCGGCTGCCAGTCGCTCCAGATCCTGCTCCAGGCTGATCTTGCGGTTGAAATCCTTGACCAGGCGGCGGCGCCAGACCGGATAGAGGTTGAGTGCGTCCAGCAGGGCGTTGAACAGCGCGACGTCGCCGGTGCGGATCTCGACATCGCGAACGCCGAAGGCGGCGGTCGCCTCCAGCGCCAGGGCCAACATCTCGGCATCGGCCGCGGCGCGGTCCTGGCGGCCGAACGATTCGATGCCGGCTTGCAGGAATTCGCTGGCCTGGCCGCTACGGTAGCGGAACACCGGTCCGAGATAGCTGAACCCGGCCGGCTGGCCGGCGCGGGTCGAGGCGAGATAGTCGCGCGCGACGGGAATCGTCAGGTCCGGGCGCAAGCAGAGCTCCTCGCCCGAGAGATCCGTGGTGAGGTACAGGCTCTTGCGGATGTCCTCGCCGGAGAGGTCCAGGAACGGCTCGGCCGGCTGCAGGATGGCGGGCTCGGCCCGGACGTAACCGGCCTGCGCGAACGACAAGAGCAGCGTATCCGCCCAGGCGGCGGAGCCGGCAGCATTTGAGGTGGCAGTCGCGGTCATCTCAGGGTCCATCATCCCGGTGGAACCGGGCAGGGCAAGGAAGGAATGGGAGTTGGCGCAGCCCTTAGCATGGCCCGAAAGCGGTTTCGACCTCCAAAGGATCAATCGCTTAACGAGTTTGGAGCGACGCCGGCACCGTCGGCAGGGTGTAGAAAGTGGCATCGATCAGGTAATTTGATACCGAATTCCGATGGATCACGTTTCGTCGCGGGACGCGCCGGGCGAGGGGTTCGGCTTCATTCGGTTGGGCCAGGGGCTGGAGCTGGTTCCACGAATGATGCCTCGGTCACGGCAAAGGTCGACCCTGCCGTCGCGGCCTCCGCTGCTTCCGCGAGTTGTTCCGCCAGGTCGAGGACCCTTCCCCTTCTGCCGGGGTCCGCGAGGCGGAGAAACGCCTTGATGAGTCGCAGCGACTCGCATGATCGCGCCTCGGGCACGAGGTCGTCATTCATTGCCATGTCTTCCATCGCGATCGCCACCCCGGCGGCGCCGGCATCGTCGAACCTGTTGGACGCGCGCTCGCGCAATGAAGTCTTGGCGGCCAGGGGTCCGGCAGGCACGTCGAAGGTCTCGTCGACAACGATGCCCAGATGCAGCAGCAGGCCGGCGTCACAATGAGAAACTACGGACGGCTGGCAAGTCGTCGCATACTCATTTTGGGTATGGCCGATGATCCGTTCGCCGTAACCATCGTTTACAAGATGAATGTTGGTTTTCGATTCATGCGCAATGCTTCAGACATTATCCGGACGGTCTCGCGGCACACGCTAGCCTATATGCTGTTCTCGATGAGCGAGTTGTTCCGGCACTACGACGAATTCGATCCGCTGGACCTTCTGATCATTCATGCGGTCCTGAACGCCAATGTCATCCACGTGATGAACGATCCGGCGTTGGACGAGAAATTCTCCAGCATTCATGCCGTCGAGCCGGATGTGATCAAGCAGGGGGTCTCTCGTGCCGCACTCTCCCGCTTCCTCAGCCTGCCACTGGAGACGGTTCGCCGTCGCGTGACAGGACTGAAGAGGCGAAAGATTCTCGCCGAGACGAAGGCCGGACTCATCGTGACCGAGCAGAACGCATTCAGGTTTGGAAACAACCACGAACTGCAGAAGACGAACATGCTGTTGCTCACGAAGCTGCTTCGCGATCTCAGGCGCGCCGGCATCAGCGGGCCGGATGATCTGCGCGCCTCCAAGGGCGCGACGTCCGCAAAGAAGGCAAAGTAAGCGACACGATATGGATCAAGGCCATCTCGATACTGCGCGCGACGGAGCGCGAGAGCTGGCGACGGACCGCTTGATGTCCTTCCAGGAGCTCAAGCCATCGTCGGCCCTCGAGCTCAGGGCGTATGACATCGACCATTTCGGCGAGACCGAGAGATATGCCGGCGCATCCAGCATGCCGTTGTCCGTCGGGGCGACGGCGATCATGCGGGCTCGGCTCAGCCTGCCGACCCTGACCCTCTCTCTGGTGAAGACTTTCCCGCGGATCGTTCGCGGCTATCAATTGACGAATGCCGCCGCCGTCGTGGTGCCGATGGATCACGTGACCTCGGCCCGCATCAACGGGCAATCAATGGGCCGTTCCATCGTCGTTCTGACGGGCAGCTCCGATTGCCTGGTCTATGAGCCGGAGGGCCGGCTGATGGCCGTCGTGTATCTCAGTCCGCCGCAGCGCGAACCCTGGGCGCAACTGGGTGACGGCTATCGCCTGGTGAACCCGCCATCGGACGTTCTTGCCTCGCTGCGACGCCTGATCTCCGTCACGCTGGAAATCGCGGCACATGACCCGGACTTCCTGAACGAGCCAATGTCGCTGACCGCCGTCGAGCAGTCCCTGCTCGGCACGATGGACGCTGCGCTGCGCACCAGCGCGAGCGGCGGACCCGCGTCGTCCGCCACGGATGGCTATCGGCGGATCGTCGCGGACATGGAAAGACTGATCCGGCAAGATCTGACGGTCTGGCCCAAGACGCCCGAACTGGCGGCGCAGGTGGGCGTGTCCGTTCGGACTCTCCAGAGCGCGACACAGGCCATTTGCGGCATGAGCCCGCATCGCTATAGCCGGGTCCTGCGGCTCTGGTCGGTGCGCAAGCAGCTGCGCATCGGTCCCGGGCGGCGCAGTGTGAAGGCCTGCGCAATTGCGCACGGCTTCTGGCATCTGAGCGAGTTCGCGGCGAGTTACAGGGCGGCCTTCGGAGAGCTGCCGTCTGAGACCCTGCACCGCGCGATGCGGGAAGCGATCTAAAGCGCGATGCGATCGGGATGAATCGTGATCGCGCTTCAGGTTATCGTTTGAGCATGATCTTGTCGGAAAACCGCTGTGCACTTTTCCGGATCATGCTAGCCGCGTCCACCGCCCCAGTCGCCCAGCACAGCCTGCACCAGCGCCAATGCCGCCACCGCGGCCGTGTCGGCCCGCATGATCCGGGGACCGAGGGCCAGCCGCAAGATGTTCGGCTGCCTTAGCAGCAGCGCCCGTTCCTCCTCGGCGAAGCCGCCTTCGGGGCCGATCAGCACGTCAATACCTCGGCCGGCCTCACGGGTGCTTTGCAGGCTCTGAACGGGGTCCTGGACCTCCGCCGCCTCATCGCAGAAGATCAGCAGGCGGCCCGCGGCGCGCTGGCTCAAGAAGCGCTCCAGCGGCACCGGCTCGGCCACGGTGGCGATGCTGAGGATGCCGCATTGCTCGGCCGCCTCGACCACATTGGCGCGCATCCGTTCGGTATTGACCCGGGAGGCCTGGGTGAACCGTGTCAGGACGGGTTGCAGGGCGGCGGCGCCCATCTCGATCGCCTTCTGCACCATGTAATCCAGCCGGGCATGCTTGAGCGGGGCGAAGACGTAAGTGAGGTCGGGTAGCCGGTCCTGGGGCCGGGTCTGCTGAAGGATCACGAGGCCATCCGGCCGCTTGCGGCCTTCGATGGCCGCCTGCCACTCGCCGTCGCGGCCGTTGAAGGCCAGGACTTCGGCCCCGGCGGCAAGCCGCAGCACGTTGCCGAGGTAATTGCTCTGGTCGCGGTCGAGCGGCACCCTGGCGTCCTGGACGAGGGCGGCATCGACGAACAGGCGGGGAGCGCTAAAATCGTGGGAGGGCATCGTCAGAGGTCCGATTCGCCGCCGTTCTTAACCGAAACCAGTAGTTTTGGGGGTAAATATCGCCGAATTGGTGCGTCCCAGCGCCGCGCTCTTGCCCTATTCCACGGGTTGTTAAGGGCCGGCAGGAATCGTAGAAAAGCGAACACGCTGGTCGCGCTTCAATTGAGAAGACGCCGCCCCCGTAAGCTCCTGCCGGAGAGACTGCCTTCATGATCCGTCGTCTGATGGTTCCGATCACTGCCGCCATGGTCGCCATGGGTGCCGCGGGCGCCCATGCGCAAAGCGCCTTCCCGGCGCCGCTGCCCGGCCAGGCTGCTACCAGTTCCCCCTTTCCGCCCGTGAACGGCGCGGCGCCCGTCGCCTCCGTCGGCACGACGCCGCAATCGTCGTTTCCGGTGAACGGTGCCGCCCCGGTCGGCGGTGCCGGCGCCTTCAGCGCGGCTCCGCCGACGCAAGCCGGTCCCGGCGAGGACTGCATGAAGGCGTTCATGCCCCTGCGCGAAGAAGCCGAGAAGCGCGGCAAGCTGATCAAGGCGGCGAGCGACCGTCACGCGCCGCCGGACGAGGCCTGCAAGCTGATTCGCAATTTCAGCCAGTCTGAGACCAAGATGATCAAGTACATCGAGGCCCACGCCGCCAAATGCGGAATCCCGCCGCAGGTGGGCGCTCAGATGAAGGACGGTCACAAGAACACAGAGGCCATGGCGGCGAAGGTCTGCAACGTCGCGCAGCAGATGCAGCAGCAACAGGCGCGTCCGGCCGGCCCGTCGCTGAGCGAGGTGCTGGGGTCGGGCTCGGCGCCCGAGGCCAATGCCGGCAAGAAGGGCGGCAGCACCTTCGATACGCTCAACGGCAACGTCCTGACCCGATGAGCGAGACATCCGCCCGCGTTGCCGATTCCACCGGCAACTGGGTCGATACGCTCGCGCCGCATTGGGCGCGGCCTTACCTGCGCCTGTCCCGCTTCGACCGTCCGATCGGCTCCTGGCTTCTCCTGATGCCATGCTGGTGGTCGGCGGCGCTCGCCGCCGGCATGGCGCATGACGTCCGCGGCCTGCCGCTCACCATCGCGTTGTTCTTCATCGGCGCCTTCGTGATGCGCGGGGCGGGCTGCACGTGGAATGACATCACCGACCGCGATCTCGACGACAAGGTCGAGCGCACGCGTTCGCGGCCGTTGCCGTCGGGGCAGGTGACCACGAAACAGGCGCTGGCCTTCATGGTCGCACAGGCGCTGATCGGCCTGCTGGTGCTGCTGCAGTTCAACCGCTTCGCGATTGCGACCGGCATCGCCTCGCTTTTGATCGTCGCGATCTATCCCTTCATGAAGCGCATCACCTGGTGGCCGCAGATCGTGCTCGGGCTTGCCTTCTCATGGGGCGCCTTGATGGGATTTGCCGTCACGTTCGGACACATCGACGTCACCGCGCTCGTGCTCTATGCCGGCGCGATCTCCTGGGTGATCGGCTATGACACGATCTATGCGCATCAGGACGCCGAGGACGACGCGCTGATCGGCATCAAGTCGACCGCGCGCCTGTTCGGCGCGCACACGCACCAGGCGCTGATCCTGTTCTACGGGCTCGCGGTGATGTTGATCGGCATCGCGCTGGCGTCCGGCGATGTGCGCTGGCCGGCCTGGCTCGGGCTCGTGGCCTTCGCCGTGCATCTGGTGTGGCAGATCGTGCGCTTGAGGATTGACGATCCCGAGCTGTGCCTGCGCCTGTTCAAGTCGAACCGTGACGCGGGCTTGCTGCTGTTCGCGGGATTGCTGGCCGACGCGGTGATGCGGGCGGCGTAGCTCTCGTAGGTGGGCAAAGGCGCTCTTGCGCCGTGCCCACCATCTCTCAATGATTGATAAAAAAGGTGGGCACGCTTCGCTTTGCCCACCCTACGGCACCTGTGGTTGCCGCTTAATTCCTCGCGATAATCTCACGTTCGCCGTGATGAACGGGCAATTCCCGCGCCATGCCGGTGCGCCGGCGCATCAGGAATTTCGGGCGGCGCGCGCGGATCGCGTTGGCGCGGCGACGGCGCGGCGCGGGCTTGCGGGCGCCTTCGTCGAGCTGCGGTAGCGCGAAGAGCTCGCTCCAGACCGCCCAGGCTTGCGCTATCTCGTCGGCATCGGCGCCGACCAGCAGCGGAATGGACAGCGAGGGATCGCGATGCACGAGGACGAGCGTCTGCGCGTCGTCATTGCCGCGCAAAGCGACGCCGGTGAAGTCGGCAACGCGCACGTTGATCGCCATTTGCATGCCGCGGACGGCACGGCGCAGCACGACACGCTCGCGATGAAGCTCGATCTGCCTGACATGTCCGTCGGCGCGCGGGTCATGCGCATCGAAGCGGACCGGAAGGGAAAGGGGGTCGAGCCGCAAGGAGCGGCTCGACCCGGCGGGAGTGACCCCGCATGTTGCTGTTTGACGCCTCACGGCTTTAGTTCTCCCCGCCGGGATTATGTTCCCGGTCGATGCGAGGACCTTAGCGCGGGCCTTTCCGAAACCGCTTAAAAAGCCTGGTTAACCCACCGTCACTGCTGCTCATGATTGACAAGACCTTGGCGCGCATGATTGACGAGACGTTGCGCCGAAGTTGCGAATCTGAGCTTTTGGCGGGCTGAAAATGCTTGAAGTCCGCGCTACCAGGGCACATCTGTGGGTTCCGGTCCCGAACCCCGCCCCAACAGGATTTCGTTCGTGAACTCTTCACCAAGCCCGACGCTTTCGACCACAGCCAATCGCGACCTGTTCGATCAGTCCGCGCTCTCCGATCTCGCGCAGCGGCTGGTCGAGGCGGCCAGGCGCGCCGGCGCGGATGCGGCCGATGCGGTCGCGGTGCGCGGCGTCTCGCAGGGCGTCGAGGTCCGCGACGGCCGTGTCGAGGAATCCGAGCGGTCCGAGGGCGACGATGTCGGCCTGCGCGTGCTGGTTGGCCAGCGCCAGGCGGTGGTCTCGACCAACGACGTCAGCGGCGATGCCGTGACCAAGCTCGCCGAGCGCGCGGTCGCGATGGCGCGCGTGGCGCCCGACGACAAATATGTCGGCCTCGCCGATCCCGCGCTGCTCGCGCGCGAATTCCCCGATCTCGACCTGCTCGATCCCAACTTGCCGGCGACCGCCGAGCTCGAGCGCCGCGCGCTCGCGGCCGAAGCTGCGGCGCTCGGCGTGAAGGGTGTGACCAAATCCGGCGGCGCCTCGGCTTCCGCCGGTATCGGCGGCATGGTGCTCGTCACCTCGACCGGCTTCCACGGCTCTTACCTCCGCTCCAGCCAGGGCATTTCCGCCACCGCCATATCAGGCGAAGGCACCAGCATGGAGCGCGATTACGACTTCACCTCGGCGCCGCACGGCGCCGATCTGTTGTCGCCGGAAGCCGTCGGCCGTTCCGCCGGCGAGCGCACCGTGGCGCGCTACAATCCGCGCAAGGTCGAGACCTGTAAGGTGCCGATCGTGTTCGATCCGCGCGTTGCCGGCTCCCTGGTCGGCCACCTCGTCGGCGCCATCAACGGCGCTTCGATCGCGCGCAAGACCAGCTTCTTGAAGGACAAGCTCGGCCAGCAGCTCTTCGCGAAGAACATCCGCATCATCGACGATCCGCTGCGCCGGCGCGGCCTGCGCTCGCAGACCTTCGACGCCGAAGGCGTCGCGGTGAAGAGGACCGCGCTGGTCGACGAAGGCGTGCTGACGACCTGGCTGCTCGACTGCGCGACCGCGCGCGAGCTCGGCCTCACCACGACCGGCCATGCCCATCGCGGCGTTTCCTCCTCTCCCTCGCCGGGGCCCTACAATCTGCATCTCGAGGCCGGCGCGCCGACGCCGGCCGAGTTGATCTCCGATATCAAGCAAGGGTTCTATGTCACCGATTTGATCGGCTCCGGCGTCAACGGCGTCACCGGCGATTACAGCCGCGGCGCCTCCGGTTTCTGGATCGAGAACGGCGAGATCACCTATCCCGTCAGCGAGGTGACGATCGCCGGCCATCTGTTCGAGATTTTCAAGTCGATGCAGCCCGCGAACAATCTCGAGTTCCGCTACGGCATCAATGCGCCGACGGTGCGCATCGAGGGTTTGACGCTTGGCGGACGCTGATCGAGCAGAGGCGAGTTGGCTCACCTCTCCCGTAGGGAGAGGTCGGATCGCATCGCAAGATGCGATCCGGGTGAGGGGTTACTCTCTCTCGTGGGACCTGCGCCCCCTCACCCGATTTGCTGCGCAAATCGACCTCTCCCCGATGGGGAGAGGTGGTCCTCGCATGCAGCTCGATTGACTCGGATGACTCCTGTTCTCGACAACACCATCCTGACCCGCGACGCGGCGCTGCTGAAGGACACGGTGCGGGAAGCGGGCGCACTCGCGCAGTCGATGTTTCGCACCGAGCTGAGGAAGTGGACCAAGGGCGCGTCCTCCCCGGTGTCGGAGGCCGACATCGCGGTCAACGATCTCCTCGAAGCGCGCCTGCGCGCGGCGACACCCGACTATGGCTGGCTTTCGGAGGAGAGCGCCGACGATGCGGCACGGCTGTCGCGGCGGCTGACATGGATCGTCGATCCCATCGACGGCACGCGCAATTATCTGGGCGGTCATGACGAATGGTGCGTCAGTGTGGCGCTGGTGGAAGACGCCTCGCCCGTACTTGCCGCGGTGTTTGCACCAGCGAGCGACGAGTTCTTCTTCGCGGTGCGCGGCCAGGGCACGACGCTCAACGACAAGCCGGTGCGGGCGACGTCCGGATCCGAGCTCGACTTCGCCCGCGTCGCCGGCCCGAAGCCGCTGGTCGAGCGCTTGAAGCCGTCACTCGGCGAAATCAAGCTGCATCGGCGAATCGGCTCGCTGGCGCTGCGGCTGTGCCGGGTCGCCCATGGCGCGCTGGATGCGGCTTTTGCGGGGGGCAACAGCCATGACTGGGACCTTGCGGCGGCCGATTTGATCGTGCAGGAAGCGGATGGTAGGATGAGCAACCTCTCCGGAGAACCCATCCTCTACAACCGCCGGGAAGTGGCGCACGGGGTGCTGGTGGCAGCGGGACGCGATCGTCATGCGGGCATTGTCGCGCATTTTCGCAACCGTCCCTTAGCCTGAAGCGCTTCGTCGTGCTTGTCGGACACTGCTTTGCCGGGCAGCCCGTTAGGAATAGAACTCATGCCAGATAGTGCCCCGCAACAACTGCTCCACCTCGTCATCGGCGGCGAACTCGTCGATCTCGAAGGCAACACCTTCAAGAATCTCGACGACGTCGAGATCGTCGGCCTCTATCCGAACTATGCGGCCGCCTATGCCGCTTGGCGCGCCAAGGCGCAGAGCACGGTCGACAACGCACAGATGCGCTATTTCATCGTCCATCTCCACCGGCTGCTCGACCCGAATCAAGAACCGGCACGTTGAAAAGACTGCTTCGCAATACGCTGCGAAGCAGCTGGCTTCAGCGTGCCGTCGGGGTCCTGGCGGCCGAATATCTGCGTCTGGTCTGGCGGACCAACAGGTTCACGTTCGATCCCCCGGACGTCTATGAACGCGTCGAGCCGCAGCTCCCTGCGATCTTCGCGTTCTGGCACGGCCAGCATTTCCTGACGCCCTTCATCAAGAATCAGGACAAGGCCTCCTATCGGGCCAAGGTCCTGATCTCCCGCCATCGCGACGGCGAGTTCAATGCGATCGCGGCCGAACGGCTCGGCATCGGCACCATCCGCGGCTCCGGCGACCATGGCGGGGCGTTCCATCGCAAGGGAGGTGTGGGCGCCTTCAAGGAAATGGTGCGGACGCTCCAGGCCGGTTGTAATGTCGCATTGACCGCCGATGTCCCCAAGCGCTCGCGCGTGGCGGGGCTCGGCATTATCATGCTGGCACGGGAATCGGGGCGGCCGATCATGCCTTTCGCGATGGCGACGAGCCGCTTCGTCCGGCTCGAGAACTGGGACCGCACCACCATCAATTTGCCGTTCGGGCGCGGCGCATTGGTCGGCATCAAGGAAATCCACGTTCCTCCGGATGCCGACGCTGCCATGATGGAAGCATTGCGGCAGGAGCTGGAAGACACGTTGAACGAAGCGACCCGCCGCGCCTACGCCCAACTCGGCCGTCCGGGACCGGAAGATGCCTAAGTCGCTGCCCATTGCGCTGCCGATCACGCTGCGGATGTATCGGCGCCTGGCCTCCGGCCTGGTGCCGCTTGCGCCTGCACTGATCAAGCGGCGGCTGAAGCAGGGCAAGGAGGATCCCGCGCGCGTCGGCGAGCGGCGGGGGCTGTCCCGGGACGTGCGGCCGCATGGCCCGCTGGTCTGGATCCACGGCGCCAGCGTCGGCGAGGTGCTGGCCGCGGCGGCGCTGATCGGGCGCCTGCGCGATCTCAATCTGCGCATCCTGCTCACCTCGGGCACCGTCACCTCGGCGGCGGTGGCGGCAAAGCGCTTTCCGCCTGACGTCATTCATCAGTACGTACCGTATGACTCTCCGCGCTATGTCGCGCGCTTCCTCGATCACTGGAAGCCGTCGCTGGCGCTGTTCATCGAATCCGACCTGTGGCCGAACCTGATCCTCGCCGGGGCGGCGCGCCGGATGCCGATGGTGCTGATCAACGGACGGATGTCGCCGCGTTCCTTCCCGCGCTGGCGGCGCATGCACGGCACCATCTCTGCGCTGCTGTCGCGGTTCGACATTTGTCTTGCGCAGTCGAAGACTGATGCCGAGCGCTTTTCCGCGCTCGGCGGCCGCGACGTCGTCACCACGGGCAATCTGAAGCTGGACGTGCCGGCGCCGCCGGCCGATCCCGCAAAGCTCGAACGGCTGATGGCGATGACGCGCGGGCGTCCGATCGTCGTCGCGGCCTCGACCCATCCGGGCGAGGACGAGATGCTGATCGCGGCGCATCGCAGCCTCGTTGGTTTCTTCCCGCAGCTTCTCACCGTGATCGTGCCGCGGCATCCGGATCGCGGCTCCGCGATCGCAGGCCTGGTCACGGCGTCCGGCCTGAAGCCGAGCTTACGCTCGCGCGAGGAGCTGCCGACGGCCACGACCGACGTCTATATTGCCGACACCATGGGCGAGCTCGGCCTGTTCTACCGTCTCTCGCCGATCGTGTTCATGGGCGGATCGCTGATCCACCATGGCGGCCAGAATCCGATCGAGGCGATCAAGCTTGGCGCGGCGATCGTCCACGGTCCGCACGTCTTCAACTTCGCCGACGTCTATGAAGCGCTCGACGGCAGCGGCGGGGCGCGCCAGGCCGATACGCAGGAGGCACTGGTCAAGCAGCTCGGCCTGCTCCTGGCCGAGCCGATGGTGCGCGACAAGATGCAACGCGCAGGTTCAGGCGTGGTCGAGCAGCTTGGCGGTGCGCTCGATCGCACCATGACCGCGCTCGAGCCGTATCTGCTGCAGTTGCGGATCGAGATGGGGGCCGCGAATGCGTGAGCCGGCCTTCTGGTACCGGCCACATTCCCCGCTATCGCATGTCCTCTTTCCGCTGGGTGCGCTCTACGGCGCCGTCACCGCATGGCGCATGCAGCGCGACGGCGTGGACGCCGGCATTCCCGTGATCTGCGTCGGCAACTACCATGTCGGCGGCGCCGGCAAGACGCCGACCGTGCTGGCGCTGACGAAGCTGCTTCGCGAGCTCGGCGAGACGCCGGTCGTGCTCAGCCGCGGCTATGGCGGGCACCTGAAGGGTCCGGTGATGGTCGACGGCGCCCGTCATACCGCGGCCGACGTCGGCGACGAGCCCCTGATGATGGCGCGCGACGTCCCGGTCGCAGTCGCGCGCGACCGCCTCGACGGCGTCGCGCTGGCGAAATCGCAGGGCGCCACCGTGATCGTGATGGATGACGGTTTCCAGAACCCGCGCCTTCTGAAGGACGTGTCGCTGATCGTGATCGACAGCGAGCGCGGCCTCGGCAACGGCCAGGTGTTTCCCGCGGGCCCCCTGCGCGCGCCGTTGCAGGCGCAGCTCGCGCGCACCGACGCGCTGGTGCTGATCGGCGATGGCCGTGCCGCCAACGATGTCGCGGCCGAGCTTGCCAAGCGCGACAAGCCGGAGCTGCGGGCACGCCTGAAGCCGGTTGCGGCCTCGCTCGCGCAGCTGTCCGGAAAGCGGGTCTTCGCGTTCGCCGGCATCGGCGACCCCGAGCGCTTCTTTCGCACCCTGCACGCCAGCGGCATCGCGGTCGCGCGCACGCGCGCCTTCGCCGACCACCACTTGTTTTCGCAGGACGAGATCGCAGCGCTCGCAGCGGACGCGCGGCGCGAGCAGCTCACGCTGGTGACGACAGAGAAAGACCTTGCACGCCTGCGTGGCCGCGCGGACGTGCCCGAGGGCATCGTGCCATTCGCAGTTCAGCTCGAGTTCGACGAGCCGGCAAAGCTGCGGCAATTGATCAGCGATCATCTCTACAGGGCGCGCGAGCGGCGGTTCAGCGCGCGTTGATCTCGTGCACTAGGCAAGCGTCTCTGCCATAGCTCATACAGCGACGTGTCGCGGGTGACGAATTCTCTTCCGCGCTCTTGGCAGTTGATGTAGCCTTTCATGAGAGCCGTCACCAGGACGTGCCGAACTCCCGGCAATCATAGACGGCGTTTATGCCCACGGCGGGCGCGATCTTATTATTTCAGATGTGACGGCCGCAACGACCAGTTCGGAGCGGCAGGGAGACTCATTGCCAAAAGCAGAGGAGAACATGCCATGCATTTTTGCCTCACCGGCCAATACACACCACGCGCTCTCAACGCCATCTTGGAAAACCCGGCAACCAATCGCCAGGAGGCCGCCAGGAAGCTCATTGAAGCGGCCGGTGGAAAGCTGATTTCAATGTACAGCGTTGCGGCCGACGGCCCTGGCGTCCTGGTGATCTTCGATGTGCCTGATCCCAGTGCGGCTCCGGCGATTTCCGGCCTGACCGTCACGGCGGGCACCCTGCAGGACGTGAAACTGGTCAGGTTGTTCACGCAGGACGAAATCAAGCAGGTCCGTCAGAACGCGGCGAAGCTGCGTTCTTCGTATACCCCGCCTGGAAGCTGATATCCGGATCTGACGCGCAGCCGCCGCAGCCGAAACGACGCGGCGGCTGTGCTCATGTCGAAGCCAGAACCATGTCTGCAACGAGGGGCCTGCTCACCACGCCCCGACGGCCATCAATGCGACGATGGTCGCGCACGACATGCAGGCCACGATGACAGTGTAGCATTCGGGTGTATTCATTGCTGACTCCCAAACTATTCGCCAGTTGCCTGGTCACTGCCATACGGGAGAGATCGCCGGTCTTGCGGCCGCTTTAGTTCGGCATGCCCTGACCGGTCTTGCGGCGTGCGTCCGTTCGCTCATCGTCGTCCTGCTTCGCAGGATGATGATCGGCTTCGCGAGCTTCCGAGCGTTCAGCTGCGATCAGAAGCTGCTTGCGCATCTCGGCGAGACGGGCGCGGCAATATTCACGATAGAGCAGGTCTAGTATGGTGGGCATGATCACCCCCATCGTTTGACTTTCAATTTACAGAAATTCCACCGCGAATTTTCGAGATGATCATAGCCCGTCAGATGGCTCTTCGGTATGAGCCCGTTCACAGACTGTGCCAATTCCGAAGCTCGATGGCTGTTTGGTTGATCTGATCGTCTGCGCGCAAAATGGAACAGGGCTGGTTACCTAACATGCACTTTAGCAGCGATCTGTTTCGCCAAGATTTCATCAAACAACTTTAGGGCGCCGAACGGCAACGAAGAATCCAACCACAGCGTGAAATGACTCGCCGCGGAGTGCACGCAACTGTTCGATGCAACTCGGAGCGGCACGGAGATCACGGCTGCGAGACCGCCAGATCAGGCACGCGAACATCGTCGGGACGCGAAGCACTAATGCCTGTGCTTCGTCATAAGCTGCACCGGGCGCGTTGCTGCGTCTTCTCGGTCTTGCAGGTCATTCAGGCGGCATTCATCGCAACACTTCTATCGGTTCGGACCATCGGGAGAATGCGATGAAATTGCCGTCCGCGACTGTCGCCGCCAGCCTTGTGTGTCTGATCATTGCGCCTGTGTTTGCTGCGCAAACGATGCCGTCCGCTGCTCCCAGCGCGGTGCCGGTTCCCGCCACCAAGCGGGTCACGTGCCTGGCTACGACGCAAAACCTGAAGGGACAGGACAGGCGCGACCAGCTGCAGCTCTGCATGGCGCAGGCGCGGGTCGATTGTCTGAAGCAGGCGATCGATCAGAAAATCGTCGGAGAGGCCCGGAAGGATTTCGTCAAGACCTGCGCAGGCTCGTCGGATGGCACGGCGCAGCAATAGCCGCGCGCCGCGGGCCTTACGGTTGCGGCTTGAGCGCGCCGGGGAAATGCCGCTGCAGCACCGCGACGGGTGTGGCGTAGGCCTCCTGCAGATCCACGCTCCAGTACTTCAACTCGTCGAGCGGGATCCGCGTGTCGGTGATCGCGCAGCGCACGAAGGTCCCCGGCGAGATCACGCGGAAATCGCCGTCGAGATACTGCACCTGCGCTTCGCCATGGCCCGAGGGGCCGAACTTGTTCAGCACGGTCGAAAGTCTCCGTGGAAGGCCCCTCCCGGGAAAGACCCTGGAGGGCACGATGTGTTGGCTTGGATGTAGCATAGATAGGGTGGCTTGTCCGCCCGTCAAACCCACCGGTTTGTGATGTTTTACCGCCGTTTCTGCGTGATAAGGCTTCGAGCGAAGGATCGCTGGTTCCGGCATCTTCTCCGGCAGAGTCCGATGCGTCTTCGGCTGACCGCCCTGTTTCTGGCGCTACTGGTATCGACCGCGCATGCCGCACCGGCGCCGCAGGCGGTCGACATTCCGCTCGCGTCCGGGGTCCTCCATGCGCAGCTCTACAAGCCGGAGGGAGCAGGCCCGTTTCCGACCGTGATCGCGCTGCATGGCTGCGGCGGCCTCGGTGGCCATTCCGATCCCGTGCTGCCGCGCTATCGGGATTGGGCCGAGCGCCTGCTCAAGGCGGGCAATGCGGTGCTGCTGCCGGACAGCTATGGCTCGCGCGAGCTCGGGCCGCAATGCCGCGTCAGGGAGATGCATGTCAAGGCACGGCGCGAACGCGTCGCCGATATCGCGGCCTCTCGCGCCTGGCTGATGAAGCAGGCCTGGGTGGCGCACGACCGCGTCAGCCTGATCGGCTGGGCCAACGGCGCGAGCGCGCTGCTCTGGGCCGTGCGCCCGCAGAGCGCAGCGCGCGATCCCAGTCCGGATTTCCGCGCCGCGATCGCGTTCTATCCGGATTGCCGGATCTCGGCGGGTTTGGGGTGGAGCACGCGGGTACCGACGCTTGTGCTGATCGGCGCGGATGATGACGTATCGTCGCCACCGGCCTGCCGCCAGATGGTGGACGGCGCGCGCGGCCGCAGCGCGCTCGCCCGCATCGTAGTCTATCCCGGCGCCGATCACGATTTCGACCGCGCCAACATGCCGCTGCACGCAGCTGCCGGCAGCAGCGACGCCGGCGCGCCCGAGCGCGGCCATTTCGGCATGGACGCCGAGGCGCGTGCGGAATCGCAGAAGGACGTCGCGCGCTGGCTGGCGCGGTGAGCTGAAGCTCCAGTAGCCCGGATGAGCGAAGCGACATCCGGGAAAACTGTTCCCGCATATCGCTGCGCTCATGCGGGCTACGGGGCCCACCAAAGCGGGGCCGTCCGGGGAACAACGTCAGGCGGACAGCCCCGCATCGACCACCGCCCTGCACGGAGTATGGCCGACCGTGAATCTACGGACCCATGCCGCGCCGGTTTCGGCGGTGAACCGTGCCATCATTCGACCACGATGGCGGTTAAACCGATCTCACATGCGCAACCGCATCACGCTCTTCGCCTCCGCCCTGATCGTCTTCACCGTCGCGATCTTCCTGTTCGAAGCCCGCGCCGGCGCACCCATGCTGGCGCCGGAACATTGCGGCTTCTGGACCACGATGGACGCGGGATTGTCCTGCCGGTAGGCGAGCTGCATCCACACACCCGCTGTCATCGCCCGGCTTGACCGGGCGATCCAGTACGCCGAGGCGGCTGTGATTTACCGACGAGCCGCGGCGTACTGGATTCCCCGCGTTCGCGGGGAATGACAGCGAGGGTGGGACACTCGCTCCTCGCGCCTCAGAACAAGCTGCCCTGATCCACCGGCTTGGCCACGCGCTTCGGCGCCGGCTTTGTCTCCTGCGCGACCGGCTTCGGCTGTGACGGCGCGCGCTTTGCGGCGGGGGCCGCGCGATCCGCATCCGCTGTCGCGCCGACGCGGCCATCGGCGAATTCGATCTCGACGCGAGCGCCGGGACCGATCGCGTCCGCTGCATGCACGGGATGGCCGGCCTCATCACGCACCAAGGCGAAGCCGCGCGCGAGCACGCTGCGGTAGGACAGCGCGGAAAGCAGCTTGCCGCTGTTCTCGACCCTTGTGTCGAGCCGGTGCAGCAGCGTCGCAAGCGCGCGCCCCGCGCGTTCGGCCAGACGATGGGTGCGCTCACGCTGGCGGGCAATCGCGTTGCGCTGCGCCTGCGCATTCGAAAGCCTCGAGGCGCGCAGGCGCACTTCAAGTCCGGCGAAGCGATCGCGCCGTTGCCGCAGCAGCGAGCGCGCGGAGAGGCCAAGCCGCTCGCCGCACACGGTGAGGCGGTGATCGGCCTGCGAGATCTGGCCGTGCAGCACCCGCAGCGTCAGTTTTGAACTGGCGGCGGTAAACCGGCGGAAATGCGCATGCGTGTTGGCCTTGAGGCAGCGGGGCAGGGCGCTACCTGCCGAATCCAGCCGCTGCCGCGGGATCGCGAGGAGATCGCCGGCCGCCGGCAGCGCGCGTGCGGCGGCGCGCAGCTCGCTGCGGCGGCTCTCCTGGGCACGCTGCCAATAGGCGCGGGTGCGGCGGCCGAGATCGGCGACCTCGACGAACAATTCGCTGCGCACCGGCACCGCCATCTCGGCCGCCGCGGTCGGCGTCGGCGCGCGCTTGTCGGCGACGAAGTCGATCAGCGTGATGTCTGTCTCGTGCCCCACCGCCGAGATCAGCGGGATCATGCTTTCGGCCGCGGCGCGGACCACGATCTCCTCGTTGAACGACCAGAGGTCCTCCAGCGAGCCGCCGCCGCGCGCGACGATCAGCACGTCGGGCCGCGGAATCTTGCCGCCCTCGGGCAGCGCATTGAAGCCGCGGATCGCGGCTGCGACCTGCTCGGCCGAGCCGTCGCCCTGCACCTTGACCGGCCACACCAGCACGCGGCGGGGGAAGCGGTCCTCCAGCCGATGCAGGATGTCGCGGATCACCGCGCCGGTCGGCGAGGTCACCACGCCGATCACTTCCGGCAGCCACGGCAGCAGCTGCTTGCGCGCCTCGTCGAACAGGCCTTCGGCGGCGAGCTTCTTCTTGCGCTCCTCCATCAGCGCCATCAGCGCGCCGATGCCGGCCGGCTCCAGCGCCTCGATCACGATCTGGTATTTCGAGGAGCCCGGATAGGTCGTCAGCTTGCCGGTGGCGATGACCTCGAGCCCCTCCTGCGGCTTGAAGCGCATCCGGCCGTGCACGCCCTTCCAGATCACCGCCTCGATCTTCGCGCTCTCGTCCTTGAGCGCGAAATAGCAATGGCCGGAGGAGTGGGCGCCGCGAAAGCCCGAGATCTCGCCCCGGACCCGGACATGGCCAAAGGCATCCTCCACCGTCCGCTTCAGGGACTGCGAGAGCTCGGAGACGGTGAATTCGGGGGCGTTGAGCAGTGGTTCCGCGGGCGGCATCGGCAAACGATTCGGCATGTTGGGGTCGAGCCCGACGTTAAGGATTTTCGCAAGCCAGCGCCAATCGATTCGGCGAGCCGTGGAACCGCTCGCGCGGAGGGCTGCTTGACTCGCGTTTGATTTCATATATGAAAGTTAAAAATCATATATGAATACAGAGAGGAAGCGGACCCGATGACCGTGGTCACCGACCCCAACGATCCCCGTCGGCGCATGTTTGCGCAGTACCGGCTCAAGCCGGATAGCGGGGTCAATCCGCCCTATTCACCGGCCTATCCCGTGGAGTGGGGCTGCACCTTGCGAACCGTCGAGATCATGACCCGTGTCGCGCCGGGCAAGGTCGCTTCCCTGCTGGCCGACACGCCGTTCGAAATCGCCAGCGATCGCGTCGCCTTCCGCTTCATGCGTTCGCCCGGCCACTCCCTGGCCGTGCACGCGGGCGAGATGTTCGATCTGATGATCTCTGTGCCTGTCCGGTACAAGGGGCTGTTCACCGAGACGCATATCTTCATGTATTGCAGCGATCCCATGGGGATCTGCGCCGGACGCGAGGTGTTCGGCTACACCAAGAAGGATGCCCATTACGCCTTCGACGAGCATCCGGACGGCTCGATCACCGGGTGGGTCCGGCGTCGCGGAATTCCGCTTGCCGATTTCGCCTTTACGCCGGATGCCTCCGCACCCGTCGTCCGCATCGTCGATGGCGACGAACTGCCGGCCGGCGAAATCCATGTGCGTCGTTTGCCGCATCCTGAGCGCCTCGGCATCGCCTATGCGGACATCGCTTACCGCCGCACGCCGTTGAAATACTCCAAGCCGGTGCCGGGCCGTGCCGCGATGACGCTGCACGCCAGCGAGTACGATCCGATTGCCGATCTCGAGCCGGAAATCCTCGGCGCGCATTTCATGGTGTCGGAGGTCTATGGCGGCGGATTCGAGGTCGAGGACCGGCGGCTCATCGAGCGGCTCATTCCCTGACGACAAGATCAGCCTGCGCGCCATGTACGTGCGGGCGGCGAATACCGGGAAGAAACACGCGCGAGGCAAAGGAGGGATTCGACATGGAAGGACGATTTCGGGTGAGCCGCCGCCGGCTGCTGGCCGGCGCCGGCGGATTGGCGCTGGGCATGACGGGGCTCGGTGCGCGGGCACAGGAGACAAAGCCGCTCCGCATCGGCGTGCTGACGGACATGTCCAGCCTCTATGCCGATGTCACCGGCCCGGGCTCGCTGCTGGCGGCCAAAATGGCGGTCGAGGATTTCCAGGCTTCGGGTCCAAAGATGACCCGGCCGATCGAGATCATCAGCGGCGACCACATGAACAAGGCCGATGTGGGCGCCAACATCGCGCGCGAATGGATCGATCGCCAGGGGGTCGATGTCATCGTCGACGCGCCGAATTCAGCTGTCGCACTCGCGGTCCGCAACATCGTGCAGCAGAACAACAAGACGCTGCTGGTTTCCGGCGCCTCGTCGTCGGACCTGACCGGCAAGTCCTGCTCGCCCAATCTCGTGCACTGGACCTACGATACCTACGCGCTCTCGTCGGGTGTCGCGCGCGCCGTCGTCGAGAGCGGCGGCAAGAGCTGGTTCCTGCTCACTGCCGACTACGCCTTCGGCCATGCCATGGAAGGCGACATCAAGAACGTCGTGCAGAAATCCGGCGGCAAGGTTCTCGGCGGTGTGCGCACGCCGATCAACACGCAGGACTTCTCTTCCTTCCTGTTGCAGGCCCAGTCTTCGAAGGCGGAGATCATCGCGCTGATCAATGCCGGCGGCGACACCATCAACTCCATCAAGCAGGCGGTCGAGTTCGGCATTCCGCAAGGCGGCCAGCGCGTCGTCGCGACGGTGCTGTATCTCAGCGACGTGCATTCGCTCGGTCTGAAGATCGCGCAGGGCCTGCAGTTCACCGAATCCTTCTACTGGGATCTGAATGACGACACGCGCGCCTGGACCAGGCGCTTCGCTCCGCGCAACAACGGCCGCTATCCGACCGCATTGCATGCGGGCGCCTACGCCACGACGCTGCACTACCTCAAGGCCGTCGATGCGCTCGGCGCCTCCAGCGACGGCAAGGCGGTGGTCGAACAGATGAAGAAGCTGCCGACCGATGATCCCCTGTTCGGCAAGGGCAGCGTGCGCGCCGACGGTCGCAAGCTGCACAACATGTACCTGTTCGAGGTGAAGACCCCCGGAGATTCCAAATATCCCTGGGACTATTACAAGCTGGTCAAGACCATTGCGCCGTCCGAGGCCTGGCGGCCTCTGGCGGATGGCGGCTGCGAGTTCCTGAAGTCGTGAGTGAGGGTGACCGGCCGCCGGTTGCGCTCGTCACCGGCGGCGGGGGTGATATCGGGCGCGCCATTGCGCTGAGGCTGGCGCGGATGAGCGCTGCGGTCGCGATCGTCGATCGCGACGAAGCGGCTGCCAGCGCCACTGCGCAACTGGTCGAGAAGGCCGGTGCGAGGGCACTCGCCATCCGCGCCGATGTCTCGATCGCTCAGGATACGATCGCCTTCGTCGAGGCGGCCGAAGCACGTCTGGGGCCGATCGGCATCTTCGCCAACAATGCGGGCATCGAGGGCGTCGTCGCGCCTCTTCACGAATATCCCGACGAAACCTTCGATCTGCTGCTGCAGGTGAACGTGAAGGGGGTTTTTCTCGGCCTCAAGCACGTCATCGCAAGAATGATGCAGCGTGGGACCGGCGCAATCATCAACACCGCATCGACCTCTGCGATCAGGGGGCGGGCAGGGCTCGCCGGCTATGTCGCCTCCAAGCACGCCGTGCTCGGGCTGACACGCACGGCGGCGCTCGATGTCGCCGGGACCAGGATCAGGGTCAACGCCGTTCTGCCCGGCCCGGTCGAGTCGCGCATGATCCGGGAACTGGAAGGCCAGGCGCGCAACAGCGCCATTGCATTGCGCCGAAACGTTGCGACCGCGCATGGGCGGCCGCAGGATGTCGCGAACGTCGTTGCGTTTCTCGCCTCCGACGAAGCTGCGCATGTGAACGGTGCCGCGTGGGTCGTGGACGGCGGGATGACGCTGGCGTAAGGCGTGTACGCATCAAAGCAGGTCCGCCTCCGGAGCAACGAAGCATGACCGCTTCTGACTCAAGGCGGACCTGAGGGCGGACAGACGAGTTGTGCTCAGGAGGTCCACTGGCGTTCAAATGGAGCATGAGGAATGTTTGGTAAGTCTGGCGGCGTTTGGTTGAACGAGCCGAGAAAGTGGTCCGAAAAGGATAACTACCTCGGGCTGGAAACGGACCAGGCCACCGATTTTTGGCGCGAAACTCATTACGGCTTTATCCGCGATAGCGGACACTTCCTCGCTTTTCAGGCGGGAGATGCGTTCACGGCCGAACTTCGCGTCCGAAGTAATTTCAAAGCGCTCTACGATCAAGCGGGCCTGATGGTGCGTATAGATGAACGGCGCTGGCTAAAGGCTGGAATAGAGTTTTCGGACGGGCGTGCCATGCTGTCCAGCGTGCTGACTGCGGGGCAATCGGACTGGGCAACAGCCCCCTATGAGCACGACCCCAGTGACTTTCGACTGCGCGTCACGATTGCGCATGGCGTCCTTCGTTTGCAGGCATCCAGCGATGGCAAGATATGGCCTCTGATGCGGCTTGCGCCATTCGCCAAGAACTCCTCCTATCTTGTTGGACCTATGGCCTGCACGCCGGAGCGCTCCGGACTAGAAGTCGCTTTTTCCGATTTCCGGCTGGCGCCGCCGCTTGGCAAGGAGCTTCATGATCTTGGGTGATGAGCACACGGCCCGCGTCGAAGCGTGCTTGGCGCATCGATGCCGGCCCCTGCTGTTCGGCTGGTAAGTGCCGTGGCTCGACCAAGCGCGTCAACGAATCGGGAACAATGTCCAGGTGATCTGATTGGAACGTTGATACGTCCAATCCGGGATCGACCAGCGAGCTTCCTGGGAGGCGTCTTATCGGGAAGGAGCCACCAATGGATGACGAACGAAAATCATCGAAGGCAGGGCAACAGGCCGCCGAAGGCTTGCGTGAAGCAGCTTCCAGGGACGAAGCGAAAAACGAGAGCAAGATGGGGCACGATCTAGCCAAGGGGGCTGATCGCTTCGAAGAGCGCTCCAAAAGCTCCGATGGGAAAAGCGCAGAAGAGAAACAAAAAGGGTGAAAGCAGCAGACCCGGTTCTACGGGCTCGGTGCAACCTCTCCCGCTTGCGGGAGAGGTCGCGCAAGGCGCGGGTGAGGGCTTTCTCCTCTGGGGGAGTGTCCCATTGCGGAAATACCCTCTCCCAACCCTCTCCCGCAAGCGGGCGAGGGAGCGCACTTACGTTGTAACAATCAGACCTGATTTCATCACGCTCTAGGAAACGCCGCCGATCTTCTCGGAGACGATCCTGGCCGCGCTGCGCAGCTCGGCGGCGATGGTGCTGGCTTCCGTGGCGGGGATCTGGTCCTGCCTCACCAGCGGGACGGTCATCGCGGCCACCGCACGGCCGGAGGCTTCGATGATCGGACAGCTATAGGCAAGGATGCGCGTATAGCCGTCGTCATTGGAGAAGTTTCCCCCCTCCGCCGAAATGCGGTCGAGCGCCGCAAGCGCCTTCCTGGTGCTGATCCGATCATTGGTCGCGATGACTTGCGCAAGCTCCTGGCGCCGGCCCTCGAGCTGGAAGGCCGCCAGGACCTTGGCCGATGCGTATTGCTGGGTGAGCGGAAACACCGCGCCGACCTTGACCGACCAGCCCATCAGCCATTCCGGCTCGATCCGGGCGATCACCATGAACTGCTCGCCGTGCAGCACCGTGAGATGACAGGACAATTGCACGCGCGAGGCGAGCTGCTCCATCACCGGCAGCGCCGCCTTCAGCAGCCGCTCGGTCGGCGGGAATTGCGAGGCAATCCGGAACAGTTTCAGCGTCAAGGTGTATTCGCCGGTCGCCGGGTCGCGCGCGACATAGCCGCGCCGCTCCAGCGCCACCAGCATCCGGAAGATCTCGCTGACGGAGCGCCCGACGCGCTCGGCAAGCTGCTTCTGGCTCAGGCCGCGTGCAGCGCCCGCCAGCGCCTCCAGAAGGTCCAGCCCTTTTTCGAGGGCGGGAGCGCCCGGCTGCGGCTTTTCAGTCATCCCTAGGCCTTGTTGGATCAGCGTTTGCGAGCACACGGGGAAAATGCAATTCCCGTGTAGCCGATTGCTCGCACGGCGAAAAGTCGATCGCCAGCTAGCGCCTGGCCGCGCTGAACGTTCAGCTGGCGCAGGTCGGGCAGGGAATTCGCCCGCCCGAAGAAGCTCATCGGCGCCACCGACGGCAATCTCGGCGCGCATATCGAGACGCTGGCCAAGGCCGGCTAGGTGTCGGTGGAGAAGGCCTTCGTCGGCAAGAAGCCGCAGACCACGGTGCGACCGCGGCCGACCGCTTGCACGGCATGCGGCGACGTTGCAGGAGATCATTGCGGGGAGGCAGGGGTCTTCTTAGTGAAGAACGGGCGGCATGATGCCGCCCGCCAACGCGTAGTTTACGCAGAACGTTTCGATGCTGCGACTTGCTTGCTCCCGATATGATCCTTCTCAGTCAGGATCTCGCTAACGCGACCCGCGTTGATGCGGTAGTCGGCAGCGATCTCATGCTGAAGCTGGCCACTCCAATGACGCAACCAAACGTCCACAGCTTCGTCGAACGTAAACTTCGTCTTTCTCAAATTAGAGTCCTTTGTGTTGGACCCCTTGACCGGACTCATACGTTCAGTATTACTGAAGTTATAAGAGACCGCCAAAAAGGGTCGCAGGGAGTTACTAAGATTCACGAAGCCGGGCGTTCCTTGGGGAAGGGGCTAGCCCGGGTTTTTCGTTGTCAGACGAATCAAGTTCGGCTGACTTGCTCATCCTACAAAAGATTCGAGCGCGACGCGGAGTCCGGCGACAAGCCTCCCGCAGTTATTCGACCTATTCACAGCTCCTTGACTCCGCGCGAATCAAATCAGCGATGCTCAAATCGCAAGTACAAAGGCGACCCTATCCCGATCATCCCTCACCGTGGCGTGGATGACTGCGGGAACATTGAAGTGTGGTTCGTAGACGGACGGAGGGCGGTCCTGCTCTACTGGGACAACCTCGTCTCACGCCGACTGAAGCCGAGCACAGTTCGTAAAATGGGTTGAGCCGTTGCGAAACCCATCGCTTTCCCATTCCCGCTTTTGGTCCTCGCGGCTAACATCCGACTGCAAGTGACGATGAACGCGGGTGCGGCCGGTCGGCTAGCTTTACGGAGGCCTTGAGAGACACGTGCGATGGGTTTCGCAACGGCTCAACCCATCCTACGGGCTGAAGGGGCTGTACGCACTGGCTAGTTGGAGAGTGAATTGGAAAGCTTACCGATCGTTGGAAGCCTTAGGAGCAGATTCACGCGGCACGGTTCTCAACTCGCATATCGATGGGAAGAGTCGAGATTTTACTGGTGCGATGCTGCCGCTACGCCGCTGCCTATAGAGCGCGGAGTTTACTGTCTCTTCTCTCACGACGATAATCGCATCCAAAAGGTTGGAAAAGCAGATGGGCACGACGGTTTGCGTGGCCGCTTTCGCAGCTACACAGGGGCGAAAACTGCAGTAAAGATAGCCAGCGACAGGACCGACCAGCGCTGGAAGCGGACCATGACCGGCGCGTTGAATGGCGAGCGTCTAAGTCTGTACTACTACGTGACTGTGCCGAAATCGACCGAGTTTCGCCTCGATGGTGGCTTTGAGCCGAAAGAACTCGAATGCCACTGGGCTCGATCCTTAGAGAAATATTTGTCGAAGCTCGTCCGGGATGAGTATACGAAGAGAGACCTGCTTGAGACGTGTCTTCTGCTTTCAGGGCTGGCAGATTGACGCGCCGAACGGACTTTGCGCTGCATTTGATTGTCCAACTATCTTGGTCAGGTGTTTTCTAACTACCGTGAACCTAGGCGGCGCCCCGCCTGAGCACCCGAGCCACTTGGGCTGCTCTCCAGCGCTCCGCCCCACGTGGCGTCGCGATGCCTTGAGCGTTCAGCAATAACGGTGACAGTGCTGTCACCGTAATTCCATCTCACAATTCATTAATTGCCGTCGAAAGCGGAAATTAGGACTTTTTGATACACGGAGGGGAAGATCAACTATAGGATGAAGGTACCGAGAGCCAAGGGCTTGCACGAACAGCGCTAAGGCTCAGGCTATTGGGGAAACAAATGGGGTAGGGAGTGGACTTTCACTTGGAGCGTGGGCTGCGGCTGCACACCCAACCAAAGCACAAAAATCTATACAGTTGGGCGATAAACGAGATAGACGAGCAGGGCAGAAAAATAGGTGAAGACCAAATCCCGTGGGCTTGGTCGCTTTATTTCGTTGCGACCTCGTGCTCGCTTGGCGACAGCATCGACCTGAAGACCAAATATGCGTCGCAGGATAGGGAGTTGGAAATCCCCGAAATAGCCGAGGACCAACGCATTGCCGTGACATTGCGTCCGCAAGGCGAGGATAGCTTACGCGGAACCCAGTTCTCAATGTTCGGCACAGACCGAGCAATCAAGAGTTTCCAGCTGGACATCCGACAGCTTACCGACCCTGCCGCGCAAGAGAGTTGCAGCGCATGGGGCTGCGTCTCCTACACGTCCGAGATCGATTTTAGAAACGAGACGGTCGACGACTGCGTGGTCTTTTACCTGCGGGTCAAACCAGAAACGTTCGCGCGCTATGCGGCAAAGGTCTCTGCTGGATCGGTTGATGAGGTCGGCTTTCGGGTAGGCGGAGTGACCGGCTTCTATTCGGAATGGAGTCCATCAATTTCCACACGCCGCGTAAAAGTCCTGACGAGAGGCGATGAGCACAAGGTCGAGTTGCCACGGGGCGTGGATTTCGACCCACCGCGCCTGGGCTATGTGGGCGATGCTGCGCTACATATCAATCGGCGACTCGAGTTCGCTAAGCGTGCGCCGCGCTCGGAGGCGGACGAGGAGACGGTTAGTACCGTGCGGGTCACACCTGAGACGCAAGCAGTTGCGGCGAAGCCGGAGCTGCAGACGCTGAAGGTATTGAAGTCCATGAGGCGGGCCGCGTGGGTCGTCGTATGCCTACTGGCGCTGATCTTCATTGCGACGCTGTCGAGGAGATAAACGCCCGTGGGGAACGTGAAGGCGCACCAGACTGGCGCTTACGCTGAGTCATGCAAAACGGAATCGCAGCGTTTAAATGCCGATTGTCCAAACCCTAAATGGTCGATTGCCCTCCCCACAGCACAACCTAGTTACATATTGGCCTAACGTTAGTTGCGGCGTTCAGCATCGGCAATGTTCGCTATTCCGCCGAACGGGGATAGATTCCGGGGCGTTGCCAACCGCACTGCGCATGGCGCGGCCCGATGGATTCCGGGCTCGCGGCTTCGCCGCGCCCCAGAATGACGGGAGTTCGCCGCCGCCCCCTTGAGCCCCACCCCGATTCGTGCGACCTCCGCCCCCAGCAAACCCCTCAATCCTGAGCCTTCGATGCACATTCTCCTGCTCGGTTCCGGCGGCCGCGAACATGCCCTGGCGTGGAAGATCGCAGCCTCTCCCCTGGTGACCAAATTCTGGTGCGCGCCCGGCAATGCCGGCATCGCGAAGGAAGCGGAGTGCGTGGCGCTCGATGTCGCCGACCATGCCGCCGTGATTGACTTCTGCCGGCAGAACAAGGTCGAGCTCGTCGTGGTCGGGCCGGAGACGCCGCTGGCGGCCGGCATCGTCGACGACCTCACGGCGGCCGGCATCAAGGCGTTCGGGCCGAGCAAGGTCGCTGCCCAGCTCGAAAGCTCCAAGGGGTTTACCAAGGCGCTGTGCACCGAGTTCGGCATTCCGACCGGCGCCTATGAGCGATTCACCAACGCCGATGCCGCGCGCGCCTATGTCCAGAGCCAGGGCGCGCCGATCGTGGTGAAGGCCGACGGCCTTGCCGCCGGCAAGGGCGTCGTGGTCGCCAAGACGGTGCGCGAGGCCGAGGACGCCATCGCCATGATGTTCGAGGGCGCCTTCGGCGAGGCCGGCGCTGAGGTCGTGATCGAGGAGTTTCTGCCCGGCCGCGAGATCAGCTTCTTTGCGCTCTGCGACGGCGAGACCGCGATTCCGCTGGCCTCCGCCCAGGACCACAAGCGCGTGTTCGACCACGATGTCGGCCCGAACACCGGCGGCATGGGCGCCTATTCGCCGACCCCGCTGGTGACGCCCGCGATCCATGACGCGATCATGGCGAAGATCATCCTGCCGACGGTGTCAGGCATGAAGCAGCGCGGCACGCCGTTCCGCGGCGTGCTCTATGCCGGGATCATGCTGACGACGCAGGGGCCGAAGCTGTTCGAGTTCAACGTGCGCTTCGGCGATCCCGAGTGCCAGGTGCTGATGCTGCGCATGATGAGCGACATCGTGCCGGCCTTCCTTGCGGCCTGCGACGGGCAGCTGAAGAATTTCGACCTGCGCTGGCATCCGGACTCCGCGCTCACCGTGGTGATGGCCGCCAAGGGCTATCCCGGCGACTACCAGAAGGGCACGCGCATCGAGGGGTTAGAGGAGGCCGCCAAGGTCGAGACCGTCGAGATCTTCCACGCCGGCACGGTCGCCAAGGACGGCGCGATCCTCGCCAATGGCGGCCGCGTGCTCAATGTCTGCGCGCTCGGCAAGACCGTGACCGAGGCGCAGAAGCGCGCCTATCAGGCCGTCGACCGCATCGACTGGCCCGAGGGCTTCTGCCGCCGCGACATCGGCTGGCAGGCGGTGGAAGCGGAGAAGGCCGGGAACTGACAGCAATTGGCTCGTCGTTCCGGACGGCGCGCAAAAACGCGCCGATCCGGAATCTCGAGGTTGTGGTGTCACCGCGCCGCCACATCGATGTTCCAGAATGTGCAATCAGCTGTTGCGGTTAGCGACCCCGTCGATAATACCGCTACTGTGCATGGGGTTGTTTTCGACATTTTTGTCCTGTCGGGGCGGCTCCGGGACTGAGACCAGATAGGGATACAAAGATGTCCGATCTCGCCGACCTCTATCCGGGCTTTGCCGCCGAATGGATCGATACCTCCTTCGGCCGCATCTTCGCCCGCGTCGGCGGCAAGGGCCCGCCGCTGCTGCTCCTGCACGGCTTCTCCGAGACGCATGTGATGTGGCACCAGGTGGCACCTGAGCTTGCCGACCATTTCACGCTGATCATCGCCGATCTGCCGGGCTACGGCTGGTCCGACATGCCCGAAAGCGATGCGCTGCACATGCCCTACAGCAAGCGCGCGATGGCGAAAGTCATGGTCGAGGCGATGGAGCGCCTCGGCCATGTGCACTTCGCGCTCGCCGGCCATGACCGCGGCGGCCGCGTCTCCTATCGCCTCGCGCTCGATCATCCCGGCCGGCTGTCGCGCCTCGCCGTGCTCGATATCCTGCCGACCTACAATTACTGGGAGCGGATCAACCGCGCCTATGCCCTGAAGATCTATCACTGGACCTTCCTGGCGCAGCCCTATCCGCTGCCGGAGACGCTGATCTCGAGCAATGGCGAGTTCTTCCTGCGCTTCAAGATGGCGAGCCAGACCAAGTCGAAGACGCTGGACGCCATCGACCCGCGCGCGCTCGAACACTACCTCGCCCCGTTCCGCGATCCCGCCCGCATCCACGCGATGTGCGAGGACTACCGGGCCGGCGCCTATTTCGACTACGACCTCGACAAGGCTGATTTCGAGGCGGGCAAGAAGATCACGATCCCGATGCTGGCGCTGTGGGGCAATGCCGGCATCGCCCAGGCCGCCGCGACGCCGCTGGACACGTGGAAGCAATGGGCGACCAATCTGGACGGCATGCCGGTCGATTCCGGGCACTTCCTGACCGAGGAAAATCCTGACGCGACCGCGAAGGCGCTGCGCGAGTTCTTCTCCGCGGGTTAGCGCCGCTCGCGAAAGAACTCCTTGAGCAGCCGCGCCGCCTCGCTCTCGCCGACGCCGGAGTACACGTCCGGTGCGTGGTGGCAGGTCGGCGAGGCAAAGAAGCGTACGCCGGATTCCACCGCGCCGCCCTTGGGATCGGCGGCGCCGTAATAGAGCCGCCTGATCCTTGCAAAGGAGATCGCGCCCGCACACATGGTGCAGGGCTCCAGCGTCACGTAGAGGTCGCAGTCCACCAGGCGCTCGCTGCCGATCTTCGCGGCGGCCTCGCGTAGCGCGATGATCTCGGCATGGGCGGTCGGATCATGGTCGGTCAGCGTCCGGTTGGCGGCGGTGGCGATGACCTCGTAATTGCGGACCACGACGCATCCGATCGGAACTTCGCCCGATTTTCCGGCATTTTCGGCCGTCAGAAGCGCCAAATCCATGAAAGAAGGGGCTTTCATGCCTCGTATCATCGCCAGAAACCTGCTACTAGCTCCGCCTTCAGCAAGAGTGAATACCGGATTTGCCTGAGCATGCGGCTCGAAGCGAGCACGCACAATGCTTTCTGGCCACCCCCTAAGTGAGAATATTCATGCCTCGCGACAGCGACAAAGACAACGATTCCCGCGGCCGGCGAGGCCCGCCGAAGGGCCGGTCCGGCAAGCCGCGTGGCCCCGAGAAGAAGTTCGCCAAGCGCGGCCCTGAGGGCAGGGGCGATGCCCGCCCGCCCCGTGGCGACCGTGACAGCCGTCCGCCTCGCGCCGATCGCGGGGATCGTCCGTTCCGCCGCCGCGAGGAGGGCGATGCCCCGCGCCGCGATTTCAGCGACCGTCCGAAATTCAAGCGTGACGACCGTGGTGGTGAGGGGCGCGGCGAGCGCAGTTTCAAGCCGCGCGGCGACCGTCCGTTCTCCGACCGCACCTCGCGCGATGGCGAGAAGCGGCCGTTCAAGCCGCGCGGTGATCGTCCCTCCTATGGCGGCGACCGTCCGCCGCGCAGCCGGGATCGCGACGACTCCCGTCCGGCCAGCCGGTTCGGCGACAAGAAGTTTGGCGACAAGCGGCCCTATGCGCCGCGTGGCGACCGTCCGGACCGCAAGTTCGACGGCGAGCGGAAGTTCTCGCGGGGCGCGCCCGATCGCAGCGATCGTCCGCGTGATTTTGGCGACCGCCCGCGCGGTGGCGAGCGCAGCGAGTCCAAACCCTGGCAGAAGCGCGATGCGGCGCCGCGCGGCGACCGGCCGCCGCGCAAGGACTTTAGCAAGGGCCCGCGCAAGGATTTTGGCGACCGTGACCGCAGCGGGGACAAGCCCTGGCAGAAGCGCGAAGGCGGCGAGGATCGTCCCCGGTTCTCGCGTTCGCGCGACGATCGTCCGTCGGGCGAACGTCCGTTCCGCGAGCGGCCCAAATTCGATCGCCCGCGCGATGATCGTCCGAAATTCGATCGGCCCCGTCGCGACGCCGATGGCGAGCGCGGCGGCGACCGTCCGAAATTCAACCGTCCTCGCGAGCGCTCGGAGGGCCGTTCCGACTGGCACGAGCATCCGCGCAACGAAGGCCGCTTTGGCGATCGTCCGCGCCGTGAGAACGAGGACGACGGCAGGATCTTCGAGAAGCGCCCGGCCTTCGGCGGCCGCGGCGCCTATCGCGAGCGGGATCGTGATTTCGATCGCCGGCCGCGACGGGAAGAAGAGCCGAAGCCGAAGAAGGCCGGCGAGCGCATCGCCAAGGTGCTGTCGCGTGCGGGCCTCGCCTCGCGCCGCGATGCCGAGGAGATGGTCACGCAGGGCCGCGTCACCGTCAACGGCCGCGTGATCAATTCGCCGGCGCTCGACGTCACCTCGAACGATGTCGTCACGGTCGACGGCAAGCCGTTGCCGGAGCGTGAGCGCACCCGGCTGTTCCTCTACCACAAGCCGCGCGGGCTGATGACGACGCATGACGACCCCGAGGGGCGTCCGACCGTGTTCGACAATCTGCCCGAAGGCCTGCCGCGCCTGATCAGTGTCGGCCGGCTCGACTTCAACACCGAGGGCCTGTTGCTGCTCACCAATGACGGCGGGCTGGCGCGCACGCTCGAGCTGCCCGACACCGGCTGGCTGCGCCGCTATCGCGTTCGCGCCCATGGCGACGTCACGCAGGCGCAGCTCGACGAGCTCAAGAACGGCATCGAGATCGAAGGCGTCAAGTACGGTCCGATCGAGGCGACGCTCGAGCGCGACCAGGGCGCCAATGTCTGGCTGGTGTTCGCGATCCGCGAGGGCAAGAACCGCGAGGTGCGCAATGTCTGCGCCCATCTCGGGCTCGAGGTGAACAGGCTGATCCGCGTCTCCTACGGCCCGTTCCAGCTCGGCGAGATTGCTGAAGGGCAAGTCGAGGAGGTCCGCTCGCGCGTGCTGCGCGAGCAGCTCGGCGACAAGGTGATCGAGAAATCGGGCGCGCAGTTCGACGTGCCGCAGAAATCTTCTGCGACCGATGACGATGCGTCCCGCGAGAACAAGCCTGCCAGCAAGCGCGCCGTGATCAACGACCGCAAGGGCCGCCGCGTGCTGGTGCAGCGCACCGGCAGCGAGGAGGCGCGCGAGCGCAACGAGATGGACGCGGCCGGCCATGGCCCGCCACGCCGTCCCAAGCGCGGCTATCACGGCAAGCGCGACCTGACGCCGCGGGAGGACTGACTTGCGCGTCGTCGGCGGTCGTTTGAAGGGGCGAAATCTCGCCTCACCGTCCTCGCGCGACATCCGTCCCACGGCGGACCGGTTGCGCGAGTCCGTGTTCAACATCCTCGTGCACGCCTATGGCGATCCGATCGAGGACGCGCGCGTGCTCGATCTCTTCGCCGGCACCGGGGCGCTTGGCATCGAGGCGGCCTCGCGCGGCGCGAAGTTCACGCTGTTCGTCGACAATGGGGCAGAGGCGCGAGCGCTGCTCCGTAACAATGTCGAGGCACTCGGCCTCGGCGGCGTCACCAAGGTCTATCGCCGCGATGCCACCGATCTCGGCCCTGCGCATCCCGTCGAACCGTTCTCGCTGGTGTTCCTCGATCCGCCCTATGGCAAGGGATTTGCGGAGAAGGCGCTTGCGAGCCTGCGCGACGGCGGGTGGCTGACGCCGGGGGCGCTGCTGGTGGTGGAGGAGGCGAAGGCCGCGCAGTTCGTGACGCCGGAAGGATACGAGGAGCTGGAGCGGCGCACCTATGACGATACGGAGTTTGTGTTTTTGAGGAAGCCGTAGAGATCGTAGGAGATCCTACGGCATCGGGGCTACCTCCGCCCGAACAGCTTCTCCACGTCGCTCAGCTTCAACTCGACATAAGTCGGCCGGCCATGATTGCACTGGCCGGAGTTCGGCGTCTCCTCCATCTCGCGCAGCAGCGCGTTCATCTCCTCCGGCCGCAACCTTCGGCCGGCACGTACAGAGCCGTGGCAGGCCATGGTGGCGGCGACGTGCATCAGGCGGCGTTCGAGGGGAAGCGCCTCGTCCCATTCGGCCATGTGCTCGGAGAGATCGCGCAAGAGGCCGCCCGCATTGGTCTTGCCGAGCAGCGACGGCGTCTCGCGCACCGCGACTGCGCCGGGGCCGAAGGATTCGATGGCGAGGCCGAACGAGGCCAGCTCGTCGCTGCGCTCGAGCAGGCGCTCGACGGTCGCCTCGTCCATCTCGACGATCTCGGGGATCAGGAGGATCTGCCGCTGCACGCCGTTCGCCGCGAGCGAGGCCTTGAGCCGCTCGTAGACGATGCGCTCATGCGCGGCGTGCTGGTCGACGATGATGAGGCCGTCGCGTGTCTGCGAGACGATGTAGGTCTCGTGGATCTGCGTGCGCGCCGCGCCGAGCGGTCGATCGACGAGGTCGGCGACTGGCTGTGTCTCGATCCGGACATCGGCACTCGGCGCGCCGACGTCGAACGCAGCCTGTGCGCGCTCGGCAAAGGCGGGCGCGGCCGAGCCTTCGAACGACGGCAAAGGCGCGACCGGAGCGGATGGTGAGGCGCGCCAGTCCCAGCTCGCCGGGCGCGGCGGCGTGAAGGCGGGCCGGAACGAGGACAGCGCGCTCTCGCCGCTGTTGGCCGCGGTGCGGCGACCCTCGCGTGCGAGGGCTTCCTTCAATCCGTGTACGATCAGCGCGCGGACGAGACCGGCGTTGCGGAATCGCACCTCGGTCTTGGCCGGATGCACGTTGGCATCGACCTCGCGCGGATCGAGCGTGACGAACAGCGCCAGCACCGGATGACGGTCGCGCGGCAGGTAGTCGGAATAGGCCGCGCGCACCGCGCCCAGGATCAGCTTGTCGCGGACCGGGCGGCCGTTGACGAAGAGGTATTGCCCGAGCGCGTTGGCCTTGGTCAGCGCCGGCGCCGCCGCATAGCCGTCGACCACGACGCCCTCGCGCTCGGCATGAACCTCGATGGCGTGGCTGCGGAATTCGGCTCCCAGAATATCCCCGAGCCGCGTCAGCCGTCCTGCGGCGCCGGGCAGGGCGGCGGCCCAGGTCACCGGCGCGCGCTCCTCGCCCGCGAGCGTGAAGGCAATGTCCGGCCGCGCCATCGCAAGGCGCCGCACCACCTCGCGGATGGCTTCCGCCTCGGTGCGGTCGGTCTTCAAGAACTTCAGTCGCGCTGGCGTCGCGTAGAAGAGGTCGCCAACCTCGACACGGGTGCCGTGCGCCAGCGCCGCCGGCATGATCTCGGACTTCTCGCCGCCCTCGACCGTGAGAGCCCAGGCATGCGGTTCGCCGGCATGTCGCGTGGTGATGGACAGCCGCGCCACCGAACCGATCGAGGGCAGGGCCTCGCCTCGGAACCCGAGGGTGCGGATCTGGAGCAGGTCCTCGTCGTCGAGCTTGGAGGTGGCGTGGCGCTCGACCGCGAGCGAGAGGTCCTTTGCGGTCATGCCGCTGCCGTCGTCGGTAATGCCGATCCGCCGCCGCCCGCCGCCATCGGTGAAGACGTCGATCCGGCTCGCGCCGGCATCAATGGCGTTCTCGACCAGTTCCTTGACCACGCTCGCCGGACGTTCGACCACCTCGCCGGCGGCGATGCGGTTGACGACCTGTTCTGGCAATTGACGGACGGGCATGAATTCGATCGGGGCTCGGTCTTGGATTCGCTGAGAGTGCTATTCTATGCCGTGTTGCGTCAAAAGCATGTGTTGGGCAACAGTCGCGTGACGGTTGGGGAAGAAGGCCCCCTATCACATTGAAGACATTGGGCGTTCGGAACAATGCCGCGGCGTCGATGCGCCGGCTTTCGGCCGTGGTTGTGATTGTGAGGCGCCGGGCAGCGGTGTAGCATCGTGAAAAAACGGCAACAGGACGGGAGGACGCCATGTGCCATCTCTTCGCGCATCAGCCCCAACGCGACTACGAATCCCAGACACGGTCTTTGCGGATCGGTGGGCACTGCACGTCGATCCGCCTGGAAATGGCATTCTGGGACACGCTGGAGGAGATCGCGGCCAAGGAGAGCATGAGCCTCGGCAAGTTCCTGACCACGCTCTACAACGAGGTGCTCGACCATCATGGCGAGGTCAACAATTTCGCCTCGCTGCTGCGCTGCTCCTGTCTGATCTATCGATCTCGAAGTGTTGCGCCGGTCCGGGAGTTCAAGGCAATTGTTGCGCCCATTCTCGACGCGGCCGAATAGTCTCTACAGCGAGGGCCACACCCGCATTCTCGATGCCGCTCCGGCCGGGCGCGCAATCGCGCACCAGTCCGGGACGACACCTTAGCGTGTGAACACGCAATCTCTCCTCAATGCCGTCCTGGCAATGCCAGGTGAGATCAAATCTCCTTCTTTTGCATCGCACCGGCGATGTAGTCCGCCTGCCGGATCGCGAGCGCGACGATGGTCAGCGTCGGGTTGCAGGCCGCGCCGCTGGTGAACTGGCTGCCATCGGAGACGAACAGGTTCTTGATGTCGTGGCTCTGTCCGAACTTGTTGACGACGCCGTCCCGGGGCTTTTCGCTCATCCTGTTGGTGCCGAGATTGTGCGTGCTCGGATAGGGCGGCGTCGGATAGGTCACGGTAGCGCCGACGGCGTCGTAGACCGCGGCGCCCTGCTTGTAGGCATGCGCGCGCATCGCGACATCGTTGGGATGGTCGTCGAAATGCACGCTCGCGACCGGCTGACCGAACTTGTCCTTCACGACCGGATCGAGCGTGATGCGATTGGTCTCCTGCGGCATGTCCTCGCCGACCAGCCACATGCCGGCCATCCTGGGATAACCGTCGAGGGCAGACGTGAACGAGCGTCCCCAGGCGCCGGGGTTGAGGAACGCCGCCATGAACGGCAAGCCGATCGACAGCGTCTCCATCTCGTAGCCGCCGACGAAGCCGCGCTTGGGGTTGTTGGCGGCCTCGTCGCGGATGATGCCGGCCATGGTGGTGCCGCGATACATGTGCACCGACTTCTCGAACACCGCGTAGACGCTGCCGGTCATGTGACGCATGTAGTTGCGGCCGACCTGACCGCTGGAGTTGGCGAGGCCATCGGGGAACATGGGCGAGGCGCTGTTGAGCAGCAGCCGCGGGCTCTCGATGGAGTTGCCGGCCACCGCAACGATGCGCGCCTTCTGACGCTGCATCGCGCCTTGCTCGTCAGCGTAGACGACACCGGTGACCTTGCCGCTTGCGTCATGCTCGATCTTCACCACCATGCTGCCGGGGCGGACCTCGAGATTGCCGGTTGCCTCGCCCTTGGGGATCTCGGTGTAGAGCGTCGACCATTTGGCGCCGGATTTGCAGCCCTGGAAGCAGAACCCGATCTGCTGGCACGAGCCTCGTCCGTCGCGCGGCTGACTGTTGATCGCCATGTTGCCGGTGTGCACGGTCTTGTAGCCGAGCTTCCTGGCGCCGGCCTCCAGCACTTTGAAATTATTGTTGCCGGGAAGTCCGGGAATGCCGTTGGTCCGAGTCACGCCCATCTTGTTCTCGGCCTTGGCGTACCACGGCTCCATCTCGGCAAGCGTGACCGGCCAGTCCAGGAGGTTCGCGCCGGGAATGTTGCCGTAGGTGCTCTTCACCCTGAACTCGTGCTCGTCGAAGCGCAGCGAGGCGCCGGCCCAATGCACGGTCGAGCCGCCGACCGCCTTGACGATCCAGGCGGGAAGGCCCGAAAAATCCTTGGCGACGCGCCAGGTGCCCGACGTGGTGCGCGCATCGGTCCATGCGAGCTGGGAGAAGCTCTCCCATTCGTCGTTGATGAAGTCGTGGTTCTCGACGCGGGGGCCTGCCTCGAGAATGACGACCTTGACGCCTTTCTGCGCGAGCTCGTTGCCCAGCGTGCCGCCGCCGGCGCCGGAGCCGACGATCACCACAACGCTGGAGTCGTTCAGATCGAATTTTGCCATATGCGTTCTCCTGAACCGTTGGGTGACGATCTAAGCCTTCGGCAGCCAGTCGATGTCGGCAAAGCCGCGGTTGATGTAGCCGCCGAGCTCGGCGGAGGAGCCCTCATATCCGAACCGCGGCCAGACCTCTTTCTGGTTGTAGAGCGAGACGACGAGATCGCCGCGCACCTTCTGGAAAAAGTCGCTTTGCTCGATCTCCTTCAGGAGCACCACGCGGTCGGCTTCCCAGGCCACTTCGACATAAGGCACCTTGTGGCGGTCGAGCGCGTTCTGATTGAGCCGCGCAATGCCGTCGCTGATCAGCGATTTGACGGCGGGATCCTTTGCCGCCTTGCCGTCCCAGGGCTTGACCGCGGTGATGTAATAGCTGTCGCCGAGCACGTCGTGCGGATAGATGTCGCGCGCGACCTTCAGCAGAGTCTTCATCGTCGCGGGCGAGAGCGCGCTCGTCTCTTCGGCCCAGGCGTCATCGATGCTGACACCGACGCTGGTCGCGAAGGCCGCGACCGGCACGGCGGTTGCCGCGCCCTTGAGAAAGACACGACGGCTGTGCTTGCTTCGACGATCGATTTCTCTCATGGTATGTCCTCCGTCAATTTTGATTTTGGTTTGATCAGTTGAATCGGCCGCCCCGCTGGATCACTTCGATCTTGTAGCCATCGGGATCACTGACGAAGAAGAAGCGCGCCAATGTTCGGCCGTCGTGCTTGAAATCGCGCAAGGGGCCCGGTGCGAGCTTTTCGCGTTCGAAGCGGGCATGCTCGGCATCGATGTCTTCGACCACCACGGCGAGATGGCCGTAGCCGTCGCCGAGCTGGTACGGCTCCTTGCGATCGAAATTCACCGTCAGCTCGACCTCGAAAGGCGAGGAGGGGTGACGCAGATAGATCAGGGCGAAATCCGCGAACTTCAGATGGTCGGTGACCTCCAGGCCGAAGGCACGCTTGTAGAAGTCGAGCGAGCGCGCCTCCTCCAGCACGCGGATCATGGAATGGACTGGCTTTGCCATTCAGTTCAGCTCCTTGAGGTAAGTGATGATGGCGGCGCGCGTCTCGGGCCTGGCCTGCCGATAGGCCATGATCACACCAGGGATGACGGCTTGCGGATTGGCCAGCCACGCGTCCAGCCGGGCCTCGTCCCAAGTGAAGTCAGCTTTGGCGAGACCGTCTGAATAATGAAAGCCTTCGACCTTGCCGGCAGCGCGGCCCACGATCCGGACCAGCGGCGGACCTTGTCGCATCGGATCCGACAGATTGGTGGTATGGCACACTGCGCATTGCTGCTTGAACAGCGTCGCGCCATCCGGCGGCTTTGCCGCCGGCAGCGGCATCTGCGCGTCGGCGCCTCGCGCCATCAGCACCATCGCGGTGCACAATCCCAGCACGATCGTGCGTATCGCCAAGAGCTCGCTCATCCACGTCAAATCCAGCGTGTGCAAACTTTAGTCGGCGTCAAAGACGTGGTGGTAGTAGCGGGCTGTTTCGCGGCAAGCGGAAACGTGTGGCGCGTGTGATGTTCCGCGGCGCCTTATATGCGGAGCACAATTCCGCGAAACCGCCGTCAAATCCCTAAACGATCACCACACCATCCGGATTGCATGACGATCACGCCGCTCGAACTCTCAACGCGATGACATGGCCGGCGCAGATGAGCGGCGTGGGAGCCGCCGAGCCGTTCCTCGCGAAAGAATCCAGGAGAAATGGATGAAGTTGGCCAAGACCTCGATGATCGCATGCGCTCTATCGGCTCTCGTTGCTACGCCCGTGCTCGCGCAAGGCGCGCCGCCTGCCAAGACAGGCGGCAGCGTGCAGAGCAAACCGATGCAGGGCAGCACCATGGGCAGCGGCGACGAAGAAATGAGTCCGCAGGCGGGCGCGGCGGGTGAGAAGACCGGTATGAAGTCGACCAAAGGCAGCAGGGGCACGGTCGGTACCACCGGCAGCGCTGCACACAAGGGAACGGCCGACGATGCCGCGACGGGCGGCGCAGCCCCGTCCAAACGTTACTAAAGCGTGATCCGGAAAAGTGCGCAGCGGTTTTCCGAAAAGATCATGCTTAAACAACAACCTAAAGCGCGATGACGATTCATCCCAATCGCATCGCGCTTTAGTCTCGCCGGGTGAATCGGCAAAGCTCCGGTCGCCTCGCGGCCGGAGCTCTTTGCCGTGCCAGTTAGTCGTCGAAGCTCCGGCCGCGTCCTGCCTTGACGTCACTGCGGCGCTTCTTGCCCTCGAGCCGGCGCTGCTTGGAGGCGAAGGTCGGCCGCGTCGCGCGCCGCGGCGTCGGCCTGATCATCGCCTCGCGCAGCATCTCCGTGAGACGGTCGATGGCATCCTGGCGGTTGCGCTCCTGGGTGCGGAAGCGCTGCGCCTGGATCACAATGACACCGTCCTTGGTCATGCGCTGGCCGGCAAGGCGCGCAAGCCGCAGGGCCGCGTCCTCCGGCAAGGTCAGCTTGCGCGTGTCGAAGCGCAGCTGTGCCGAGGTCGCGACCTTGTTGACGTTCTGCCCGCCCGGGCCGGAGGCGCGGACAAAGCCAATCTCGATGTCGTCCTCGTCGATGACGAGATTGCGGGATATCCGCAGCATGTAGGCACCACCCGTGATGTCTGGACATATCGCGGACATTCAGGTTCGGCAATGGTGCTCCTACAAACGCAAATGGCCGGGGAGAGCCCGGCCATTCAGGACGCGTAGGGAGAAGAGATCAGTTCGACTTCGGCGTCGCAGCCGCGGGTTGGGCCGCGGCCTGCGGGGCGCGGCCGACAATGACGGTCAGCAGCCCCTGGCCCCAGAGGCGCTTGGCGGCCGCCTTGGCGTCGTCCAGCGTCACGGCGTCGACGATGGCGTTGCGCTTCTCGATATAGTCGATCGGCAGCTTGTCCTGCTGATACTGCAGCAGCGCCTGTGCCAGCTTGGAAGAGGTGTCGAGCGCCAGCATCTGCGAGCCCTTGAGGTAGGACTTGGCCTCGTCGAGCTCCTTCTGCGTCGGGCCCTCCTCGGCCATGCGGCGCACCTCCTTCTCGATGGCGTCGATGGTGTCGCCGGCGCGGTCGGCGCGCGTGCCGGTGTTGCCGATGAAGATCGCCGAATGCTCCATCCAAAGCAGCGATTCGAACACCGAATAGGCCAGTCCGCGCTTCTCGCGGACCTCGCGATAGAGCCGGGAGGACAAGCCGCCGCCGCCGAGGATGTGGTTGACGACATAGGCCGCCATGAAGTTCGGATCGCTGCGCTTCACCCCGGGGCCGCCGAAGGTGATCACGGTCTGCGGCACGTCGAGCGTCACGAAGGTGCGTTGCGGCGGCTTCGCAGCCTCGACGTCGGGAACCGGCGTCAGATTGGCCTTGGCAGGCAGGCTGCCGAATGTGTGGTCGAGCAGCTTGCCCAGGGTCGCCGGATCGACGTCGCCGACGACCGCGATCTTCAGCCCGTCCTTGGCGAGGACGCGGCCGACATAGTCCCTCATGTCGGCGACCGTGATGGTCGGCACGCTGTCGAGGTTGCCGTTGGTCTGCCGGCCGTAAGGATGCTCGCCGAAGGCGACTTCCAGGAACTTGCGGCTCGCCAGCGAGGTCGGGTTGGTGGTCTCGCGGCGCAGGCCCGAGATGACCTGCGAGCGGATGCGTTCGACGTCGGCGGTGTTGAAATGCGGCGAGGTCAGCGCGCCCCTGAGCAGGTCGAAGGCCTCGTCCTTGTTGTCGCGCAGCATGCGCAGGCTGCCGCGAAACGTATCGCGTGTGGCGTTGAAGGAAAGCTCGATGGCACGGCGGTCGAGCCGTTCATGGAACGTCTTGGAGTCGAGATCGCCGGAGCCTTCGTCGAGGAGATCGCCGACCAGATTGGCGACGCCCGGCTTGTCTTTCGGGTCCTGGGACGAGCCGCCGGCGAAGGAATATTCCATCGCGATCAGCGGCACGGTCGCGTCCTGCACGAACCAGGCTTCGATGCCGCCGGGCGAGATCAGGTGCTGGATTTTTGCAGCGGCATGTGACGGCGAGATTGCGGCGAGCGCGAACGTCGCGCCGGTGGCAAGGGAGAATGCAACGCGTCGAAAGAAGGGATAGGTCACGAACGCTTCTCCTCGCGCTTGGCGGCAGCGGTGTCCTTGATCAGATAGCCCGTTACCGAGCGCTTCTTCTCGAGCCATTTCTGCGCGACGGCGCGAACCTGCTCGGCGGTGACGGCGCGGATACGGTCGGGCCAGCTCCTGATGTCCTCGATAGACAGGCCCGTGGTCAGCGCGCCGCCGTACCAGCGCGCCAGCACCGCCTGGTTGTCCTGGGCATAGATCGCCTCGGCGATGAGCTGGGTCTTCACGCGTTCCAGATCCTCGGCGCGGATCGGGTTCTGTGCAACGCTGGCAATGACGCCGTCGACCGCCTGCTCCACTTCTGCGAAGCTGACGCCGGACCTCGGCGCGGCCGAGATCGCGAACTGGGTCGGGTCGAGCGAGATGCTCGAATAGCTGGCGTTGGCGGAAACCGCGAGCGGCTTGTCGACGACGAGCGCGCGGTAGAGATAGGAATTGCTGCCGCTGCCCATCAGCTGCGCCAGCACGTCGAGGGCCGCGCTCTCGCCGGCTGCCGCCGTGGTCGCGGAGGGCACCAGATAGTAGCGCCGCATGCTCGGCTGCTCGACGCGCGGGTCGGCCAGCGTGACCGTGCGCGGGGCGGCGGGCTCCGGCTCCTGCGGACGGACGCGGCGTGCCGGGATCGCGGGCTGCGCCGGGATGGAGCCGAAATTGCGTTCGACCAGCGGGCGGATTTCGGCGGCGTCGACGTCACCGGCGATCACCAGGATCGCGTTGTTCGGCGCATAAAAGCGGCGATAGAAGGCAAGCGCATCCTCGCGATCGAGCTTTTCGATCTCCTGATGCCAGCCGATCACCGGACGCCCGTAGGGATGGTTGAGATAGAGCGCGGCCATGATCTGCTCGTTCAGCCGCGCATCCGGATTGTTGGCGACGCGCATGTTGTACTCTTCGAGCACGACGTCGCGCTCGGGCAGCACGTTCTCGTCCTTGAGGACGAGGCCCGTCATGCGGTCGGCCTCGAACTCCATCATGGTCGGCAACTGCTCTTTCGGCACACGCTGGTAGTAATTGGTGTAGTCGACCGAGGTCGAGGCGTTCTCGTTGCCGCCGACGCGAAGCACGGTCTGGGAAAATTCTCCGGCCGGATGCTTCGAGGTGCCCTTGAACATCAGGTGCTCGAGGAAGTGCGCGAGCCCGGATTTGCCTGGCGTCTCGTCCGCCGAGCCGACCTTGTACCAGATCATCTCGGTGACGACGGGCGTGCGGTGATCGGGGATTACCACCACCTGCATGCCGTTGCTGAGCGTGAAGCTGGCTGGCGGAGCCGAAGTTACCGTGGTCTGGGCGAGGGACGTGCCGGCTGAGAGGACACTCGTCGAAAGCAGCGCGGCAAGGAGGCAGGCAGCCGATCGGTAAGAGGACATCATGATCCTTTTGAAAGGCCGAGCCCGGATGTCCGGCTCGGAGGCACGGCATGCTACACCGTGCGGCTGAGGCTTCGCGTCACGAAGCAGAGAACGCATCTCGTAGGCAAGTTACTGATAGGCAATTTACGGCTGCGCCGGGCGCGCAGGGAGGCGCCGGCGCCGGCCTCGCTTTTGTCAGGATGTCGCAGTGGACAGGAACGCTATTGTTCCTTCTCCTTGCCGGACATGATGTCGTAATACATCCGCCGTGACTTGTCCGGCCCGGCGCCATAGGCGTAGTTCGGCGACGGCGTCTGGTAGCCCGGCGGCGGCTCGACCAGCGACTGGCGCGGCGGCTCCGACGTGAACTCCTTGGACTCGGAGCTGTTGCCGCCCTTCATCATGTTCCACAGACCGCCGGTGAAACCGAGTTCGGCGGGGCTCAGCGAGGGGTTGCCGTTGGTGCCCGGCTGAATCGGATCGTTGCTGGTGCGAGGCGCTGCCGCGACCTGGCCGGCCTTCATCTCGGCAGGGGTCAGCGGCTGGGCCGCCTGCCAGCTTTCCTGCACCTTGTTGGCCTTCTTGCGCGCGGCGATGGCTTCCTTGCGGCGCTTTTCTTCGGGGTCCTTGGGCCAGTTCGGCGCGGCCTTGGCTTCGGTCGCAGGCGGCGGCAGATCGAGCTTGGGCGGCACGACCAGCGGTGAGCGCTCGCGGTATTCGATGCCCTTCTTTTCCATGCTCTTGGCGCCGATGCCGGACATCAGATTGTCGATGAGCCTCTCTTCGAAGGTCATATCGTCTTCCTCGTCGTCGTCACCGGCGCGGGCCGCGCCGGTCGACATGACGAGACCGATGCCAAGTGCGACAGCGGACAATTTCAATGCCCGCCAGAGCCCCCACCGGGGGTCTCGCACCATCGAATCGCTGGTCATCGCGCTGCGCATTACTTTACCTGTTCCATATTGTGGCAGATCGCCGCGCGGACGCGGCTCTCATCCTCGCAAAGGCCGGGTTCCACCGCCGGGTCCGTATCGGCCGGGATCAGGGCGCTTTTGCGGCGGGTACCCCCAAGAAAGAATCATACAATAGCGCCGCCACCCCAGCAACGATGGCCACGTCCGCGAGGTTAAACACATACCAATTATAGGTTTTTCCGGCGATCTCGATGTGGAACAGGGCGAAATCCACCACGGCGCCATAGGCCAGGCGGTCGATGCCGTTACCGATGGCGCCGCCGATGATCAGGCCAAGCGCGATCGTAGCCAGCACCGTGTGCGAGCGGGCCATCCAGATCGCCAGCGCCACCACCGCGATACCTTTGACGGCCATCAGCGCGAGCTGCGCTGCCTGGCTGTCGTTCTGGAGCCAGCCGAAGCTGATTCCGATGTTCCAGGCCAGCACCAGGTCGAAGAACGGCGTCACCCGCACCGCGCCGCGATGGGCGAGGTCGAACACGTTCAAGAGCCACAGCTTCGAGGCCTGGTCGGCCACGAGTGTGACCAGGGCTGAGAGGATGCCGGCGCGGAACGGGGTCATGGTCCGGGATCAGACGCTCACCCCCAGCGCCTTCCATTCGCGCAGCGCCTTCGCGTCGCGCGGGGTGACGTCGGGGTATTCGGGGTCTTCGCCGACCATCGGCGAAATCTTCCAGGAGCGGGCGCATTTGGTGCCGACCGCCTTCTCCACCACGACCGCAACGCCGGGCACGGCATCGAGACGGAACGCCGAGGCCGGCGCCTCGCCCTCCCGCACCTCGTAGTTCGAGGTGATGCAGATCTCGGCGAGATCGGTGTCGAACAGCGTCATTAGCCTGTCGCGGTCGGCGACATAGATCACCGGCGAGGCTTCGAGCGAGGAGCCGATGTTCTTGGCGGCGCGTTCGAGCTCGAGCGCCCCGGTGACGACGCGGCGGACGTTGCGGATCGTCTCCCATTTCGCGGCGAGCCTGTCGTCGCGCAGGTCTTCGAGATCGGTCGGGAACAGCGTCAGATGCACGGACGCCTCTGCGTTGGGCCGGTACATGCGCCAGCCTTCCTCCGCGGTGAAGCTGAGGATCGGCGCCAGCCATTTCAGGATCGAGGCGCACAACAGGTCGATGGTCGTCAGCGCCGCCTTGCGCGTCAGCGAAGAGGGCGGATCGCAATAGAGCGTGTCCTTGCGGATGTCGAAGTAGAACGCGGAGAGCTCGCTGTTCAGGAAGGCGGACAGGATCGCGACCACGCTCTTGTAGTCGAACTCCCGATAGGCCTTGCCGATCGCGGCGGCGCGCACCGCGAGCTCGTGCAGCATCAGGCGCTCCAGCTCGGGCATCTCGGCGGGCGCGACGGCGTCGGCCGGCTTGTAGTGATGCAGGGTGCCCAGCATCCAGCGCACGGTGTTGCGCAGCTTGCGATAGGTCTCGACGGTGTTCTTCAGGATCTCGGGGCCGATGCGCTGGTCGTCGGTGTAGTCGCTGGATGCGACCCAGAGCCTCAAGATGTCGGCGCCGGACTCCTTGATGACGGCCTGCGGCTCGATGGTGTTGCCGAGCGATTTAGACATCTTGCGGCCGTCCTCGGCCTGGGTGAAGCCGTGGGTCAGCACGATGTCGTAGGGCGCGCGTCCGCGCGTGCCGCAGCTTTCCAGCAGCGAGGAGTGGAACCAGCCGCGGTGCTGGTCCGAGCCTTCCAGATACATCACCGTGTCGGTGCCGCCGTCGACCTTGCGCTTGATGCCGGCGAGGCCCGGGAAATGCACGGGGTCTTCGAGCACGAAGGCGTGGGTCGAGCCGGAATCGAACCAGACGTCGAGGATGTCGTCGACCTTCTGCCAGTCTTCGTTCGCGCGGGTCCCGAGGAAGCGCTCGCGCGCTCCCTTCGCGTACCATGCGTCGGCGCCTTCTTTCTCGAACGCTTCACCGATGCGCGCATTGACGGCCTCGTCCTGGAGGATTTCGGCGGAGCCGTCGCCCTTCTCGCGCACGAACACGGCGATCGGCACGCCCCAGGCGCGCTGGCGCGAGATCACCCAGTCCGGCCGCGCCTCGATCATTCCGTTGATGCGGTTCTCGCCCGATGGCGGCACCCATTGTGTCACCGAGATCGCGTGCAGCGCGCGGGCGCGCAGCGTGTCGCCGCTCTTCGTCTTGCCGCCCATCGCGATGTCCGTAGCCCCGGCTTTGCCCGGGGCGTCCACAATCGGCTTGTCCATCGCGATGAACCATTGCGGCGTATTGCGGAAGATCACCGGCTTCTTGGATCGCCAGGAGTGCGGGTATTGATGTTTCAGCCGGCCGCGCGCGAGCAGCATGCCTCTGTCGACGAGCGCCTTGATCACGGCCTCGTTGGCATCGCCCTTCTCGCCCTTGTCGTTGATGACGCGCTTGCCGGCAAAACCCGGCGCATGATCGGTGTAGGCGCCGTTCTCGTCGACGGTGTAGGGGATCGCGGTGTTGATGCCGCGCGCATCGAGATCGCGCGCCTGCGCCGTCCAGACATCGAAGTCCTCGCGGCCATGGCCGGGCGCCGTGTGTACGAAGCCGGTGCCGGTGTCATCGGTGACATGGTCGCCGGGCAGCAGCGGCACGACGAAGTCATAGCCGCCGCCAAGGCCCTTCAGCGGATGAGCGCATTCGATCGCGTCCATGGTGTCGCCGGGGACCTCGCGGACCTTCTCAAAAGCCGTCACGCGCGCCTGCTTGAAGACTTCTTCCGCGAGCGCGTCGGCGAGGATCAGGAGATCGCCGGTCTTGGCCCAATTGTCGGCGGGCGCCTCCGTCACCTTGTAGAGGCCGTAGGCGATCTTCGGCGAGAACGAGATGGCGCGGTTGCCGGGCAGCGTCCATGGCGTGGTGGTCCAGATCACGATGCTTGCGGAGGCGAGCGCACCGTGCGCGGGCGAGGTCACCGGGAATTTCACCCACACCGTATCGGAGGTGTGGTCCTCGTACTCCACTTCGGCTTCGGCCAGCGCGGTCTTCTCGACCACGCTCCACATCACCGGCTTGGAGCCGCGATAGAGCGTGCCGTTGGCGGCGAACTTCATCAGCTCCCGTGCGATCTGGGCTTCGGCGGGATAGCTCATGGTGGCGTAGGGATGGTCCCAGTCGCCGATCACCCCCAGGCGCTTGAACTCCTCGCGCTGGACGCCGAGCCAGTGCGTGGCATAGGCGCGGCACTCTTTCCGGAAATCGATCATTGCAGCGCTGTCGCGGAAGTCGGGCTTCTGCTTGCCCTTCTTGCGGTAGTGCTCCTCCTCGACCTTCCACTCGATCGGCAGGCCGTGGCAGTCCCAGCCCGGCACGTAGTTGGAGTCGAAGCCGAGCATCTGCTGGCTCTTGGTGACGAGATCCTTCAGGATCTTGTTCAGCGCCGTGCCGATATGGATGTTGCCGTTGGCGTAGGGCGGGCCGTCATGCAGCACGAACTTGGCGCGGCCCTTCGCAGCTTGGCGCAGCTTTTCGTAGAGGCCGATCTCGTACCAGCGCTTGAGGATCTCCGGCTCGCGCTGCGGCAGGCCGGCACGCATCGGGAATTCGGTCTGCGGCAGGAATAGGGTTTTCGAATAGTCTTTGGCTTCAGACTTTTGGGACTTCTGCGGCTTTTCGGACATGAGGCTGACTGGCTCGGAAGGGCGCGGGAACGGATGGCGATGCGGAATCGCGGGAGTGAAACGACAAAATCCCGGTCTTGCGCCGAGCCAAAGGCTCAGGCGGAAGCCGGGCCGCTAATCCCTATGATGCGCCGCGCAAACATGGGCTCTCCATAGCAGGGGGCTAAGGGAAGCGCAAAGGTTCGGGTGGCCCGGTTTCGGGCTCAATCGATCACGCCCAGCCTCGGAAACGCGTCCGGGGCGCCGGCCAGGATGGCGCGGGCGCGGGCGGAATCGTCGTCCATCTGGCGGATCAGGGCCTCCAGGCTGTCGAATTTCAGCTCTTCGCGGATGAAGCCGATGAAGGCGCAGTCGAGCAGCTGCCCGTAGAGGTCGCCCTTGAAGTCGAACAGGAAGATCTCCAGGAGCGGGGCGCCATTGTCGAAGGTCGGACGGCGGCCGAAGCTGGCCACCCCGTCCAGACGTTCGGCACCGCGGCCGACCCGCACCGCGTAGATGCCGTGCTTGAGCCCGCAATTGGCGTCCAGGCGAATGTTGGCGGTGGGATAGCCGAGGTCGCGGCCGCGCTTTTCGCCATGGATGACCTCGCCCGTAATGAACCAGGGTGCGCCCAGCATGGTGGTCGCGTCGTCGAGCTGGCCCTCGGCGAGGGCGATCCGGATCGCGCTGGAGGAGACGGGCCGCTCGTCGATATCGACATGCGGTTGCACGTCGACCTCGATGCCGAGCCGCGGCGCCTCGTTGACGAGAAGGCCCGGCGAGCCGACCCGCCCCTTGCCGAAATGGAAGTCGTAACCGACCGCGATGCCGCTGACGCCGAGGCGCCCGATCAGGTCATGGTGAATGAAATCTTGCGCGCTGGTTCCGGCACGCGCCTTGTCGAAGGTCATGACCACGGCGCCGGCCAGCCCGGTGCCGGCCAACAGCCGCAGCTTGGCCCGCTCGTCCGTCAGGCGGAATTGCGGGGTGTTGGGGCTGAAAAACCGCCGCGGATGCGGCTCGAAGGTCAATGCCAGTGCAGGGCGGCCATGCGTTCGGCCCATCTCCAGCGCTGCCGCGATCACGGCGCGATGGCCAAGATGAACGCCGTCGAAATTGCCCATGGCGACCACGGCGCCCCTCGGAATCGCGGAATCCGGCGTTGTGTCGCGGATAACGGTAAAAGGCGGAGCCATCAGGGGAAATTCTCGAACCGGGCAGGACCGGCCCGGACCGTGGCGCGACCGGCCTGACGGAGTCAAGCGGGGGGAGCGCAGAGATTGAACACGATTTCAGTCCTTTGGCGATGCCCGCAATTAACGCGCTGTTTAACGCCTTGATGCTAGTCCTTGAGGCGTGGAACTGCCGGGCTCCGGCTTGGCAGGTCTGATCCTAATATTCCTGGGTTTGCGTTGGGGGAGTCGAGATGGCGGTTGATTTGTCGATGCCGGTTCTGGTGGTAGATGACTACAGCACCATGATCCGTATCATCCGGAATCTGCTGAAGCAGCTTGGCTTCGAGAACATCGATGATGCCAGCGACGGTTCGGCAGCGCTGAACAAGATGCGTGGCAAGAAGTACGGGCTCGTGATCTCCGACTGGAACATGGAGCCGATGACGGGTTACGACCTCCTGCGCGAAGTCCGCGCGGATCCGAACCTCGCCACCACGCCTTTCATCATGATCACGGCAGAATCCAAGACCGAGAACGTGATCGCGGCCAAGAAGGCCGGCGTGAACAACTACATCGTCAAGCCGTTCAATGCGGCGACGCTGAAGACCAAGATCGAGGCGGTCTTCCCGGACATGGCGAGCGCGTAAGCGCTTTGGTGTCCCGGACAAGGAGCGGCACGCCAGTGACGCGACGCTGAGCCGGGACCCAGTCTATCCACGATATCACTTGCGGCTTCTGGACCCCGGCTCTGCAGCGCTTCGCGCTGCGTCCGGGGCACAGCATTTTCTACCACTTCAATTCGCGCATCAGCGCCTTCGGCGGGTGGCCGAACAATTCCATGACCGACGTCGGGTCGAGCTGGTCAAGACCCTCGAACTCCTCGGCATGGATGCCGCGGGTCACGAACAGGCAGTCGATGCCGAATTCGCGCGCGCCGGTCAGGTCGGTGCGGACGGAATCCCCGATCGCCAGCACCTTCTTGCGGTCGATCTGGTTGCCCTGGCGTTCCCCGGCGAGTGCCATGGCGCGCTCGTAGATCGGCCGGTGCGGCTTGCCGTAGAAGATCACCTCGCCGCCGAGCTCGCGGTAGAGCTCCGCGATCGCGCCGGCGCAATAGATCAGCCGGTCGCCGCGTTCCACCACGATGTCGGGGTTGGCGCAGACCAGCGTCAGCTTGCGCTCGCGTGCCTTCAGCATCATGCCGCGATAGTCTTCCGCCGTCTCGGTCTCGTCGTCATAGAGGCCCGTGCAGACGATGTAGTCGGCTTCCTCCAGCGGCGCGGTCACCGCATCGAGGCCGCGGTAGATCGAGTTGTCGCGCTCGGGGCCGAGCCAGAACATCTTGCGGCCGGGATGCTCGGCGACATAGAGCCTTGTCAGGTCGCCTGAAGATACGATCGCGTCATAGGTCTCATCGGGGACACCGAGCTTGCGCAATTGCCGCTGCACGGAGTCGGCCGGGCGCGGCGCGTTGGTGATCAGGATCACCGTACCGCCGCGGCTGCGATAGGTGTGCAGCGCCTCGCAGGCTTCGGGGAAGGATTCCAGCCCGTTATGGACCACGCCCCAGATGTCGCTGAGCACGACGTCCACACCGCCCACGAGCTCGCGCAGGCCTTCGGCAAAATGCAGCGTGGTCATGATCTGCGCGGCCGATCAGATGCGGCGCGCGAGCGCCGCGTTGCCGGTGATGCGTTGTGGCGGAGGCGCGGAAGACGTCGCGCCTGAGCTGGGTGTGCCGGAGCCATGAGGTCCCTGAATGTCTTTCGTCTGGTTCGGCGGGGCCCCGGCGGTAGCAGATGCCCCCTCCGGCCGCAATGGCCGCGGCGGCGCGAACAGGAACCCCTGTCCGAAGCGCACATCGTAGTCGAGCAGGTCGACCACCGCGCGCTCGCCTTCGATCCGCTCGGCGATCAGGTCGATGCCGAAGCGGCCGAGCAGGTCGGAGAGATCGGAGGGGTGGATGTCCGAGGTCGAGGCCTGCCTGGGATCGAGCAGCAGCGTGGCCGGCACCTTGATGAAGCGTACCCCGCGATCGGCCAGTTCGCGCGGCTCGATGCGCAGATCCGTGACATGGTCGATCGAGAAACGGAAGCCGCGCTGGGCGAGCGCCGCGAGATTCTCGGTCTCGGCGGGGCCGAGATTGCGGAACGTCGACTGCTTGAACTCCAGCACCAGGGAGGGCGCCAGCGCCCGGTTGGCTTCGAGGAAGTCGAGGCATTGCGCGAAGGTGGTGGAATTGCCGAGCGTGGAGGCTGCGAGGTTGCAGAACACGCCGACGTCCTTGTTGCGCACCATCAGGCGCCGCAGCACCTGCACGCAGCGCAGCATCACCATGTTGTCGATGCGCCCGATCAGGCCGGAGGCTTCCGCGATGCTGATGAACTCCTCGGCGGTGATCAGCTGGTCGCGCTCGTCGCGCAGGCGCGTCACCGCCTCGTAGAACCGCACCTTGCGCTGCGGCAGCGTCACCATCGGCTGCAGGAATATGTCGATGCGGTTCTCGTCGATTGCATTGCGCAGCGTCGCCAGCAACTGGGTCTGGCTGCGTCCGTTGCCGGTTTGAACCGGGTTGGCGGGCTGGGCCTGGACCGCCGGTGCCGGCCGGGGCGGCGCGGGCAGCGGGGGAGCGGCGACCGGCTTCTCCTCGAAGGGGGCAGCCAGATCGATCGGCGTCTCCGGCTCAGACCTCGTGACCGGGGCGGGAGCCGGCGCGTTGCCGGCCAGCAGATCCTCATGGGCCGACACGGTGGTGGCAAGCTGCCTGACCAATCCGCCGAGTTCGTTGATCTCGCCGATGACCGACTGGACGCGGTCGGAGTTGGCCGAATTGGACGAGGCGATGCGACCCTCGATCGCGGCAAGCCGGCGCCCGAACTCGGCCACCTGGCGGGCGAGGTCGGCGGTGCCCCGCGAGAGGTCGGCGATCTGGCCGCCGACGTCGCTGCGGTCGCGCAGCCGCATCGACACCGCATTGTAGAGGATCAGGAACGTCAGCGCCGTCAGCGCGACGATGGCCGATTCCGTTCCGCTGATGCCGGCGACCGAATACAGCACGAGCCCGAGCGAGGCCGCGACCAGGACCATGCAGATGGCGATGAAGATCGTCGAAATGCGAATCATGCCGCGCGTATGCCTCAAGAGCTGACTGCCTCACCGGGAAAACACGGGTCGCGCTCCAACCCGTCGCGCCTCATGCTCCCCCAAGCAATGCGTGACCCTAGCATCATTGTTGATTCGAGGGGATAGTGACTGTCTCGCGGCCTATGTCAGGCCCGCCCGGCGAAAGCCTTCGAGGTAGCGGTCGCGGTCAGGGGCGAGCTTGATCGGCATGAACTCGGCGATCCAGGCAAGCGAGACGTTCGGCTGGGCGCGGCGGAGTTCCTTCAGGGCCGCATGGGCCATCTCCATCTGCCCGTCCATGCCGGCGGCCGCGGTCAGCACCCGGTGTGCGCCGACGAAGTCGCTGCGTTGGCGCAAGGCCTCCTGCGCAAGCCGGATCGCCTCAGCATAGTCACCGCCAAGGAAGCGGGCATAGGCGGCGATGCCGAAATAGACCGGCGCATATGGGTCGCGCGGGCTGAGGCGGATCGCCCGGCGCGCGGCCTCTTCGGCATCCTGCCAGCGGCCACAATAGCTCAGCGCCAGCCCATGGTAGCCCTGGGCCAGCGCGAAGTTCGGATTGAGCCGTAACGCCGCCTCGAACTCGGCCAGCGAATGCTCGAACCGGCGTGCGAACAGATGCACATGGCCCAGTGCGTTGTGCGCCCAAGCGTCCTCGTCATCGGCGCGGATCGCCGCCCGCGCCGCGCGCTCGGCGAGGAATACCGCCGCGGCCATCTCCATCCAGCCCATATGCGCCGTGAACATATAGCTGGTGCCGAGCAGGCCGAGCGCCTTGCCGTAGTTTGGATCGAGCGAGATGGCCTTCTCGAGCAGCGCTTGTGCGACGACATGATCCTGCCGCGTCACCCGCCAGTAATGCGAGAGCGCGCGCATCACGAGGTCCCAGGCGTCCATGCTGTCGGGCGGCTTGCGTTCCGCGTGAAAACTCTCCGCGGCATAGAGCTGCGGCTCGATGGCGGCAACGATGCGTTCGGTGATCTCGTCCTGCACCGCGAAGACGTCGGCGAGCTCGCGATCATAGCGTTCGGCCCAGAGATGGCTGCCGCTGGCGACGTCGTTGAGCTGCGCGGTGATGCGGACGCGATCGCCGTCCTTGCGGACGCTGCCTTCAACGACATAGCGCACGCCGAGCTCTTCGGCGATCCGGCGGAGGTGAACTGCGCGACCCTTGTAGATGAAGGAGGAGTTGCGCGCGATGACGAAGAACCAGCGCAGCTTCGAAAGCGCGGTGATGATATCCTCGCTGATGCCGTCGGAGAAATAATCCTGCTCGGCCTCGCCGCTCATATTGGTGAAGGGCAGCACCGCGATCGCGGGACGGTCGGGAAGTGGCAGCCCTGTTGGAGCTGCCTCGGACGGCGGGCTCGCAGCAGCCGGTCTCGCGGCGGCGGAGAGTTCGGACACCTCGCCGATGAAGCGCACGCCCTTGCGCGCGACCGTGCGGATCAGCCGCTGCGCCTCGCCGGAATCGCCGACCGCACGGCGCGCCGCGTTGATCCGGCTGGTTAGCGTCGAGTCCGAAACAATGCGGCCGTTCCAGACCGCGTCGAGCAGGTTGTCCCGTGTCACCACGCGGTCGCGGTTGCGGACGAGGTGGGTCAGGAGATCAAACACCTGGGGTTCGAGCGCGACGAGCGTGTCCGCGTGCCGCAATTCGCGGCGCTCGGGATCGAGCAGGAAATCCTCAAACTGAAATGTCACGCGTTCTCCTCGGCTCCCGTCGGGAAATCAAGGCGTTCTCAGCGTAAAATAACGCCGCTCTCAAGGCCAGCGGGCCGCATGCGCCCTATCGTCCCGGCGTTTTCAACCGCAGGAGATTGCCCATGTCGACATCCGCAGCGCTGAAGCCAACCGTAGCCCAACCTGATCTTGCCGCCGTCAAGCAGCGCCAGCACGGCGCCTGGTCGTCGGGCGACTATGCCGTTGTCGGCACCACCTTGCAGATCGTCGGCGAACAGCTCTGTGAGGCAATCGACTTGCGCGCCGGCAGCAAGGTGCTCGACGTCGCCGCCGGCAACGGCAATGCGACGCTGGCCGCGGCGCGGCGCTGGTGTGACGTCACATCTACCGACTACGTGCCGGCATTGCTCAAGCGCGGGCGCGAGCGCGCGGCGGCCGAACACCTCATGGTCGAGTTCCGCGAGGCGGATGCCGAAGCGTTGCCGTTTGCCGATGCCAGCTACGACGTCGTGCTCTCGACCTTCGGCGTGATGTTCACGCCGGATCAGGACAAGGCCGCCTCCGAGCTCGCGCGGGTCTGCAGATCCGGCGGCAAAATCGGCCTCGCCAACTGGACGCCACAAGGTTTCATCGGCCAGCTGTTCAAGACGATCGGCAAGCATTTGCCGCCGCCGGCGGGGGTGAAGTCTCCGGCGCTGTGGGGCACGGCTGCGCGGCTGGACGAGATGTTCGGAAGCCAGGCTTCCGAGATTGTCGCCGAGCCACGCATGTTCGTGTTCCGCTATCGCTCGCCGGACCACTGGCTCGACATCTTCAAGACCTTCTACGGGCCTACGCTGAAGGCGTTTGCCGCGCTCGACGAGAACGGCCAGGCCGCGCTGAAGCGCGATCTGCTGGCGCTGCTCGGGGAGTTCAACCACGCCGACGACGGCACGATCGTGGTGCACAGCGAATATCTGGAAGCCGTGATCACCAAGCGCTGATAGTCCGAGATGCGGTCGGGCCGGCTCCGGCCTGACCGCCACCGATCAAAATGGCGCGGTGGCGCCGACCGTGTCGGCCGAGACGGCTTCGCGGCTGCCGAGCGGTTTTGGTCGCCCGGTGGTTGTGTCGCGCAGCGTCTGCCGCTCGATCTCCGAATTCAGCTCGGCGCCGAACATGATGACGATCGCCGACATCCACATCCACATCATCAGGCCGATCGCAGCGCCCAGAGAGCCGTAGGTCGCGTTGTAATTGGCGAATTCCGAGAGGTACCAGGAGAGCAGGGCTGAACCGGCGATCCAGAGGATCGCGGCCGTCACGGCGCCGAGGCTCAGCCATTGCCAGCGCGGCGCGTCACGGCTGGGAGCGAAGCGGTAGAGGATGGCGAGTGCGACGAGCAGGATCAGGAACAGGAGCGGCCATCGTGCCAGCGCCACGACCAGCTTGCTTTCAGGCGCCATGCCGAGATGATTGAGCGCAAGCGGGAAGGCGACCACGGCCCCCACCATCAACAGCAGCGCCACGATGCCGCCGACGGTAAATGCCAGCGAGACCATGTTCAGCCGGATGAAGCTGCGCTTCTCGCGTTCCTCATAGGCGACGTTGAGGGCGTCGAGGATCGCCTTGACACCGGCATTGGCGCTCCAGATCGCAAGCAGCAGGCCGAACAGGAACGTGACACCCAGCGTGGTGTTGCCGTTCGACACCACGCGCGCGACCTGATCCTCGACGATCTGGTACGAGCCCTCGGGCAGCATGGTCGCAAGCGTGTGGAGGTTGGCGCTGATCGTCGCCGGATTGGCGAACAGGCCATAGGAGGAGACGAGCGCCGTGACGGCGGGGAAGATGGCGAGCAGCCCGAAGAAGACGACGCCGCCCGCCGTCGCGAGCAGGCGATCGTCGTCGATGCGCTGATAGGTCCGCCAGAAGATATCCTTCCAACCCGCCCAGGGGATCGTGAACGGGCTCTTCGCATGGCGGCCCCGGCCGGGCTGCGTCGCCGCACCGGCCGGGTGCGTTTCCGGTGAATTCGCTTCGCCTTTGCGGTGGTCTTGCGGGGGCCCCGACCGGATCAGGCCCGAGTCCTGAATGTAGCGCTCCGCCGTCAGCACGAAGACGGCCGTCGCCGCCACCAGCAGCCAGGAATCGATCTGCTCGGAGCGACGCACCAGCATCACGCCTCGAGGCTTTGCCTGTGGCGCCGCCGGCGGACGGCCGTCAGCCCGACCAGGCCGACGGCTGCGAGCATCAGGCCAAGTTGCACGGGGCGGTTGGCGCGGACCGGCCAAGCCTTGCTGTCATAACCTTTGCTGCCATGACCGCGCTCACCCGGCGCTAGCGGCACGAGGGGAATCGTCGTTGCGACCTCCTTCACCGCCTGCTTGACCGTTCCACGTGGGATCCGCGGCGTCGCGATCGCGACGCGCAGACGGCTCGCAAGCGGCACGATCGGCTTGGCCTTGCGTTTCATCTGCGCCATTGCCACCCCGGCACAGACCGCAGCCAGCGCCAGCAGCAGGGCGCCGACGGCACCAAAACCCCAGAATTGGCCGTAACTGATCGCGATCCAGCGGTACAGGGCGATCAGTCCGACGAAAAAAGCTGCGACAACGAACAGGCCCGCGACCGCAAACAGTCCGCCGGCCACCGCGTAGGATGTCACCTTTCCGGTTGCGTGGCTGGTCTGGTCACGCAAATAGGATTGGGCGGCGCGTTTGACGTGATTGAGCTTGAGCGCCATGCCGGCGCGCAGCAGTTCGCCCGATGGCGCGAGCATGCGGACATCCTCCGAGATTGAGAAAATTCCTCGGGGGATGAACGTGGCGGTATTTGACTTGTTCCGACGGAGCGTGATCCGTCGTGCTGAATCAGCCGAGATCGGCGGCTGCGATCCAGAACACCTCGCCCTCGGAATCCTCGGTGTCCAGCCAGAGCAGCGGCAGCTCCGGAAAGGCTTCGTCGACCAGTTCGCGGCCGCGGCCGATCTCGCAGATCAACCCGCCATCCGGCGTCAGGTGATCGGGCGCATCGCGCAGGATGCGGCGCACCACGTCGAGACCATCGGCGCCGCCGTCGAAGGCGAGCTTCGGCTCGGCCCGGCACTCCGGCGGCAACGCCGCCATGCCTTCGGCATCGACGTAAGGCGGATTGGTGATGATCAGGTCGTATCTGTTGTCGCCGAGCGGGGCGAACAGGTCGCCGCGATAGAGGGTGATCCGGTCCTCGAGCCCGTATTCGCCGACATTGCGCGCGGCGACTTCAAGTGCCCCCTTGGAGATGTCGACGGCATCGACGGTGGCGTTCGGGAAATGATGCGCGGCGAGGATGGCGAGGCATCCCGATCCCGTGCAGAGGTCGAGCACGCGCGCGACCGCCGTGGGGTCGTCGATCAGCGAGCCGGCCTCGCCCTCGCTGCCGAAATGCGAATCCAGGAGCTCGCCGATGAAGGAGCGCGGAACGATGACCCGCTCGTCGACATAGAAGGGCAGGCCGCGCATATAGATCTTGTTGACGAGATAGGCGGCCGGTTTGCGTGTGGTGACGCGCTTGTGGATCAGGTCGAGCAGAATCTTGCTCTCGGCGGCCGTGACGCGGGCCTTGGCGAAGGCCTCGAACTGTTCGGGATTGAGATGCAGCGCCTCGCAGACCAGGAAGGCGGCTTCCGCGACTGGATCGGTGGTGCCATGGGCAAAAGCGAGCCTGGCTTCGACGAAGCGGCTCACCGCGTAGCGGACGAAGTCGAGCAGCGTGAGAAGCTCGCCGCGTCCGACTTTCGCAAGCCTCGGCGCGGCGCGGCCGCGCGGGGTTCTCTTGGAGGCTTTTGCCATCAGGATTTCGTCCAGCGCGCGGCCGCTTCGTCGTCGCGGGCGTGGGCCTCGACCCAGCCCGTGCCGGTGGCGCTCTCTTCCTTCTTCCAGAACGGCGCGCTGGTCTTGAGGTAGTCCATCAGGAACTCGGCCGCCTGGAACGCGGCCTGTCGGTGCTGCGAGGCGGTCAGCACCAGCACGATGTTCTGGCCGGGCATGAAGCGGCCGACGCGGTGGATCACCGTGACGCCGTTCAGCGGCCAGCGCGAGGTTGCCTCGTCGACATGGCGCCCGATCTCCTCTTCTGCCATGCCGGGATAATGTTCGAGCGCGAGCGCGGCGACTTTGGCGCTGTCCTCGTCGGCGCGGCAGATGCCGGAGAAGCTCACGACCGCGCCGATGTCAGTGCGGCTGTTCGTCAGGAGCGCGATCTCGCGCGCGATGTCGAAATCGTCTTCCTGGATGCGGATGGTGACGGGGCAGGTCATGAGCCTAGCCGCCGGTCATCGGCGGGAAGAACGCGATCTCGCGGGCGCCCGCGATTTCGGCGTCTGATTTGACGTGGGCGTGGTCGATCGCGGTGCGGATCACCTTTGGCTTCTCGAACGCATACGCATAAGCCTCGCCTTGGCCGGACAGCCAGGCGATCAGCTCCTCGACGGTGCGCACGTTCGGGGGCGGCTCGATCGTCTCCTCGGCCTTGCCGACGCGCTCGCGCACCCAGGCGAAATACTTCACCTTCATCCCTCGTCCTCCTTGATGAGGTGATGGATGCCCGCACGGAAATAGTCGTAGCCGGTGTAGATGGTGAGGATCGCCGAGGCCCACAACAGCGCCAGCCCGATCATCGAGACGACGGGCAGCACCTCGTCGCCAGCCGGGCCGGCGAGCAGGAAGCCGATCGCAACCAGCTGGACCGTGGTCTTCCACTTCGCAAGCTTGGTCACGGGCACGCTGACGCGGAGCGCAGCGAGGTATTCGCGCAAGCCCGAGACCAGGATCTCCCGGCACAGGATCACGATGGCGGCCCACAGCGACCAGCCGTGGATGATGCCGTCGGCGGCGAGCATCAGCAGGCAGGAGGCGACCAGCAGCTTGTCGGCGATCGGATCGAGCATCCGGCCGAATGCCGATTGCTGATTCCAGATCCGCGCGTAATAGCCGTCGAGGTAGTCGGTGACCGCAGCCGCAATGAAGATGGCAACCGCGACCCAGCGCAGCCACAGCGGCTGATCCAGGATGGACTGCGCGTAAATGCATCCGACCACGACCGGAATCGCGGCGATCCGGCCATAGGTCAGGATGTTCGGGAGGGACATCGCGCGCCTGGTCGTCCCTCGTGTCGTGGCGATGTTCATCCGTCCTACCAATACCGCTGGAGCCTGAAGGTCAACCGTTCCGCTTCCCAGATGGGTGCGGGATACGACGACCATATGACCGCGGTCCCCCTTTAGTTCATCCCGGCTGGGGATGGAAATACTCGAAAATCCTGCGGGCGCTCTCGGCGCTCACCCCCGGAACCTTGCCGAGATCGGCGATCGAGGCCCGCTCGATCTCCTTCAGGGTCCCGAAATGATGCAGCAAGGCACGTTTGCGTGACGGGCCGATGCCCGGAATCTCCTGCAGGCCGGCCTCGCGGATGTCCTTCTTGCGCAGCTTGCGGTGCGAACCGATGACGAAGCGGTGGGCCTCGTCGCGCAGGCGCTGAATGAAATAGAGCACGGGATCGCGCGGCTCGAGCTTGATGGCCTCGCGTTCCGGCATGAACAGGGTCTCACGGCCGGCATCCCGGTCCGGTCCCTTGGCGACCGACATCAGCGACACCTCTGTCAGGCCGAGATTTGCAAAGATCTCGCGGACGGCGTTGAGCTGCCCGCGGCCGCCGTCGATGATCACGAGGTCGGGCCATTGCGGGAAGTCGTCGTCCTTCGCCTTGGCTGCACCCTCCTCGGGCGGATTGATCAGGCGCTTGAAGCGGCGCTCCAGCACTTCGCGCATCATGGCGTAATCGTCGCCGGGCGTCAGTCCTTCCGACTTGATGTTGAACTTGCGGTACTGATTCTTCACGAAGCCGTCGGGTCCCGCGACGATCATGGCGCCGACCGCATTGGTGCCCTGGATGTGGCTGTTGTCGTAGACCTCGATGCGCTTGGGCGGGTGCGGCAGGTTCAACGTCGCGGCCATGGCGTCCAGCAGGCGGCCTTGCGTCGCGGTGTCCGCGAGCTTGCGGCCGAGCGCCTCGCGCGCATTGGTCAGCGCGTGGGTGACGAGCTCCTTCTTCTCGCCGCGCTTGGGCGCCGTGACCTCGACCTTGTGGCCGGCCTTGATCGACAGCGCATTGGCGAGCAGCTCGCTCTCCTCGATCTCGTGCGACAGCAGGATGTTCTTCGGGGGCGGCTTGTCGTCGTAGAACTGGGCGAGGAACGAGCCGAGCACTTCTTCCGGCGTAAAGGTCTTTTCCGCGCGTGGGAAATAGGCGCGGTTGCCCCAGTTCTGGCCGGTGCGGAAGAAGAACACCTCGACGCAGGAGAAGCCACCCTCCTGGTGGATGGCGAACACGTCGGCTTCTTCCACCGTGCGCGGATTGATGCCCTGCTGCGACTGGATCGCCGAGAGCGCGGCAAGGCGGTCGCGGTAGAGCGCGGCGCGCTCGAATTCGAGCTCGTTGGCCGCCTTCTCCATCTCCCCGGCAAGCTCCTGCTTCACCGCATGGCTTTTGCCGGAGAGGAAGTCGGTCGCCTCGCGCACGAGCGTCGTATAGCCGGGAAAATCGATCTCGCGGGTGCAGGGGCCGGCGCAGCGGCGGATCTGGTAGAGCAGGCAGGGCCGGGTGCGGCTCTCGAAGAAGGAATCGGTGCAGGAGCGGATCAGGAACGCGCGCTGCAGCGCCGTGATGGTTCGGTTGACCGCGCCCGCGGAGGCGAACGGGCCGAAATAGCGCCCGGGCCGGGTCTGCGCGCCGCGATGTTTCAGGATCTGCGGCGCCCAATGGTCGCCGGTGATCAGGATATAGGGAAACGACTTGTCGTCGCGCAACTGCACGTTGAAGCGCGGCCGCAGCTGCTTGATGAGGTTCGCCTCGAGCAGCAGCGCCTCGGTCTCGGTGTTGGTCGAGACGATCTCCACGGTGACGGTGGCGGCGATCATGCGCAGGATGCGGGCCGGCAGCGGCGCACTCTGGCGCGCATAGCTGGACAGGCGCTTTTTGACGTTCTTGGCCTTGCCGACGTAGAGCACGTCGGAATTCGCATTGAGCATGCGATAGACGCCGGGCGAGGTGGGGGCGAGCCGAACCGCGCGTTCGATCGCCTCGTGGCCGGTCGCGAGCGGGCCTTCGCCGACGGCACCACTCTCTTCCAGGATATCAGGCAGCCGCGCATCGTCCTCGTCGTCGCCGCTTGCGCTGGCGGGATCGAGGTCCGGCGGCGCCGTCTCCTGTTGGATCTCCTGGGGGCCATCCGGTGCCATGCCGCGCCGGGATTTGCGCGCGCGTGCGTCGTCCGGATTGTCGGTGGAATCGTGAACCATGGGACGAATTTAGGCGCTGGGGGTGTCGATTTGAAGTTCCGGCCCTGCCGCACGCACAGGTCCCGGTAACGCTTCCTTAAGTCTGTTAACAGCGCAGTAACCCGACTTAACAGCCCTTTAACTTAAAACTCTCGATAAATCCTACGCGAAAAGTTCTTGGTTCCGTAACCATGCGGCCGGGCCGGCGCGGCGGCGCAGGCATCGTGCAGGTTGCGACAGTTGCGTTGGAGTGAGTGATGAAGGGGCTCGTTGTGGGCGCGGCCGCGTTGGTTGCAGCCGGCTGGACGGCTTCGGCAGAGGCCGCCGATCTGAGTTATGGGCAACGTGCGCCCTACACCGTCAACCAGCCGCTCAATGCCTATAGCTGGGCGGGCCCCTATCTTGGCGGCAACATCGGTTATGAATGGGGCTCGGTCGACAACAATCCCTCGAAGCCGTCGGGCTTCGTCGGCGGCGTGCAAGCCGGCTACAATTTCCAGAACGGCCCGTGGGTGTTTGGTGTCGAGGGCGACATCCAGGCCGCCGGCGCCGACGACACCTTCGCGCCGTGGAAATTCTCCAATCCGTGGTTCGGCACCCTGCGCGGCCGCGCGGGATATGCGTTCAGCAACGTGCTCTTCTACGGCACCGCCGGCCTTGCGTTCGGCGAGCTGCGTGGGCAGACCTTCGGCTGGACGGAGTCGCACACCACCGCGGGCTGGACCATCGGTGCCGGCGCGGAAGTGGGCCTCGCGCCGAACTGGAGCGTCAAGCTCGAATATCTCTACATCGATCTGTCCACGAGTCAGTTCGCGATTACGGGCGTGTCAAACGGCTATAGCGCCAACGTTGTCCGCGCAGGCGTGAACTATCACTTCTGACGTCTCAAGAAGAAAATACCGGACCAGCCTCCCGGCCGCTCGCGGCCGGGATTTTTTTGCGCCAGGCTCCCTAGGCTAGGATCACCAGGTTGACCGCCTTCGGCCCTTTCCCCTTCTTGTCCGGTTCGACTTCGAAAGTGATACGCTGTCCTTCGGCAAGGTCCTTCAGTCCCGCCCGCTCCACAGCGGTGATGTGAACGAAGACATCGCGACCGCCGTCGTCAGGCTTGATGAAACCGTAGCCGCGCTCGCCGTTGAAGAACTTGACCGTTCCCGTCATGGCCATCGGGAAACTCCCCCTCATTGCTCCTCCGCCGCGACGCAGACTCACGTCACGACATGACCGGGCCTTACGGAGCCCGGGAGCTGGCCATCCTTGGACGGACCATCGGTCCGGCCGGATCTTTCTTAGGCCTTCACTCCGCCGCAACCATTCGCGGAAGCGGAACGTAAAGCCAGTCACGGAAACAGCATAATACGGTTCTTCGCAGATTGACTACCGTTCCTGCATATTTTTCCCAAGAATGCCGGAGTGTTACGGCTTGGCTTTAAGGCTTGGGCACCTCCAATCGGAATCTGGCAGCCCCGCCCTGGCCGAGCGGCATTTCCAGTTCGGGCAGGATGGTCTTGAGCTCGCCTTGCAGCGTGTAGGGCGGATTGACGATCAAAAGCCCGGTCGATGTGAGGGGCCCGCCATCGACTTGCGGCGCAGCGCTGAATTCGAGGCGCAGGCTTTTTCCCGGCGGTTTTGCTGCGGATGCGAGCCGCGCCACAAGCTGCGCCAGCGTGTCGGTGGCACGCCGGCTCTTGGCGGGATACCAGATTACATAGATACCGGTCGGCCATTTCACGAAAGCTGTCGAGAAGGCTTCGCCCAGCCGTTCGAACTCGTCCTTGGCCTCGAAGGGCGGGTCGATCAGCACGAGGCCGCGCCGCTCCTTCGGCGGCACGAAGGCCGGCAGTGCCACCCAGCCGTCGAGATCGACCACGCGGGCCTGTTCGTCGCGGCGCAGCACGTCGATCAGCGCTTTCCGCGCCTTCGGCTCGACCTCGCAGGCGACGAGCCGGTCCTGCGGCCTGAGCAGGCCGCGCGCGATCAACGGCGAGCCCGGATAGGCCTTGAGCTCGCCCTTCGGATTGAAGGCGCGGACGATGTCGAGATAGGGCTTGGTCAGCGCCGCGGTCTCGTTCGACAGGCGCGCCTGCAGCAGCCGCGCAATGCCGGTCAGCCATTCGCCGCCCCGGCGCGCCTCGTCGCTGTCGAGATCGTAGAGGCCGGCGCCGGCATGGGTGTCGATGACGCGGAACGCCGCCGGCTTGTCCTGCAAATAAGTGAGGATGCGCGCCAGCACGATGTGCTTGATGACATCGGCGAAGCTGCCGGCGTGGAAGGCGTGGCGGTAGTTCATGGCGGAGAGTTACGACATCGCGCGATGCTGCGCATCATAGTTCGCGCGGTGCGCGCCCCGAAACGACGATCGGAGCAGTCGGCCTCAACCGCCCCTGATCGGCGGCATCGTCACCTGGTCGCGGCGGCAGGCGCGGCGCTCGATCTCGTCGCAGGCGCGGAATTGCAGGTCCCTGCTGAGGCAGATGCGGACCTCGGACAGCCGTGTCCGGTTGCAGGTGACCGAGATGCTGGCATTGCTGAGGCCCGGATTGGCCTTGATGAAGGCCTCCTCGACCTCCGCCGGCGCTACGGTCTTGGCCTGTGACAGATCGAGATAGTCGGCCGGGATCTTGATCGCGGCGCGCGCTTTCCGGATCGTCTCGAAATAGCTGCGGCCCTCGAGCCCCGAGCAGGTGCCATGCTTGTCCCATTCGTTGAAGATCAGGCCCGGCGCCGGCATCAAATCGAGCATCGAGGACACGATGTTGCGGTTCAGCCGCGGCGCCGGCCGCTGGCAATATTCCGGGAAGCCATTCTCATATTGCGGCCACAGCCCATGCACGACGAAAGCGTAGGGCCGTCCGCCGCACTGGATCTGGGAACGGCCGCCACGCTCGGCCGCCTCTTCGCAGAACGAGGGCGACCATGACAGCGCGAGCACATAGAAGTCGAACTCGCCCGGCGCGTTCTGCCGCTTGTCCTGGGCTTTCGCGCCGCCGGCGAGCGTTGCCAGCCCGGCGGCGAGGGTCAGCGAGATCATCAAACGGGACAACGAACGCAATCTGGGATGAAACATGGCAACGCCCCTCAACTAGACTGTGCACGCAGCCTAGCAGGCAAAGAGAACATTTCAAGAACAAAATTCGAAGCGGCTGTCGTCTGCCGGTTGGTCAGCCCGAATCAGGCGCTCTTCGGATCAGGGCTTGGCGGCGCGGCAAGCCGGATTGTAGGCCCAGTTGCGGTCGAGCCCGACCACGCACCATTCGACGCCATCGCCATAGCCGGCGAAACCAGCATCCTCGGCGATCGAGAAGTGCACTTTGCGCACCTTGCCGTCATTGAGCATGGCATCGCCGGTGCAATAGCGGCGGGGAATGTTGTCGGACTGCCAGGGCCTGAACGCGACCTCGTGAACGGCGGAGAAGCCGGTGATCTTCAACGAGGAATTCCAGAACGAGCTCTCTTTTTCCCAGAACTGGGTGGCGATCGTCGGCAGGGCCTTGTCGCAATCGACGACGGCGCCGTCGTAGCGCGGTCCGCTCAGCCAGAAATTCAGCTCCAGCGGATTGGCGGCCCTGGCCTCGCCGAGCGACAGCGCCCCGAACATGAGGCCGAGAAGGGCGGCAAAGCGAAGCGATTTCGGGGAGGGGGCGCGCATGGTCAATCCAGACAGCTCAGGTCTTGCGAAGCTCAGACGGTGCCGCGAAGGCCGGGGGAGGTCAAGTGCAGCGCGGCAACACTTGGCCAGGAGTTGACCAGGACGTCGCGGCTAACCGGGCTTCTGTTCTTTTCACTTCCATCCCGGCACCGTAGACTGGCGCCAGCCAACTGGAGTGACGGGAATGCGAATCATTGCGGCCGCTGGCCTTCTTGCCCTGGGTATGATGGCGAGCCAGTCGGCGCGCGCCGATATCGTGCCGCCGTTCAAGGGCAACGACACCGGCGGGATCATCGCTTATTCGATGGCGACCCGGGTCGACGCGCGTCAGGTCGCTGTCGATCACTGCGCACGCTACGGCAAGGTCGCCAAATTCCTGGCGGTGCAGGGCTATGACGGCGGTTACATCTCTTTCGCCTGCCGCTGGGTGCCCTATGGTGCCGCCGAGCAGCCGATCCGGACGCTTTACTGAGGCGCCGTCGAAGGTCCGCACTCTCTCAGCCGGGAGCCCTCCACATGAGGCGCAAACTCGCTTTGCTCGGCGCGGCCACTTGTCTCGTGTTGTCGGCAGGCACCGCGAGCGCCGACGATTTGCCGGTGCGCAAGGCTGGTCTTTGGGAAATGAAGCTGGTCACGACCGGCTCGCCGGTGCCCGAGATGACCATGCAGCACTGCACCGACGAGACCGTCGACAAGGAGATGAGCAACAACGTCTCCCCGATGGCCAAGCAGATCTGCGCCAAGCAGGAGATCAAGAAGACCGCGACCGGCTATGTCAGCGATTCCGAGTGCAACGTCGCCGGCGTCAGCACGACCTCGCATGCCGAAATCACCGGTGATTTCAACTCGGCCTACACGGTGAAGACCACTTCGCACGCAAAAGGCGGCGTTGCCGGTGCGGCGGGGCGCGATAGCACCACGACGCTGCAAGCCAAGTGGCTGGGAGCCTGCAAGCCGGATCAGAAGCCCGGTGACATCGTCATGCCCGGCGGCTTCAAGATGAACACGCGCGATATGGACAAGCTGAAGGCGCTGCTGCCGAAGTAGGATTTGCTCGCCGCGCAGGCGGTGCGGCTCCCTCGCCCGTTCTTGAGGCAGGAGCAACCTACACCGGAATCCGCACGCTCGCCCTTAGTCCCCCCATCGGGCTGTCGCCGAGCGTGATGTCGCCGCCATGCGAGCGGGCGATGTCGCGGGCGATGGCGAGGCCGAGGCCGGTGCCGCCTTCGTCCTGGTTGCGGGCGTTGTCCAGCCGCAGGAACGGCTTGAACACCTCTTCGCGCAAGTGAGCGGGAATGCCGGGGCCGTCGTCGTCGACCGTGATGGTCAAATAACGGTGATCGCGCTGGCCGGTGATCGCGATGTTCCTGCCGTAGCGCGCCGCGTTGGTGACGAGGTTGGCGAGGCAGCGCTTGAACGAGGCCGGCTTCACCGTCACCACGGGCAGGCCGTGGAACGCGACGGTCGCGATGTGGCCGTGGCGTTCGGCATCGCTCCGCAGCTCTTCGAGGGCCTGGGCCATGTCGGTCGGTTGCGACTGCTCGCCGGAATCGCCGCGGGCGAAGGCGAGGTAATCCTCCAGCATCATCGACATCTCGTCGACATCCTTGCGCATGCCCTCGAGCTCCGGACTGTCGCCGATCAGCGCCAGCTCGAGCTTGAAGCGGGTCAGGATGGTGCGCAGATCGTGGCTGACGCCGGCGAGCATCGCGGTACGCTGCTCCATCGTGCGCTCGATGCGCGACTTCATTTCGAGGAAGGCGACTGCCGCACGCCGCACCTCGCGCGCGCCCCTCGGGCGAAAGTTCGGCGCCTCGCGGCCCTTGCCGAAGCTCTCGGCGGCATCGGCAAGGCGCAGGATCGGCTTGATCTGGTTGCGCAGGAACAGCACCGCGACGATCAAGAGGATCGAGGACGTCCCGACCATCCAGAACAGGAAGATCTCCGAGTTCGAGGCATAGGCGGCGCTGCGCTGCGCGAACACGCGCATCACGGCGTCGTCGAGCTGGATGCGGATCTCGACGAGGTTGGAGCGGCCGACCGTGTCGATCCAGAACGAGCGCCCGATCTGGCGGCCGAGCTGCACCGACAGCGTCTGGTCGAGCAGCGAGAAGAACGGTTTTGGTCCCGGCGGCGGCATGTCGCCGGCGGGCAGGAAATCGACCACGAGGCCGAGTCGCTGCTGCGCGATGCGGCGGATCTGGTCGCGGTCCTTGTCCTGCGGATAGCCCTTGTAGACATCGATCAGCGCAGCGATGTCCTGCACCACCGCAGCCGACAGACGGCGCGTCACCGTGTTCCAGTGCCGTTCCATGAACACGAAGGCGACGACCGATTGCAGCACCACCATCGGCACGATCATGATGAGAAGCGCGCGGGCGTAGAGGCCGGTCGGCATCCAGCCCTTGAACGCGTTGCCCATCCAGCCATTGACGGCGGAGACGCGGCCGGCGGCGCTTCGCAGCAGCGTCAGGCCGGTATCGATCGTGCTCATCGGTCGCGCTTCACTGCTCAGGTCTCAAGGCGAAGCCACCAGCCGGTAGCCGATGCCGCGCACCGCCTGCAGAAACAGCGGATTGGCGGGGTCGGTCTCAATCTTGCGCCTGAGGCGGTTGATCTGCACGTCGACGGCGCGCTCGTTGACGCTGCCGTTGCCGGTCAGCGCGCTGCGCGGCACGGTCTCTCCCGGTGTTTCCGAGAGAATCCGCAGCATCTCGCGCTCGCGGTCGGTGAGATGGATGACCTCCTCGCCCTGGCGCAATTCGCCGCGCTCGAGATGGTAGACGTAGGGACCGAAGGCAATTTTCTCCACGATCGCGACCTGTGGCGGCGGGGCGGCGCGCTTGAGGATGTTGTTGATGCGCAGCGCGAGCTCGCGCGGCTCGAACGGCTTTGCCACGTAATCGTCGGCGCCGATCTGCAAGCCCTCGATGCGCGCTTCCGCCTCGTGCCGCGCCGTCAGCATCACGATCGGCACCGAGGAGGAGGTCCGGATGAAGCGGGCGAGATCGAAGCCGGTCTCGCCGGGCATCATGACGTCGAGGATCAGGAGGTCGAAATGCAAGCCCAGCAGTTTCGAGCGTGCATCGCCGGCGCTCGCTGCGGTGGTGACGCGGTAGCCTTCACTGGCGAGAAAGCGCGAGAGCAGATCGCGGATGCGGCGGTCGTCGTCGACCAGCAGCAGATGCGGGGCGTCGTCGGCGGGTTGCACCGGCGGGCGGGCGAGCGTGGCAGCGAGCGACACGGTCACTCCTTGGTGTCGTGGTTGACGGAAGCGAAGATCGTCTCGAGCACCTTGTCCGGATCGTCTCGGTCGATCATCGCGCGCAGGAAGCGCTTCACGGTCTCGGCATCCTGCGGAGCCATCTCCGCGAGCGCCCTGTTGATCCGCGTGGTCTGCAGGCCGGCGAGCTTCTGCACCAGCGCCTCGCCCTTCGGCGTGGCGTAGAGCAGGCGCTGGCGGCGATCATTGTCGCCGGTCTTCTGCACGATGTAGCTCTCGTCCAGCAGCTGCTTGAGCACGCGGCCGAGCGACTGCTTGGTGATGCGCAGGACGTCGAGGAGATCGGCGACCTTGAGGCCGGGATAGCGGTAGACGAAATGCAGGACGCGGTGGTGGGCCCGGCCGAAGCCGAACGCCTCCAGCTCCTGGTCGGGATCGCCGACGAAGTCGCGGTAGGCGAAGAACAGCAGCTCGATGATATCCCAGCGCAAATTGCCTCCACCGTCTGCGGCCGGCCTGGGCTCGGCGGCGTCGTGAGGGGAAGTCACGAAATTTATGTCAGGCATATTGACGTATCTTGGGTTCAATGTTACAAAACGATCGACCCGCACGAAATTTTAGATCGCTTCGCGTCGGGTAGCATCGGAGCAAGGCGCCGGAGAGAGCCGGACAGGCGACGACGGCCGGATCAGATCTACCGTGCGATTGTCGAGCGGCATTTCGGCAAAACATACTGGACTTCCGCCTTCCGCAAAAGCATGTCCTCGGCGACATGCTGTCCACGGAAACCGGCCGTAAAAAGGCTGGCGGTGGTCCGGCAGAAACCAATCGAAGCCAGCCGGGTCCCGAAATCGGGCAGGCGGGCGCCAGAACAGCGCCGCCACCGGCAGCGGGAGGCAAGGGAATGAGCATGAAATTCGACATCCAGCCCGCATCCAATCCAACCCCTGAGAAGGACCGCGTCGCCAAGCTGGTGGACCCCGGCTTCGGACGGGTCTTCACCGATCACATGGCGATCGTCCGCTACAGCCAGGCCAAGGGCGGCTGGTACGAGGCGCGGATCGAGGCGCGCGCCAACTTCCAGCTCGATCCGGCCGGCGCGGTCCTGCACTACGCCCAGGAAATCTTCGAGGGGCTCAAGGCCTACAAGCGCGACGACGGCGGGGTGAACCTGTTCCGCCCCGACGCCAATGCGCGGCGCTTCAGGGACTCGGCCGACCGCATGGCAATGGCCCAGCTGCCGGAAGACGTCTTCATCGAGGCGGTCGAGCAGGTCGTGCGCATCGACCGGGCCTGGATTCCGGGCGGCGAGGGCAGCCTTTACCTGCGCCCCTTCATGATCGCGAGCGAGAACTTCCTCGGCGTCAAGCCGTCGTCCGATTACATTTTTGCGGTGATCGCTTCGCCAGTCGGCTCCTACTTCAAGGGCGGGCCTGCGCCGGTCTCGATCTGGGCGTCCGAGAATTATACCCGCGCCGCGGTCGGCGGCACCGGCGCCGTCAAATGCGGCGGCAACTATGCCGCGAGCCTGCGCGCCCAGGCCGAAGCGATCCAGCACGGTTGCGATCAGGTCGTCTTCCTCGACTCGGTCGAGCGCCGCTACATCGAGGAGCTCGGCGGCATGAACGTGTTCTTCGTGTTCGACGACGGCTCGCTCTCGACGCCGCCGCTCGGCACCATTCTGCCCGGCATCACCCGCGACTCCATCATCACGCTCGCCCGCGATGCCGGCAAGACCGTGCGCGAGGAGCCGTACTCGCTCGACCAGTGGCGCAAGGATGCGGCCAGCGGCAGGCTGAAGGAAGCCTTCGCCTGCGGCACCGCCGCTGTGATCTCCCCGATCGGCAAGGTGCGCTCGGTGAGCGGCGACTTCGAGATTTCGGGCGGCGCCGCCGGCCCTGTCGCCATGGGCCTGCGCAAGCAGCTCATCGACATCCAGTACGGTCGCACCAACGATCCGCACAACTGGATCCGGAAGGTGTTCTGATCTCTTCCTGCCTTCTCGCCTCGCACCCTCTCCCAGGACGGGAGAGGGGACAAGCGCGATGCTTGTGGCTTTTCGTGCACTGAACGCACCGACATGACGACGCGACAAAGCCAGGATACATCGAGGCATCCTGAATATCGCGATCATGGCAGCAAAACTCTCCCAGCCCATGAAATGGGTCGTTCTCGCCGCAATCACCGGCCTCTCCGTCTTCGGCATCCTGGCCATCGGCCCGACGCACGAGGTGGTCGCGCAAGACCGCTCGCCGATCGTCGACGTGCGCACCAGCGATCCCGAGATGAACGCGGCGATTGCGCGGGCCCGGGGCACGCTCCCGACCTTCTGGGCCTCCTACGAATCGGCGAAGCCGGCAGAGACCGGGCACGCCCTGAAGGTGCGCTTCTCGACCCGCAAGGGTGGCGAGCACATCTGGATTGGCGAGGTGAAAAAGCTGCCAAATGGCACCTATTCCGGCCTCTTCGGCAACGAGCCGCGCGACATGCCCGGCAAGCACGCCGGCGACAAGGTCTCGTTCAGCGACGCCGACATCTCGGACTGGATGTTCATGCGCAACGGCAAGATCGTCGGCGGCGAGACCATCAAGCCGACGCTGAAATCGCTGCCGAAGGCGGATGCCGACGCCCTCAGGGCCCGGATGGAGCAGCCGTAAAAGTTGGCCGTCATTCCGGGATGGTCCGAAGGACCAGACCTCAGGTGCGCAATTGCGCACCGGGGAATCTCGAGATTCCGGGTTCGATGCTTGCGCATCGCCCCGGAATGACGGCGTCCCCTAAGCACCGGTTGCCGCCCCGCGCCCCGGCTGGTAAACGCCGCGCATGGCCGAGAAACCCAAAAAACCCCAGAAACTGAAGGCGCGTCTGCCGCGCGGGCTCGAGGATCGCGATCCCTCAGCGATCCGGGCGACGCGCGAGATGGTCGAGAAGATCCGCGCCGTCTACGAGCTCTACGGCTTCGAGCCGGTGGAGACGCCGGCGATGGAATACACCGACGCGCTCGGCAAATTCCTGCCCGACCAGGATCGTCCGAACGAGGGCGTGTTCTCGTTCCAGGACGATGACGAGCAGTGGATCAGCCTGCGTTACGACCTGACCGCGCCGCTCGCCCGCTATGTCGCGGAGAATTTCGACACGTTGCCAAAACCCTATCGCAGCTACCGCGCAGGCTACGTGTTCCGCAACGAGAAGCCCGGCCCCGGCCGCTTCCGCCAGTTCATGCAGTTCGACGCCGACACGGTGGGCTCGGCGACGTCGGCGGCGGATGCCGAGATCTGCATGATGGCGGCCGACACGATGGAGGCGCTCGGCATTCAGCGCGGCCAGTACGTCGTGAAGGTCAACAACCGCAAGGTGCTCGACGGCGTTCTGGAAGCCATTGGGCTCGCCGGTGACGAGAACGCAGGCCGCAGGCTGACCGTGCTGCGCGCGATCGACAAGCTCGACAAGTTTTCCGCCGACGAAGTGCGCAAGCTGCTTGGTCCCGGACGATGGGACGGCGGTGAAGAAGGCAAGGGCGACTTCACCAAAGGCGCCAACCTGAGCACGGCGGAAGCCGACGTCGTTCTCGCCATCACCAAGCCGCGCGACGATTGGAAGGAAGCCATCGCCGCGGCGGAAGCCTACCTCGCCAAGAGCGAAGTGGGGCAGGCCGGCGTGAGCGAGCTTGATGAGATCGCCAAGCTGGTGACGGCGTCGGGTTATGGCGCGGATCGCATCAAGATCGATCCCTCCGTCGTGCGCGGCCTCGAATATTACACCGGCCCGGTCTATGAGGTCGAACTGCTGCTCGACACCAAGGATGAGAAGGGCCGTCCCGTGCGGTTCGGCTCGGTTGGCGGCGGCGGGCGCTACGACGGCCTCGTCTCGCGCTTCCGCGGCGAGCCGGTGCCGGCGACCGGTTTCTCGATCGGCGTGTCGCGGCTCCAGGCCGCGCTGACGCTGCTCGGCAAGCTGGACACGCGGCTGGAGTTCGGCCCCGTCGTCGTCACCGTGTTCGACCGCGACCGCGTCGCCGACTACCAGAAGATGGTGGCGAGCTTGCGCACTGCCGGCATCCGCGCCGAGCTCTATCTCGGCAATCCCAAGAACATGGGCAACCAGCTCAAATACGCCGATCGCCGCAACTCACCTTGCGTCATCATCCAGGGCTCGGACGAAAAGGCGCGCGGCGAGGTGCAGGTCAAGGACCTGATCGAAGGCGCGAAGGCAGCCGCCGCGATCGCCTCCAACCAGGAATGGCGCGAGACCCGGCCGGCGCAGTTCTCGTGCAGCGAAGCCGATCTGGTTTCAAAGGTGCGTGAGGTCCTCGCGCGCCATGACGTAAAGTGGGGATAGCCATTCCGGCGGGCGTCATGCCCGGGCTTGTCCCGGGCATCCACGTCCTGTTTGATGCGCACCTTCATGAAGGACCGGGGCGTGCCCGGTCATTGCGACAGCAGCAGGGAGACAACGATGCCTGAGATCACCATCAGCATGGCCGAAGGCCGCACCGACGAGCAGAAGGCCGGCATGATGCGCGACATCACCCAGGCGCTGGTGAAGAATCTCGGCGTCGACGCCGATGCCGTCGTCATCCAGATCAACGAGGCCCCGCTGCGCCACAAGATGAAGGGCGGCAAGACCTTCGTGGAACGCGCGGCGGCGGCGAAGAAGTAGCTTCGGCTGACGTGGGTAGCCACAGTCGCAACAGCAATCACCGGTGTCGTCCCCGCGAACGCGGGGACCTATAACCACAGGGAGTGGTTATAAGAACAAGCCGGCAACTCCGAGTTTTCATCAAACTCGATCCTGTGGGTATGGGTCCCGGATCAGCGCTCCGCTCCGCTTCGCTTGTCCGGGACGACACTGAGCAAGCACCATGGACGCACGCGATTTCATCAAGGCCGGCATGAGTGCCGAGCGAACGCTGGTGGTCCCGGCTGAGCGCACGGTCGGGCATTTCGTGCCCGGCATGCCGTTTGTCTATGCGACCCCGATGATGATCCTGGAGATGGAGATGACGGCGGGCGATGCGATCCGCGCTGCGCTTCAGCCGGGCTGGGTCACGGTCGGCACCGAGGTCGACATCCGCCATCTTGCCGCGGCGCTGGTCGGCGCGACGGTGCGGACCACGGCGAAGGTGTTTGCGGTCGAGCGCCGCGTCATCCGTTTCGAGGTCGAGGCCTTCGAGGGCACGCGCAAGCTCGGCGAGGGCCGCCATGCGCGCGGTCTCGTCAATGTCGAGATGTTCAACAAGCGGCTTGGGGCTGGCACGACGCCGTAGGTTCGGCAAAGGCGCGAAGCGCCGTGCCCATTTTTCCTCCAACGCGATGAAGGTGGTTGGGCATGCTTCCGCCTTCGCTCTTCGAGTTACGGCGGACAGGTCGCTTTGCCCACTCTATGGCACCTGTTACTTCGCCAGCTCCTTCGATCGCCTCGTCGCCGCGGCGATCGCGCGGATCATGAGATCGCGCAGACCGGGCTCGCCCATCAGCACGCCGAGGGCCGCGGCGGTGGTGCCGCCGGGCGAGGTGACGTTCTGGCGCAGCGTGGCCGAGGGAAGCTCCGACTGGTGCAGCAGCTCGCCGGAGCCGGCGACGGTCTCGCGGGCGAGCTTGGTCGCCAGCGCTTCGGGCAATCCTGCCTCGACGCCGGCGCGCGCGAGCTCCTCTGCGAGCAGGAACACATAGGCCGGCCCCGAGCCGGACACGGCGGTGACCGCGTCCATCAGGCCTTCGTCCTCGACCCACTCGACCGCGCCGGTGGCGCGCAGCAGCGCATCGGCCACGTCACGCTGGGCGGCGCTGACGTCCCGGGCTGCGACCGCAACGGTGATGCCGCGGCCGATCGCAGCCGGCGTGTTCGGCATCGCGCGCACCACGGCGCCGCCGCAGACTTCGGAAAGCGAGGCGATTGTGGTGCCCGCCATGATCGAGACCACCAAGGTCCTGTCCGAGACGAACGGCTTCAGCTTGGCGCCGGCCTCGCGGAACATCTGCGGCTTGACCGCAACGACCAGCGTCTCGACGGGGCCGGCGGTCTTCGCATCGGGGTTGAGCACGACGCCCTTGGCGGCAAGTGCGGAGATCTCGGGCGCAATGTGCGGATCGATCACCGCGACGCGGCGTGGATCGAGCCCGCCCGCCAGCCATCCCGTCAGCATCGCGCCGCCCATCTTGCCGGCGCCGGCGAGGAGGATGGTGCCGGTGATGTCTTGAAGGGTGCTGTTCGCCATCGCTGCTGCCACAAATTCGCTGTCGTCCCTGGGAACGCAGGGACCCCGCGCGAGCGCTCGCGCTCGTCGCATACCACAGGCGGTTCTAGTGGATGGAGGGCAGAGCAACAAGCGTCGTGCCACAAGCGGCATCACGCGGTATGGGTCCCGGATCTGCGCTTCGCTTGTCCGGGACGACGGCGGGGAGGAACTGCAGCTCCCTCACATCTAGAGAGACCTTACGCCTCGCCCACCGTGTCGAACATCGCCGCGTCCATAGCTTGCGCCGTGGTCTTGCCCGCCCACACCACGAACTGGAACGCCGGGAAGTAACGCTCGCAGGCGTGGATGGCGCCGGCGAGCATGGCTTCGCACTGCGCGGTCGAGGCGATGAGGCCGCCCGGCAGCACTAGGGCCTGACGGTGCATCACCATGCCGGTGTTGGTCCACAGGTCGAAATGGCCGACCCACAGCTGCTCGTTCACCGCTGCGACGAGCCGCTGCACCTCGCTTCGCCGCGGCAAAGGAATCTTCATGTCGAAGGCGCAGGCCAGATGCAACGCCTCGATCTCGCCCATCCAGGTGAAGGAGAGCTGGTAGTCGGTCCATTGTCCCTTGGAGACAATCGTGAGTTCGTCTTCGCCGGAGCGTTCGAACGGCCAGTTGTTACTGGCAGCGATGTCCTCGACCACCGCGAGCGGATGGCTTCTGGAATCGATGGTGCCTTCGAGCAGGGACATGCCGTCTCGACCTCTTGCCTTCTTGTTGTCTTTGATACGCACGCGGTTGGGTCCGGCGCGCGCTCCCTAAACGTCGCTGCGGCGATCCATGGGGTCGCTCTCGCGAGCCCCTCGGATCAGCGCGGGCCTGTCGCGGATCAAGTGATGTGATTTGCGGAATCTGCGCAACGGGGTCGCGAGTCCGTCCACAAGCCAGGACTCGTTCGTCCACAGCTCATCTCCGCCACAATTATTAACATTGGAGGTCCCAATTCCGGATCGAGGAGAACAAACCGGAATCAGATTCCCGAGGAGGGCCGCCAATCGCGAGTTCCGGCGAGCGCCGGCGCCAGGAGGACCTCAACCCCGGCATGGGACCATGCGCTTTGCCCATGCCGAACGCGCTTGCCGCGACTGCGCGAGGGCGGCATATTTCCGGTCAGGCCGTTCATCCCGGGCGGCCGATGTTCTCAGGGCGGGGTGAAAGTCCCCACCGGCGGTAAGGGCCGAAAGGCCTAAGCCCGCGAGCGCCTTCCCCAAGTCTTTGCCGAAGGGAAGGGTCAGCAGATTCGGTGCAACTCCGAAGCCGACGGTTAAAGTCCGGATGAAAGAGAACGGTCGGTGGCAGACGCATCGCAAGGTGCGGCTGTTTGTCGTTCCGTGTGCCCTGATTCTGGTCCTTAACTGAGGAAAGCCATGAATCAGATGCTGCAAGATCCCCAAAACGAAACGTCCCAGACGACCCAGCCGCCGGTTCCCGTGGACCCGCCGGCAATCGAGCATCCGCGCTTTGCCAAGCCGCAGCGGGTGGCCTTCGTGCAGGCCTGCTGGCACCGCGACGTCGTCGAGGAAGCCCGCATCGCCTTCGTGAGGGAGGCGGAGGCGCGGCACCTCACCCATGTCGACGTGTTCGAGGTGCCGGGCTCGTTCGAGATCCCGTTGCACGCGCAAGTCCTCGCCAAGACGCGGCGCTACACCGCGATCGTCGCCGCGGGCCTCGTCGTCGACGGCGGAATCTACCGGCACGAGTTCGTCGCCGACACCGTGATCAAGGCGCTGATGGACGTGCAGCTCCGCACCGAGGTGCCGGTGTTCTCGGCCGTGTTGACGCCGCAGCAATTCCACGAGACCGAGGTGCACTACGACTTCTTCCGCAAGCATTTTGCGATCAAGGGCGTGGAGGTCGCGGCAGCCTGTGCGGAGACGTTGCACGGCCTGGAGCGTCTGCGCGGCCAGGTCGCGGCGGGAATCGTGGGGTAGGCGATGGTCATTCCGGGGCGCGCGAAGCGCGAGCCCGGCATCCATTTATCGACACTGATTGCTGCAACATGGATTCCGGGTTCGGCGCTGGTGCGCCGCCCCGGAATGACGGCGTCAGTCGAACAGGCTCGACACCGACTCTTCGGCGGCGGTGCGCGCGATCGCGTCCGAGATCAGGCTCGCGATCGGCAGCGTGCGGATGTTCGGCGCCTTGCTCACCGCCTCGGTCGGCAGGATCGAGTCGGTAATCACGAGCTCCTTCAGCCTGGAGTTCGTGATGCGGGCGGCCGCGCCGCCGGAGAGCACGCCGTGGGTGATGTAGGCGTAGACGTCCTTGGCGCCCTTGGCGATCAGCGCGTCGGCCGCGTTCACCAGCGTGCCGCCGGAGTCGACGATGTCGTCGACGAGGATACAAGTGTAGCCGGCGACGTCACCGATCACGTTCATGACCTCGGACTCGCCGGGTCGCTCGCGGCGCTTGTCGACGATGGCGAGCGGGGTGTTGATGCGTTTGGCGAGGCCGCGCGCGCGGGCCACGCCGCCGACGTCGGGCGAGATCACCATCACCTTGGAGAGGTCGAACTTCTCCTTGATGTCGCGCACCATCAGCGGCGCCGCGTAGAGATTGTCGGTCGGGATGTCGAAGAAGCCCTGGATCTGGCCGGCATGCAGGTCGAGCGTCATGACACGGTCGACACCGGCCTGGGTGATCAGGTTGGCGACGAGCTTGGCCGAGATCGGCGTGCGCGAGCCCGACTTGCGGTCCTGCCTGGCGTAGCCGAAATAGGGCAGCACCGCGGTGATGCGGCGCGCCGAGGAGCGGCGCAGCGCGTCGGTGATGATCAGTAGCTCCATGAGATGGTCGTTCGCCGGGAACGAGGTCGACTGGATGATGAAGGCATCCGAGCCGCGGACGTTCTCCTGGATCTCGACGAAGATCTCCATGTCGGCGAAGCGCCGCACCACCGCCTTGGTCAGCGGCAGGTGGAGGCCCTGCGCGATGGCCTGCGCGAGAGCCGGATTGGAGTTGCCGGCGACGAGCTTGATGGAGCCGTTCTTGCCCGACATGGACGCTTCCTCCCGCGCTTTGCTGGATACGACGTTCAACATCAGAAAATACCCACTGGAAGCACGGTTACGACGGGCGAGGAAATATCAGGCCGGAGGCTGCAATGGCAACCCGGGATGCTACGTTTTCCCTTTGAAAATCCAGAGTCGGCTCAACGGCTTGGCCGCAACTTGAGGCCGTGGTTTAGCAGGGGTTATCACTCGGCATAGCCGAGCGCCGAGGCCGGCATGTCCGACAGCGGAGCGTCCTTGATGACGCTCGCCACCGCCGGTCCGCGCAGCGCCGGAGCCGCGCCCGGTGCATCCGGCGTTCCGTTGATCATGTTGGAAAGTCCGCTGAATCCGGCCTGGGCGATCTTCCGCAATACGAGATCGTCGGCAGCCGCCCACGCGTCGCGGCCGCCCTTGGCCGAGGTCAGTTCCTCGCCGGAGAGGCGCAGCGCCCGCTGCTGGTTGGCGTCGTAGACGTCCCAGACCCAGGCGATCACGGTCTTGCCGCGCACCACCTGGGCGGAGAGGTAGCTGCGCACGCGGTAGGCGGCCGTGCCCTCGCGGGAGACCACGGACAGGCTGCGCAGCTTGGATTCGCTGTCGAGCACCCCGACCATGCGGTCGAACACCTGCGGCGGTGGTCCGTCGATGGATTCGAACGCCACCGTGGCGCCGCTGCCACCGCTCGGCGCCATCGCATAGGAATTGCTCGGCGCGTTGCCGCCGGCACAGCCGCCAAGCGCAGTCGCAGCCGCCAGCAGCACGACGGCCAGCACGCGCGAACCCGCGCGGCGCAAATTGGATGACGCTTCCCTCATTGGAGGGCAGCGATATCGTTAAAATCGATTAACGTCTAGGGCGGCGGCGCCACAAGCTGCCGTGCTACGTCCCAGGTATCGCCCCGGAATGACACGGGGTTGCCGTTGTGTTCGCGCGTCCAGCGTGCAGCCTTCAAAGCGATGGTCGGGAAAACGGTGCGTGTCCCGGACGCCCTGCGGCGCGCAGTGCCGCTGCGCCGGGACCCAGATTGCCGCCGAGATCGAGATCGCAGAGACATGGGCCCCGGCTCAGCGGCGCATCACTTGCGTGCTGCGCCGCGTCCGGGGCACGAGATCTCACCCTTCCAGCGCGATCGCGTGAACGTGCCGGCCGTAGTCCGGCTCCTTGCGATGCACCGAGCGGCGATAGCTGAAGAAACGTTCGTCGGCATAGGTGTCGAGGCCGAGATCGTCGATCATCAGGATGCCCGCCATGTCCAGTCGCTTGCGGATGAAACCGGCGAGATCGAACATCGCGTGGCCCTCGCGCACCGACGGGATGAAGAACACGGCGTTCTCGGCGTCAGCCTCGATGAAGCGCGTCACGAACTCGTTGCCGACCTCGTAGCTCTCCTGCCGGATCAGGGGGCCGATCGCGGCGATGATGCCGCCGCGCGCTGCGCCGAGCTTCTCCATTGCCGAGATCGTCGCTTCCAGCACGCCGGTGAGTGCGCCCTTCCAGCCGGCATGTGCGCCGCCGATCACGCGCGCATTGGGATCGACGAACAGCACCGGCCCGCAATCGGCAGTGGAGACGCCGAGCGCGATGCCTGGCGTCTTGGTCACCAGCGCGTCGCCCTTGGGCCGCGGCCCGTTCGGCCACGGCGCATCAGCCACGAGCACGTCGGGCGAATGAACCTGGTGCAGGCTGAGGAAGCGCTCGGGCGCGACGCCGACATGCTCGGCCATGCGGCGGCGGTTCTCGGCGACGAGGGTCTGATCGTCATGGGAGCCGAGCCCGCCGTTCAGGGCGGAATAGATGCCGCCGGAGACGCCGCCTTCGCGGGTGAAGAAGGCATGGCGCAGGCCGGGCACGGCGGACAGCAGCGACGAAGCAACCGTCATGAGGTCTCTCCAGCCTGTTCGAGATCGCTGAGGCCGGCAAGGCCCGTCAGCCGCGGCTCGGAGATGCCGAGCACCTTGAACATCGATCCCATGCCGCCGCGCCCGGTATCGGTCAGGCGCTTGAGCGCGACCGAAATGTCGGTGGCGACTTCGGGTGTCGCCTTCTGCATCAAGGCTGCGGCGCGGGTGTCGATGCCGATACGCTTGAGGAAGTCGCCTTGCGTCACCGGGCCGTGCACGCGGGCGCCGACATCCTCGGCCGCGCGCGCCAGCGCCTGGAAGTCGACATGGGCGGTGACGTCGGCCTGGCCCGGCGCTTTCAAGGGATCGGCGAAGGTGTGGCGCGCGATGGCCTGGAAGGTGTCGCCGGCATCGCTGCGCAGATGGCCGTAGTCGATGATGAGCGCCGCGCCGTCCTGGTCGCGCACGCGCGTGGCGAGCTTCATGATCTCGCCGTCGGGCCGCCACTCGAACACCGCCCCGATGGGCGCTGCGCGCACCAGAGGCGGCAGCAGCACCTCGAAGCGCGGTGTCGGCTCCGGCGCCGCGCCGAACTGAAGCTTGCCGTTGGGATCGATCTCGATCACACGCTCGTGCCAGCCGTTCTCGAGCCGCACCATCTGGCGGACCGGCAGCACGTCGAAATATTCATTGGCGAGGATGATGCTTGGGCCGTCCGGTACGTCGTCGATGCTGTCATGCCAGGCGATGTTGCGCACGTTCGCCAGCATCGCACTCTGCCGTTCGCGCAGGACGGGATTGACCTCGACCAGGTGGATGTTGAGCGCCTGGTAGAGCGGCGGCAGCACGCGCAATGCGCGCAGCGCATCCGCCATCATGGTGCCGCGGCCGGGACCGAGCTCGATCAGTCGCAAGAATTGCGGCGAGCCCATCTGCTTCCAGACCGAGGCGGTCCACAGTCCCAGGAGCTCGCCGAACATCTGGCTGACCTCGGGGGCGGTGGTGAAGTCGCCCTCGCGCCCGAGCGGATCGCGCGAGACGTAATAGCCGTAGCGCGGATGCATCAGGCACAATTCCATGTACCGCCAGACCGGCATCGGGCCTGCGGATTTGATCAGCGCCTTGATCTCGTTGAGGAGCGGCGAGTCGGTCACGGCTGTCTTCTCGAAATGAACTAACGAATGGCCTGGAGGGGCTTCGGCGCCCCCCGCCTGACAGCCCATACAATAAGTATCGCGCCGACGATAAGCATCGGGATCGACAGCAGCATGCCCATGGTTAACCCGCCCCAGAGGAAACCGAGCTGCGCGTCCGGCTCGCGGAAATGCTCGCCGGCGATGCGGGTCAGGCCGTAGATCAGGATGAAGGCGCCGAGGATCATGCCGGGGCGCTTCAGCGCGCCGAAGCGGATCATGATCGCGAGCACCGTGAACAGCAGGATGCCCTCCATGCCCGCTTCGTAAAGCTGGCTCGGATGGCGCGGCAGCTGCGTCGGATCGTTGGGGAAGATCATCGCCCAGGGCAGGCTCGGGTCCGCGGCGCGGCCCCACAATTCGCCGTTGATGAAATTGGCGATGCGCCCGAGCAGCAGGCCGACCGGGGCGACGGCGGTGGTGATGTCGCCGAGCGACAGGATCGGGATGCCGTTGCGATAGGCGAACCACATCACCGCCACGACGCAGCCGAGGAAGCCGCCATGGAACGACATGCCGCCCTCCCACAATTTGAAGATCGCGGCGGGATGATCGATGAAGAAGGGAAGGTTGTAGAACAGCACGTAGCCGGTGCGGCCGCCGAGGATGATGCCGAGCGTGACCCACAGGATGAAGTCGTCGACCTGCACCAGCGAGATCGGCGCCGGCCCGCCCCACAGGCGCTGGTTCTTCAGGAGTGAGCGCGCATAGAGCCAGCCGAACACGATGCCGCAGATATAGGCCAGCGCATACCAGCGGATCGCGAACGGACCGATCTCGATGGCGATCGGCTTGAAGGCGGGAAAGTCGATCAGCAGAAAGGGCATCGCGCCTTCTATGTCTGGACGAGATTGCGGCGGCGGAGCACCAGCAGCGGACGCCGCGTGATTCTTCTTATGCAGGCACGTTGAATACGATTGCAAGGAAACCGGTTCATGACAAGGATACCGGCGATCGGCCCTTGAACCGTTCGATGCGGATTGCCATTGTCTTTTCGAGAGTTCGCGCAAAGTTTATCGGAGGCCGAAATGACCCAGACCAGCAACCGGTTGTTCGACGAGATCGGCCGCCTGATGAACGACGCCGCCGGTGCCGCCCAGGGCGTCAAGCGCGAGTTCGACACCGTGATGCGCACCCAGGCGGAAAAATTCCTGCGCGACATGGACCTCGTCAAGCGCGAGGAGTTCGAGGCGGTCAAGGACATGGCGCGCCTCGCGCGCGAGGAGAACGAGGCGCTGAAGGCCCGCATCGCGGCGCTGGAGACCAAGCTCGGCGGGTAAGTTTCCTCGGCGTCATTCCGGGGCGATGCGGCAGCATCGAACCCGGAATCTCGAGATCCCGGGTTCGGTCGCTGGTGTGGCCGTCCCGGAATGACGGCAAATCCGGTGCCTTCCGCCAGCCCATTCTCCTTGTCATTTCCGCGTCTTCCGGGTAAAAGCCCGCCACGTTCGCGGCCCCCGCACCCCTGGAGGCTTGCTGCGGATGATGCCATGGGCCGCGCTGCGGCCCATTAACTTTTGCAAAAACAAGGACTTAACGACATGGCGACGACCGTCAAGGAATTGAAGGCGACCGCACGTCCGAAGAGCGGCAAGGGGGCCGCCCGGGCTGAGCGTCGCGCCGGCAGAGTGCCCGGAGTGATCTACGGCAACAACCAGCCCCCGCTGACGATCTCGATCGAAGATCGTGAACTGCGCCAGCGCATCCTCGCCGGCCGGTTCCTGACCACGCTGGTCGACATCGACCTCGAGGGCAAGAAGCACCGCGTCATTCCGCGCGACTACCACCTCGATCCGGTCAAGGATTTCCCGATCCATGTCGACTTCATGCGGCTCGGCGAAGGCGCCACCATCCGCATCAGCGTTCCCTTGCACGTGGTGAAGGCGGAAGGCTCGCCGGGCGTGAAGCGCGGCGGCACCGTCAACATCGTCGCCCATGCGATCGAGCTCGAATGCGGCGTCGAGAGCATTCCGCAGTACATCGAGGCCGATGTCGGCTCGCTCGAAATCGGTCACTCGCTGCATCTGTCGGACGTCAAGCTGCCGGCCGGCGTGAAGGCGCTGACCCGCGAGGACGCGACCCTCGTCACCATCGTGCCGCCGTCCGGCTACGCCGAAGAGCAGAAGGCCGCGGCCGCGGCGGCTGCCGGTGGCGCGGCTCCGGGCGCTGCGGCGGCTCCGGCGGCGGGTGCGGCTGCTCCGGCTGCTGCTGCTCCGGCGGCGGCTGCCAAGGCTCCCGCCGGCGGCGACAAGAAGAAGTAATCTCTCAAGGCTGGCGCGCGGTCCTTGATCGCGCGCCGAGCGAGGGGCGCGCCGCGTCATGCGACTCTTTGTTGGGCTCGGCAATCCCGGCGCGAAATACGCACGTAACCGGCACAATATCGGCTTCATGGCCGTCGACGAGATCGCGCGGCGTCATGGTTTCGCACCATGGCGCCGCCGCTTTCAGGGCGAGACCTCGGAAGGCACGCTCGGGTCCGAGCGCGTGATCCTGCTCAAGCCCACGACCTACATGAACGAGTCCGGCCGCAGCGTTCAGGAAGCGGCAGCCTTCTTCAAGATCGCCGAGGGCGACGTCACCGTGTTCCATGACGAGCTCGAGCTGCCGCCGGGCAAGGTGCGGGTGAAGATCGGCGGCGGCATCGCCGGCCACAACGGCCTGCGCTCGATCTCGGCGCATATCGGCAACGACTACCGCCGGGTGCGGCTCGGCATCGGTCATCCCGGCGTCAAGGAACTGGTGCACGGCCACGTGCTGTCGGACTTCGCCAAGGCCGACAACGAATGGGTGGCGACGCTCTGCGACGCTGTCGCCGAGCACGCCGCGCTGCTTGCCAAGGGCACGGACGCGACCTTCGCCAACAGGGTGCATCTCGCCATGCAGGCAAAGGGATTTTTGACCAAGGACGACAACGGCAAGGAATAGGGTCGCCGTTTTCTCCGTCATGCCCGGACTTGTTCCGGGCATCCACGTTCTTCGTTCCGCGCGTCAAGGCGTGGATGGCCGGGACGAGCCCGGCCATGACGAATACGGATAGAGGATACCATGGGATTCAAATGCGGGATCGTCGGATTGCCCAATGTCGGCAAGTCGACCTTGTTCAATGCGTTGACCGAGACGGCCGCGGCGCAGGCCGCGAACTATCCGTTCTGCACCATCGAGCCGAATGTCGGCGAGGTCGCCGTGCCCGATCCGCGGCTGGAGAAGCTCGCCGTCATCGCCAAGTCCGGCCAGATCATTCCGACGCGGCTGACCTTCGTCGACATCGCGGGCCTCGTGCGCGGCGCTTCCAAGGGCGAAGGCCTCGGCAACCAGTTCCTCGCCAATATCCGCGAGGTCGACGCCATCGCGCATGTGGTGCGCTGCTTTGAAGACTCCGACATCACCCATGTCGAGGGCAAGATCGCCCCGCTCGCCGACATCGAGACCATCGAGACCGAGCTGATGCTCGCCGATCTCGACAGCCTCGAGAAGCGCGTCGACAATCTCACCAAGAAAGCCAAGGGCAACGACAAGGACGCCAAGGAGCAACTCGACCTCGTCAACCGCACCCTGGTGCTGCTGCGCGAAGGCAAGCCCGCGCGCCTCGTCGAGCGCAAGCCCGAGGAGGAGCGCACCTTCTCCATGCTCGGCCTGCTGTCGTCCAAGCCCGTGCTCTACGTCTGCAACGTCGAGGAAGGCTCGGCCGCGACGGGCAACGCCTTCTCCAAGGCGGTCGAGGAGCAGGCGGCGAAGGAAGGCGCGGTTGCCGTCGTCATCTCGGCGAAAATCGAATCCGAGATCGCCACCATTTCCCGCGAGGAGCGTGCGGACTTCCTGGAGACGCTGGGGCTTGAGGAAGCCGGCCTCGATCGCCTGATCCGCGCCGGCTACCGGCTTCTCGACCTCATCACCTACTTCACCGTGGGCCCGAAGGAAGCGCGCGCCTGGACCATCCATCGCGGCACCAAGGCGCCGGCCGCGGCCGGCGTGATCCACACCGATTTCGAGAAAGGTTTCATCCGCGCGGAGACCATCGCGTATGAGGACTACGTCGCGTTCGGCGGCGAAGCCGGCGCGCGCGATGCCGGCAAGCTCCGCCTCGAAGGCAAGGAATACGTCGTCGCCGACGGCGACGTGATGCATTTCAGGTTCAATACGTAAGAGGTCGACTGCGTGCCCCGGACGCAGCGCAGCGCTTCTTCAGCGGTGCGCCGCAGAGCCGGGGCCCAGAAGCTTCGATTGTGGGTGCATGGGTCCCGGCTCTGCGTCGCGTCATTTCATGCCGCGCCGCGTCCGGGACACGAGAAGCCTCACCGCATCCCGCCGCCCTGGTCGCGGATCGCGCCGAGATGCTCATTGATGCGGAAGACGATCAGGATCAGCTCCGCGACGATGCGCGAGAACACGATGCCGACCACGACGCTGGCGATCGAGGACAGCAGCACCAGGAAGCCGCCGAACGGGCTGATCGCCATCGCAGCCAGGCCAGAGAAGATGCCGGAGAGGCCGAACAGGCAGATCAGCGCGATCACCAGCCAGTAGAAGGTCTTGATGATCGTCGGCGTGATGAAGCGGTCCCATTGAAACAGGTCGCTGAATGAAAACATCGCTCTCCCCAGGGGCAGATCAGGCCTCGGCCGTCGGTAGATCCGACTCAGGACCAACGCCGACACCCCATATGTAGCACGAGCCATGCGGGCCGGCGGGTTGAGATTGCCGCAAAGTGCGGCCACAATCTGTCATTTCCGCCAACCAATCCCAAGATGACCCTGACCTTCGAAGATTTCCCGCCCGGCCGGTTCGGAACGTTCGGCCCGCGCCATGTCACCCGCGACGAGATATTGGCCTTTGCCGCCGAGTTCGATCCGCAGCCGATGCACCTCGACGAGGAGGCGGCGGCGAAAAGCATGCTGCGCGGCCTGTCCGGCTCGGGCTGGCACCTGTGCTCGCTGATGATGCGGATGATGGCCGACGGCTTCATCACCCGCGCCGCATCGCTCGGCTCGCCCGGCGTGGATGAGGTGCGCTGGCTGTCGCCACTTCGACCCGGCGACGATCTCATGCTCGACGTCGACGTCGTGGAGGCGCGCACCTCGAAGAGCCGACCGGAGCTCGGTATCGTCAAGTTCAAATGCATCGTGCGCAACGCGGCAGGGCAGGCCCTCGCCGAGATGACCTCGCCGATCCTGATCAGGCGGCGCGAGGGAGCGGTCTGATGCGGTTCTTCGAAGACATCGCGATCGGACAGCGCCGCGAGATCGGTAGCTATACGTTCACGGCCGAGGCCATCAAGACTTTCGCCGCAGAGTTCGATCCGCAGCGTTTTCACCTCGACGAGGAGGAAGGCAAGAACTCGCTGTTTGGCGGGCTCGCCGCCTCCGGCTGGCATGTCGGCTCCGCCTGCATGAGCCTGCTTGTCGCCGACGGCCAGCGTCTGGCACGGGAAGCCGCTTCGCGCGGCGAGGAGGTCGCGGTGTGGGGCCCGTCGCCGGGCTTTCGCGACCTGCGCTGGATCAGGCCCGTGCTCGCGGGCGACACCGTTGCTTTCGTCAATGTCGTCGTCGACAAGCGCACCTCCGCCTCGCGCCCCGGCTGGGGCATTCTGACGGCCCGGACCACCGGCACCAACCAGCGCGGCGAGGAAGTCTATTCCATCACCGCCAGCGCGTTCGTGCCGACGCGTGCGAACAGCGCTTAGACTCGTTCCAGAATGAACATGCAAATGAGTGCGCGAGTGTTGCCCGCGCGCTATGGACGCGATTCCGGGTGGCTGCCATAAGCCTGCGCAACATGGTTACCGCGAGCAGTTTGGCGGAACCAGTAAGTTGCTAACTAATTATGAACCTGTCGCTGTCTATTTGAAGCGAATTGCAGAGGACAGGGGACGAGGACCATGGCAGACCGCGGCGCACTCAAATTCGTTGGATTCATCTTCGCGACCGCGACGCTCGCCGTGATGCTGGTCGCCGGCATGGTGGTGAAGGGCTATGCCGATGGCGGCTACACCCTTGACGCCTCGACCGTGGAGGCCGCCCGATAAGGGGTCGTTGATTTCTGAAGCATGATTGGGAAAAGCGCGCAGCGGTTTCAGGAACGATCTGCTTAAACGACAATCTGGACCGCGACGACGCTTCATCCGAATCGCATCGCGCTTTAAGGGGGCCGGCGTCCGGCCCTCTGTCAGCGACTGTAGACGAACGCCAGCACCGCGATCGCAACCGCCAGCAATCCGACAAAGCGCAGCATGATGATGCCGAGCTGATTCGGCGCGGGCCGCAGCGATATAGGGTCCGTGTTGTCGGGCCGAATGCTTTCCATGACATGTCCCCAGGGCTCGGCCAAAACGGCCACGAGCGCTTGGCGTTTGTCGCCGGAGAGGGGTGGAGGGTTCAAAGGTGGGGCTGTGTCGGGCCGTGACCGCGTGTTCACTGCCGCGCTGCCATGTCCTTCGCAGCAACACCCTCCACTGTCATGCCCCGGCTTGACCGGGGCATCCAGTACGCCGCGGCCTCTCGGCTCTTGCGTCACCGTCCCGGAGTACTGGATCGCCCGATCAAGTCGGGCGACGACACCTTCGTTGGGGAGATCGCACCCCCTGAATCAAACCGCCGCGCTCCCTTCCGGGAACGCGGCGGGCAATGATGCGTCGGTCCAGCGATCAGCTGTTGCGCAGGCCGTCGGCGGCGCGCTTCCACTGCGCGACGTTGTCGGCGATCATGCGGGTCGACTTCATCGCGGCCTGGCTGAGCTGGGCGTAGCCGGAGATCTCGCGCTGGACGCGCTGGCCTTCGGCGTGGAGCAGGTCGCGCAGGCTCTCGAGTTCGGAGATCAAGTTCTCGATCTCGGCGAGCGACGTGCCGGCGACGCGCTGGATCAGCGAGTTGACGTTGTTGACGGTGGCTTCCGCGCTCGGGTCGAGCGGCGGCGCGTCCGTGGTGGTCGCGGCCGGGCGGCGCAGATAGGCGATGTCGTTGCGGACGAAATCGCGGATGCCGGCTTCGACCTCGGTCACGGCGGCGAGGTTGGTGTCGACCGTCTCGGTCTCGGTGGCTTCGATCTTTTCGGGACGGGTGGCGTTCATCGTTGTTCCCCTGTTCGCGTTGAGCGCAGCGCGAGTGTCCCCCGCACGACGACGTCTGTGAGGCTCCCCCATCTGTGCGTCCGAATTTGGCCGCAAATGGGCCGAGATGCGGCAAGGCCGGACGATTCAGGGGTTTTGCCGTGGCGCATGGTTAGGAGAGTATGAACGCTGTCGCGGTGATGGCCCTCTCCCCGCAGGCGGCAGGGAATCGCATTTGAATTTTGCAGAGGTCGTCATGCCCGGGCTTGTCCCGGGCATCCACGTTCTTTGTGCTGCGTGGAAAGGCGTGGATGGCCGGGACAAGCCCGGCCATGACGCCGTGGACACAGTCGGTGCCCATAGCCACGTCTAATGTGCGATAGCCCTGCCGCACGTGGGGAGAGGCGAAGGGCTCACCAGCTCTTCTTGAACCCGGCCGTCAGGCTCTTGTTGATCGTGCCTTGCGCGGTCTCGCCAACCGAGCCGGAGACGGTGACGTTGTCGAACAGCTTCTGCTCGGCCCCGAATTTGCGCAGCCATTTGTCGTCGGTGGTCGACAGCGTCTGGCCGGCGGTGATGCTGGTGCCGGTGTCGGTGAGGGTGACCTTGGCGGTCTGGTCGGTCTCGTAATTGCGCGTGACGTGTCCGCCGATGCCGGGGACTGCGGTGGTACCTTGCTGGTTGACGCTGTAGCCGTTCTGCAGCGTCAGCGAGGTGTCGCCCGACAGCGGCACCGACTTGGTCAGCGATGCCCCGATCTTGCTGTGCTCGGCACCGGGATCGACCCGGGCTTCCACGGCGGTCTTGTCCCAGAGCGAGCCCGCGCCCGGCGCGGTCGCCGCAGCCCAGGCGCTGCCGGAGGATTGCGGCAGGCTGCCGCCATTGGTAGCCTTCTGCGCCAGCAGTTCGGACATCGTCCGCGGCTCGCTCGTCACCGTCATGTCGGCGCCGATCCGCGTATCCCAGAACGAGGACACGGACTGCTTCACGGTCACTGCCGAGGAGCCGTTTGCGTTGGGGTTCGAGGACCAGTCCAGGCCGTCCCTGGCTGCGGCCTGGGCGCGCTTCTTGGCGGCCATGGGGTCGATACCGGTCCCGGCATCGACCGCGAGCTGGCTCCAGTCGAGCTTGTCGACGTCGATGCCCTTGAGCACGTCCGGGTCGTTGACGTCGGGGGTCTCGGCGGCCTCGGTCTCGGCCTCCTCGTCGGGCACTGCTGCGACCGGCGGAATGATCTGCGCCGAGACCGTCAGCACCGAGCCCAGAATGAATGCGACCGCCAGCACCGGCAGCCTGGTCCAGCCAAACCCTGTCGAGAATTCCATCGTCCTGCCCGCGAACCCCAGCGCACGCCTCCCGATGATATACATCGGCGTTCAGCCATGCGCCATTCCGCTCACAGGATGCTGATCCATCGTTGCGGAATTGTGGCGGTTCTCCAAGGGGCCGCGAACCAACGGGCCGCGCGAACCACGCGCGCCCGACGACGAGCTCTTGATGCGACGGCATCCGGCGGGGCTGGAGGCCAGGACGTCGCGGTAGCCTTGTCATCGGTCCCGACAAGCGGGGCCCGTTGGCGTCCCCCTCAGCCGACGCTGGTCATCTTCGGCAGATGAATGGCGCGGCCGAGTGCCTGCTCGACCAGATCGAAGGTGTCGATCAGCACGCGCATGCTGACGAGCTTGCCCGCCCTGAACTGGGCGAACTGCGCCACGCGCAAGCTGATCGGCTTGTTGGAATCCAGTGCGGTCAGTGAATAGCGCAGCATCGAGGCGGCGGAATCGACGCCGAGCATGATGCTCTCGCGGTCGAAGCGGCGAACGTGGAAATTGTCGGCGAGCTGGCGGATGACGTCGAGCACGGCCTCCTTGCCCTGGCGCGCGCCGAGGAACGGAAACATGTCGATCGGGCCGTAGAGCGCCCATTCGACGTCCTCGTCGATAAGCGTCTCGATGTCCTCGAAATGCCGGTCGTTGATCGCGCGGTGCAACGCGCGCGAGAAACGCCAGAGACTGTGCTCTGTCATTTTGGGCAGTCCTGAAGCTGGCTTGCGAAAGAAACGGAAAACAACCCCACGCACAGTTCGGTGCCGGGGTTCAACTCGTTTGTATACGAATAAAATAAGCGGTTTCGGCCAAAACGCAATTCACATTTTTGCAATGCACCATTGAACGGATTTTGTGAGATTTACAACAGAACCCCGTAATCTTCCGGGTCCGTACGCGAGCCGACGCGGGTTCCAGGCAAGGGGAGAAGCATCAATCCCCCCGCGCCCCCGTGATCAGCGGCCCGATCTCCCGCTCCAGCACCTGCTGCACCAGGTCGTAGGAATCGATGATCTCGCGGATCTCCGCCACCAGCCCGCCGCGGAAGGTGTAGAACACCGCCATGTCGAACTGCACGATGCGGTCGTTGCTGCGCTTCCTGAAATAGGTGTGCATGTAGGTCGCGACCGCCTCGCCTTCGGCGAGGATGTGCGGCGCCTTGTAGCGGATTTCCGAATAGCGCGACCAGACCGTCTGCCAGAGCTCGCGCAGCTCTTGCTTGCCGTGGCGCGGCACCATGTGCGGCAGCACGTCGGTCGGCGCGTGGGTGAGGAAGTCGACGTCGTCGGTGCAGCAGGACAGCGCCGTCTCGATATCCCCGCGCGCGAAGGCGTCGAGCAGATGCAGCACGCGTTGGCGATTCAGCTTCTCGACCGTCATCCCGCCCGTCCTCGTTTGGCCCCGTGCCGTCGCGCAACGCCAACGCGCGGTCTCGCGCCCCGGCAATCCGCAAAGTCACGGGGATGTTGCAGACGATATGACGCGCGAGCGCCATGCCTGGTTCATGGCGTGCAATTGCGGGTTGAATTGCGGTATGCAGGAATTCCCGCCCGTCCGGTTGCGTGGCGCGCATGGCGCAATGCGCAACGTCACGGCGGCGCAGGCGCATGGAACCGCGACGTGGAGTATCGATCCACGAAATCGCTCGGCAGAGCCAGATCAACGGGCAGGGAAGCTCTAACTCCCTGTCATTCCGGGGCGCGCGAAGCAGCGGGCCCGGAATCCATAGCCACCACTCGCACGGTTGCGCCTACCTCTTCTTCCACCCGCCCCGTCGCCCCGGCATCCCGCCCGTCGACTTCGGCGCCGGCCCGAACTCCGGACCGGACTGCCTCGAGTCCGTCGGCTGGATGATGCGGCTGGTGCTGCCGAACGGCTTTGACGGGAGCGCGCGACCCTCGCGGTAGGGCAGGGATTCCGGGCCGTGCATCTCGTCGAGATGCGGCTTGTGCACTTTCGAGCCGCTGCCGCCGCCGCTGGCTTTCAGCGCGGAGCTTACGGTCTTCTTTTTCATCGCGCTGACCGGCAAATTCGCGGCGTCGCCGTACTTCTTCGCTCCCGCATAGGCGCCGGCCTTGCCCTGCACGGTGCGCTGCTTGGCGGTGGGGTCGTCGACCACGGCGAGCTCGGTCGCGCGCAGGCGCTTGACTTCGTCGCGCAGGCGGGCGGCTTCCTCGAAGTTCAGGTCGGCCGCGGCCTCGCGCATGCGGGTTTCGAGATCGGCGAGCACGGCCTCGAAATTGTGGCCGATCGAGATGACGTCGTCGGTCATGTCGTGGCCGCCGACCTCGACCAGCACGTGGTCGCGCTCGTAGACCGAGTTGAGGATGTCGCCGATCTGCTTCTTCACGCTCTCCGGCGTGATGCCGTTGGCGGTGTTGTACTCGACCTGCTTCTCGCGGCGGCGGTTGGTCTCGGCGATGGCGCGCTCCATCGAGCCGGTCATCTGGTCGGCATAGAGGATTACCTTGCCGTCGACGTTGCGCGCGGCGCGGCCGATGGTCTGAATCAAGGACGTTTCACTGCGCAAAAAACCTTCCTTGTCGGCGTCGAGGATCGCGACCAGGGCACATTCGGGAATGTCGAGGCCTTCGCGCAGCAGGTTGATGCCGACCAGCGCGTCGAACGCGCCGAGGCGCAGGTCGCGGATGATCTCGATGCGCTCGATGGTGTCGATGTCCGAGTGCATGTAGCGGACGCGGATGCCCTGCTCATGCAGGTATTCGGTGAGGTCCTCCGCCATGCGCTTGGTGAGCACCGTGATCAGCGAACGATAGCCGGCCTGCGCGGTGGCGCGCACCTCGCCGACGAGATCGTCGACCTGGGTACGGGCCGGGCGGATGTCGACGGGCGGATCGATCAGCCCGGTGGGGCGAATGACCTGCTCGACGAAGACGCCGCCGCTCTCATTCAGCTCCCAGCTGCCGGGCGTGGCGGAGACGGCGACGGTCTGCGGCCGCATCATGTCCCACTCCTCGAAGCGCAAGGGGCGGTTGTCCATGCAGGAGGGCAGGCGGAAGCCGTATTCCGCCAGCGTCGCCTTGCGGCGGAAGTCGCCGCGGAACATGGCGCCGATCTGCGGGATGGTGACGTGGCTCTCGTCGGCGAAGATCAGCGCGTTGTCGGGGACGTATTCGAACAGCGTCGGCGGCGGCTCGCCGGGACGGCGTCCCGTGAGGTAGCGCGAATAGTTCTCGATGCCGGCGCAGCTTCCCGTGGCCTCCATCATCTCGAGGTCGAAGGTGGTGCGCTGCTCCAGCCGCTGCGCCTCGAGCAGGCGCCCCTGGTCGTGCAGCTGGTCGAGCCGCTGCTTCAGCTCCGACTTGATCGACTTGATCGCCTGCACCAGCGTCGGGCGCGGCGTCACATAGTGCGAATTGGCGTACATCTTGATGAATTCGAGCTCGTCCTGCTTGTGGCCGGTGAGCGGGTCGAACTCCTCGATGGTCTCGATGGTGTCGCCGAACAGGTTCACGCGCCAGGCGCGGTCTTCATAATGCGCCGGGAAGATGTCGATGACGTCGCCGCGGACACGGAAGGTGCCGCGGGTGAAATCGGCCTGGGTTCGCTTGTACTGGAGCGCGACGAGGTCGGCGATCAGCTGGCGCTGGTCGATGCGCTCGCCCTTCTTCAGCGCGAACGTCATCGCGGTGTAGGTCTCGACCGAGCCGATACCGTAGATGCAGGACACCGAGGCGACGATGATGACGTCGTCGCGTTCGAGCAGCGCGCGCGTCGCCGAGTGGCGCATGCGGTCGATCTGCTCGTTGATGGAGGAGTCCTTCTCGATATAGGTGTCGGTGCGCGGAACGTAGGCTTCCGGCTGGTAATAGTCGTAGTACGAGACGAAGTACTCGACCGCGTTGTCCGGGAAAAAGTTCTTGAACTCGCCGTAGAGCTGGGCGGCGAGCGTCTTGTTCGGCGCGAGGATCAGGGCCGGGCGCTGCGTCGCCTCGATCACCTTGGCCATGGTGTAGGTCTTGCCCGAGCCGGTGACCCCAAGCAGCACCTGGCTGCGGTCGTTGCGATTGATGCCCTCGACCAGCTCGGCGATCGCGGTCGGCTGGTCGCCCTTGGGCTCGTAGGACGACTTGATCTCGAAGCGCATGCCGCCTTCGGACTTCTCCGGGCGCGGCGGTCGGTGCGGCGTCCACACCTTCATGGAGCCGTCGCCCTTGCGGAACTCCGGCCGGCCCTCGCGGATCAACGACTCCAGCGCATCCGCTGTGGCCTTGACGCCGAGCGCCTCCATCTTGCTGCGCGGCGGGCGGGCCAGCGCTTCAGCATCGTCCTCCTCGGTGGGAAGGCCGAGCTGGCGGGCCAGTTCCGGATCAAGCGTCGGGATCGTGGCCGCGGTGCCGTAATTGGCCTGCGGCGCTTCCTCCAATCCTGCAAGCTCACTGGACTGACGGGTGCCCGGCGGCTGCGGATTGGGCCGCAGCGGCATCGGCCGCGCGGCATCCTGCGGGAACTCCTTCGGCGTCGAAGCGCGCGCGCGGTGCGCGGCGGCCTCGCCCCCGGCGCGGCGGTCGCGCGAATTGTCCGGCGGCGGCTGCAGCCCGGTGCCGGATCCAAGGCCGGCATCGCCGCGATTGATGGCGGGATTGAGCAACTCGGCCAGCGCCGGCCCGATCGGCTGCACATCGGGGCGATGTGCCTTCGAGTTCGGGGCCTTGGTCTTGGGGGATTTGCCGGACTTTTCGGAGGATGCAGGTTTCTTCGCCATCAGGCGAATATGGGACGAGTCCGCCCCGCGATAAAGGGCGAATGCCCGCCTCCATGCAGGCTGCTGACAGCAGGTTGGCAGCAGGCCGGGACCTTCAGGCCGCCGGCAGCGGCCCGCCGTCGTCTTCGGCCGGGACATGCGGCTCGAGGATGTCGAGATGGATGCCGCCGCAATCGCTGCAGCGCATGGTCCAGTACTCGCATCCGGCGCGGCCGGCGATCACGCGGAGCACCGCGAGATCGCCGTCGCATTCCGGGCAGTTGGACAGCACCGCGCGGGTGTAGATCCGCGGCCGCGCTGCGTCGGTTTCGATGATGGACATGACCGGTGTTCCCCCCTGCGCCCTTTTTTCTCTGGTCCGCCCGCGGACCCGCTGGGCTATTCGTCGTCGCCTTCGGCCCGCCGGCGGAAGCGATCGATGTGGTGCTTGGCATCGGCGATCGCCGCATCGGGATCGGGCCAGGCGAAGCCGACTTCCATGGCAGGAAACAGCACGCCGTCGATGGCTACCGGGCTGAAATCGGCCCGGCGGATCCGCGCGTGCCACAGCCCCTTGCCAGCTTCGAAGGATTCGATGTCAAAGCCGTCGTAAAGGGTCGTCATGAGTGTAGGTCCCACTTTTTTTTCGGAGGGTCAGGGGACCACGATTGCGGGTTTCAGAATGTGAAGCGGTTCACAAGCCACGCGGTTTTTTTGCTCAAGCTTGTCGAAAAGACTTCAGTTCCGCGCGCCGGCGCGGCCGATCCGGCGGGGGCGGGCGGCGGGTTCCGAGGCCGCGCGCATGATCCAGCGGCGGAAGGCGGCAAAGTCGCGCTGCTCGGTTTGAAAGCTGCGATAGAGCAGGTACCAGCGCATTCCCTTGGGCACCGAGAGGTCGAATGGCGCCACCAGCCGGCCGGCGGCGAGATCGTCGTCGATATAGGGGCGGATGCCCATGGCGATGCCGAGCCCGTCGGCAGCGGCCTGCAGTGCCTGGCCGTAGAACTGGAACTCGGGCCCACGCGCGTTGATCCGCGCGACGCCCGCGGCCTTCAGCCAGATCGGCCAGTCCTCGGCGGAGTGCGCGACGCGGATCAGGCTCGGTCCCTTCAGGTCGGCCGGGCGCTTCAGCCCGCCCGCGAGGCGTGGCACGCAGACCGGCGTCAGGTCGCCGGCAAACAGCGGCTCGGCGACGAGGCCGGGCCAGTCGCCGGTGCCGAGCTTGATGCCGCAGCTCCAGTCCTCGCCGAACGGCACCGACGCGCCGCCGGTCGTGAAGCGCACCTCGATGTCAGGCTCCTCGCTGCGAAACTCCGACAGGCGCGGGATCAGCCAGCGCATCGCAAAGGTGTGGCCGACGCCGATGGTGAGCACGCGCACGCTCGAGGGCGCCGTCACCTGCGCGGTGAGGCTCGCCAGCGCATCGAAGATCGGGGTCAGCCCGCTTTGATAGGCGCGGCCGGCCTGGGTCAGCACCAGGCGGTTGGCCTTGCGCTCGAACAACGCGACGCCGAGCCGCTCTTCGAGCAAATGCACCATGCGGCTGACGGCGGCCGCCGACACGCTCAGCTCCAGCCCGGCCGCAGCAAAGCTGCCGGTCCGCGCCGCCGCCTCGAACGCCTTGATGCCGTTGAGAAACAGCAACCGCCGCAAATGCCCGACCCTCAGGAAAGCTGATGCCAGGGCAAGATAACTCAGTTTGCGGAGAAGGGGCAAGCGAGGCACGTTCACCTTAGCAGCCCGGTCCCCTGACCCGAGAACTTGGAGATCCTGCGCGTGACGCCCCTCATGATCGCTGCCCTCGGATTGCTGATGGTCGGCACCGCGTTCCTGTCGGGGCTGTTCGGCATGGCGGGCGGGCTGATCCTGATCGGCGTGCTCCTGGCCCTGATGCCGTTGCCGACCGCGATGGTGCTGCATGCGATCACGCAGATGGCCTCGAACGGCTGGCGCGCTTTCCTGTGGCGGGCGCATATCCGCTGGCGGCCGGTCGCGAATTATATGGTCGGCGCTGCCGTCGCGCTCGCGGCCTGGTCGCTCACCCGCTACGTGCCGGACAAGCCGGTCGCGCTGCTGATGCTGGGTGTCACGCCGTTCATGGCGCGGCTCTTGCCGGCGAACATCAAGCCCGATCCCGACCGTCTCTGGCAGGGCACGGTCTATGGCACGATCTGCATGGGCCTGATGCTGATGACCGGCGTCTCCGGCCCGCTGCTCGACACCTTCTTCCTCGGCGGCAATTTCGGCCGGCGCGAGAAGGTCGCGACCAAGGCGATGTGCCAGCTCGTCAGCCATTTCACCAAGCTGGTCTATTTCGGCGGCATCATCGACCAGGCCGCGAGCCTCGATCCCGTGCTCGCCGGCGTCGCGATTGCAGCCTCGATGCTCGGCACCACGCTGGCGCGGCGCATCCTCGAAGCCATGACCGACCAGCAATTCGTCAGCTGGTCGAACAAGCTGATTACCACCATCGCCTGCTGCTACATCGCCTATGGCGGCTGGCTCCTGGTTCGTACCCCGGTGCTGGCCGCCTTCGACAAGGGAGGTTTGCAATGAGCCGCAACGTCGATCCGCTGGTGCTGGACTTCGTCGAATGGGTCGCGCGCGAGCCGCGCGCCTATGCCGAGGTGATCGCGACTTGGAAAACCTCCTGCCCGCGCCTCACCATCTGGGAAGACGCCGCGGATCGCGGCTACGTCGTCCGCGAGACGATAGCCGGCGTGGGGCTGGTCATCGCGGTGACGGAGGACGGCGAGAGATTGCTGCGCACGAACGGGCGGTGATCTCTCCACATCGTCATTGCGAGCGCCAGCGAAGCAATCCAGAATGGCTTCCGCGGCGACAAGTCTGGATTACTTCGGCGCAAGAGCTCCGCGCAATGACGGAGCATGAGGAGGCTGCCAGCCCATGTCACTCAAGCTCTACGAACTCGTTGGCACCGACGCCTCCCGTCCCTTCAGCCCGTATTGCTGGCGCACGCGGATGGCGCTGGCGCACAAGGGGCTGTCGGCGGAATCACTGCCCTGGCGCTTTACCGAGAAGAGTGCGATCGCGCCCCACGGCTCGGAAAAGGTCCCGGTGCTGCTGCACGATGATAGGCCCGTGGTCGATTCCTGGACCATCGCGACTTATCTGGAGGACACTTTCCCGGATCGCCCGTCGCTGTTCGGCGGCGAGGGCGGGCGCGCCATGGCGCGCATGATCAATGCCTTCGGCGACATCGCCATCGTCGGGGGCATCTTTCCGCTGATCGTCGCCGACATCCCGAACAACCTTGCCGAGGTCGACGCCGTCTATTTCCGCAAGTCGCGCGAGGCGCGCTTCGGCGGCAAGAGCCTGGAAGAGGTCATGGCGAGCCGCGACACCGGCGTGGTCGCGTTCCGCAAGTCGCTGGAGGTGATGCGGCAGGCCTTGAAGAAACAGCCCTATCTCGGCGGCAACGCGCCGAACTACGCCGACTATATCGTGTTCGGCGGTTTTCAATGGGCGCGCGTGGTCAGCCCGTTCAAGCTGCTGGAGGCGGACGATCCGGTCTATGCTTGGCGCGAAAGACTGCTCGACGCGTTCGACGGCATGGCGCGGACATCGCCGGGCTTTGCGGTGTAGGGCACACTCTTTCCACTGTCGTCCCCGCCTAGTGCGCAATTGCGCACGGGGCGCGGGGACCCATACCGCGTGATCTATCGGTTGCTGATGGTATTCGTCCCGAACGTCCAGTCTTCGCCAAACTTCTTCCTGGGGTTATGGGTCCCCGCGTGCGCGGGGACGACACTGGCGTGTGTCGCGCGCTCTCGCATCTAACGAGCAGCGCTCGCCGCCGCCTTGCGCAAACACTCCCGGCACAGACAATCCTCGCCCTCGAGCGGCATCGGCAGTTTTGCCGTCTCCTCCGCGCACCAGCACGTGCCCGAGAGGTCGCAGCCGAACTCGGTGCCGCAGCGGGAGCAGGCGAGGCGGCGTGGTTCCTGCAACGCGGATTCTTTCGGATTTGTCATGATCTACGCCGAAGCTTCGCCGTCATTTTCATGTCGGGTTCATCTGTCGCTGCGGTATATTACGCGCCGCGCACGCATCAGGAAAGCGGCTCCAACGCGCCAAGGACAGACCGATGGCCCGCGATACGCAAGCTGCCCTCGTCGCGCTCAACCGCTTTGGCTTCGGCGCCCGCGGCGGCGCGTCGGGCGATCTCATCAACGCAAGCTCCGACCCGCGCGGCTTCGTGAAGGCCGAGCTTGCGCGTCCCAACGGCGTGCTGCTGGAAGCGCCGGGACTGCAATCGACGCCGCAACTCGGGCAGGCCGTCTTTGCCTATCAGGACCAGGTCAAGCAGGCGCGCGAGGCGGCGAAGGCCGCCGCGCCCGCTGAGACGCCGCCGGCCGCGCCGACCGAACGGAACGCCGGGCTCCGCCGCAATCCCTCGCTGAATGCGGCGGCGACGGAGATCGCAGGCCGGATGGCGGAGGCGAAGCCGGCGGACAATGCGGCAAAGCCGGCGTCGCAGCCGCTCAACGTGATCCAGAAGACGTTTCGCGCCGAGGCGCTGGCGCGGTTGCAGCGCGCGACGCTGGTCGAGTGCGGCTTCACCGAGCGCCTCGTCGCGTTCTGGTCCAACCATTTCTGCATCTCCGCCAGCAAGGGCGAGCTGACACGGATCTGGGCCGGTGCGTTCGAGCGCGAGGCGATCAGGCCGCACGTGCTCGGGCGCTTCGCCGACATGCTGAGGGCGGTCGAGCAGCATCCCGCGATGCTGTTCTTTCTCGACAACCAGCAATCGCTCGGTCCGGATTCGCGCGCCGGGCAGAACCGTAAGCGCGGGCTGAACGAAAATCTCGCGCGCGAGATCATGGAGCTGCATACGCTCGGTGTCGGCGGCGGCTACACGCAAGGCGACGTCACCTCGCTCGCGCGCATCATCACCGGCTGGACCTTTGCCGGCCGGCAGGGGCAGCTAGGGTCCCCCGGCTCCTTCGTCTTCAACGTCAATGCGCATCAGCCCGGGCCGCAAGTCCTGCTCGGCAAGAGTTACGAAGCCACCGGGCTCGCACAGGGCGAAGCCGCGCTCGTCGACCTCGCGCGGCATCCGTCGACCGCGAATTTCATCGCCACCAAATTCGTTCGTCACTTCGTCGCAGATGATCCGCCGCCGGCGCTCGTTGCGCGCCTGCGTGACGTCTTCGTCAAGACCGACGGCGATCTCAAGGCGCTTGCCGTGGCGCTGGTCGATTCCGATGAAGCGTGGAAGGCGCCGCCGACCAAGATGCGCTCGCCTTACGATTTCCTGGTCGCGAGCGGCCGGCTGCTCGCGCAGGTGCCGGAGGACCCTGGCCGCTATCTCAACGGCCTCAACCTGCTCGGTCAGCCGCTATGGTCGCCGCCCGGCCCCAACGGCTTTCCCGACACCAATGCCGCCTGGGCCGCGCCTGAAGGCATCAAGCTCAGGCTGGACATCGCCGCGCAGATCGGCGCGCGGCTCGGCAACAACATCGATCCGCTCGACCTCCTGGGGTTCGCAGCCGCCGATGCAGCCTCGACCGAGACGCGGCGGAGCATCGAGCGCGCGGAGTCGCGACAGCAGGCGCTGGCGCTGCTGTTGATGTCGCCGGAAATGCAGAGGAGATGAAGATGATCGACTGCGTCGAGAACCGGCTCCTCACCTCGCGCCGCGGCCTGCTGCTCGGCGGCGCCTCCTTTGCAGCCTGGGCTTACCTGCCGAAATTCGCCCGCGCCGCCGATGGGCGCGATCCGCGATTGATCGTGGTGATCCTGCGCGGCGCGCTCGACGGTCTCTCTACGGTCGGGCCGATCGGCGACCCTGACTATGCCGGCCTGCACGGCTCGATCACGCTCACCGCCGATGGTGCGCATCCTGCGATCATGCTCGATTCCTTCTTCACGCTGCATCCGGCGATGCCGGAATTTGCGCGCATGTATCGCGACAGGCATGCTGCGGTGATCCACGCGGTGGCGACGCCCTACCGCGACCGCTCGCATTTCGACGGCCAGGACGTGCTCGAAAGCGGCTATGCCGGCCCGGGCCGCGTGCAGTCCGGCTGGCTCAACCGCGCGCTGGAAGCGCTGCCGCGCGGCGAGCGCGTGTCGAGCGGTCTCGCCGTCGGGCCGACCACGCCGCTGGTGCTGCGTGGCAACGCGCCCACCGTCGGCTGGGCGCCGGTGGCGCTGCCGCAGGCGGATGACGACACCGCGATGCGCCTCATGGAGCTCTACCGTCACCGCGATCCCGCACTGGCCTCGGCGTTGTCGCAAGGGCTCCAGCTCGACAAGGTCGCAGCCGGCGCAGATATGAAGCCGAAAGGCGGCAACGCCGTCGCGCAGATGCGGCAGGTCGCGCGCGGCACCGCAAAGCTGATGGCGGCCGATGACGGCCCGCGCATCGCCGCGCTCGCCTTCGACGGCTGGGACACGCATGCCAATGAAGGCGGCCCTGTGGGGCGTCTCGCCTTCCTGCTCGGCGGCCTCGACGGCGCGCTCGCCGAGTTCGAAAGCGGCCTGGGGGATCGCTGGCGCGAGACCGTCGTCGTCGTCGCCACCGAGTTCGGCCGCACCGCGCGCATCAACGGCACCGACGGCACCGATCACGGCACGGGAACGATTGCGCTGCTCGCCGGCGGCGCGGTGAAAGGCGGCCGCGTCATCGCGGACTGGCCTGGCCTCAAGCTCGCCAACCTGTATGAGGGCCGCGACCTCAAGCCGACGACGGACCTGCGTTCCGTGATCAAGGGCGTGCTGCAGGACCGGTTCGGCCTGTCCGATCGCGTGCTGGCGGAGACGGTGTTTCCGGACAGCGCGGGAGCAAGGCCGATGAAGGGGCTGGTTGTCTAAGTCGTCATTCCGGGGCGCGCGTCAGCGCGAACCCGGAATCCATTCCTCACCGCGTTCTGCCGCAAAATGGATTCCGGGCCCGCGCCTTGCGGCGCGTCCCGGATGACGACATGATGATCCGAGCATCAGGAGAGACCATCCATGTACATCGCCATGAACCGCTTCCGCGTCGCCAAGGGCTCCGAGGCTGCTTTCGAGCAGGTCTGGCTTTCGCGCGACACCCATCTCGACAAGGTGCCCGGCTTCGTCGAATTCCATCTGCTGAGGGGTCCCGAGCTCGAGGACCACACGCTCTACGCCTCCCACACCGTGTGGGCGAACCACGCCGCGTTCGAGGCCTGGACCAAGTCGGAGGCGTTTCGCGCGGCGCATCACAAGGCGGGTGACAACAAGCCGCTTTATCTCGGCCATCCCCAGTTCGAGGGCTTCGAGGTGGTGCAGACGGTCGGGCGCGGCGCGAAGTAGCGGGCCGCAGCGCTCAGCCCAGAGTGATCTTGTCGATCTCCACCATCTCATCCACGGTGAGTTTCCAGGCGATCGCCTTCACGTTCTCCTCGATCTGCTCGACGCGCGTGGCGCCTGCGATCACGCTCGACACCTGCGGGCGCGCGGCGAGCCAGGAGAAGGCGAGTTCCAGCATCGAACGGCCGTGCGCCTTGGCGAAGGCCTGGAGCTTCTCGACCATGTCCTCGTTGCGCGGCGTGACGTAACGGTCGCGCAGCGCCGGCGCCTTGGCAAAGCGCGTGTCGGCGGGCGCCGCCGTGCCGCGCTGGTACTTGCCCGTCAGCAGGCCGCTCGCGAGCGGGAAGAACGGCAGCAGGCCGAGCCTGTACTCTTGCGCAGCCGGCAGCAGGTCCTTCTCGATGTCGCGAACCAGCAATGAGTATTCGTCCTGGCAGGAGACGAAGCGGCTGACATTCATCGCGCGTGCGGTGAACTCGGCTTCCGCGATCCGCCAGGCCGGGAAGTTGGAGTTGCCGATGTAGCGCACCTTGCCTTGCCGGATGAGATCGTCGAGCGCACGCAACGTCTCCTCCATCGGCGTCAGCGGATCGTAATCGTGCTGCTGGTAGAGGTCGATGTAGTCGGTCTTGAGCCGCCTCAGGCTCGCCTCGACCGCATCCATGATGTAGCGGCGCGAGGCGCCCTGCCTGGTGCCGTCGGTCGCCATCGGCTTGGCATATTTGGTGGCGAGCACGATGTCCTTGCGGCGATCGCCGAGCATGGTGCCGAGCACCGTCTCCGAGCCGCCCATCCCGGCATAGATGTCGGCGGTGTCGAACAGCGTGACGCCGAGATCGAGCGCGCGATGGATCACCTTGCGCGAGGTCTCCAGATCCGTGCGCTGGCCGAAATTGTTGCAGCCGAGGCCGACCGCAGACACGCGAAGGCCGGAGGCGCCGAGATTGCGAATTTCCATGGGAGATCCTGTCAGATGAGCAGCGGCGCATTGTGACCACCGTGCGCCGCATCAGCAAGCTGATGCCTGCGCTGCTGCCATGCAGACGATCCCGGACAAAAAAATGCGGCCCCTGTCAGACGCGGCGACTGACGGGGACCGCTTTGGGGCGCTTGATCGGTGACGGGGGGCCTGACCAGACGCAGGTGCAGCCTAGTCTCGCTGTGTTACGCGCGGGTGACAGGCGGAGTTATCCACAGGGATCAAGGGCGCAGGACTCAGAAGATCTTGCGATAGACGATGAAGCCGGACCGCTCCGCGACCTTGTCGTACAGGCGCTGCGCCGTGAGATTGGTCTCGTGCGTCTGCCAGTAGACGCGCGGCGATCCCGCGAGCTTTGCCCGCTCATAGACGCCATGGATCAGCGCCGAGGCGACGCCCTTGCCGCGCGCGGATTCGAGCGTGAACAGATCCTGCAAATAGCAGGACGGCTCGATCGCGGTGGTGCTGCGATGAAACAGATAATGCGTCAGCCCGAGCAGGCGGCCGTCGTCCTCGGCCACCAGCGCGTGCATCGGCTCATAGGCATCGAAGAAGCGCTGCCACGTCATCTTCGTAATTTCGGGCGCCAGGGCGGTCGGGCCCGAGCGGCCGTAGAAGGCGTTGTAGCCGTCCCACAGCGGCAGCCATTGATCGTAGTCCTGCCTCGTGACGGCGCGAATGGTGAGCGACATGTGAAATTCCCGCGATCGATGAAGCGTCCTTCATACGTGATGGTCGCACTGCCGATCAATCGCGCCGTTGCATTACTCCGCGACGCGCAGGTAGCGGGTCAGCTTGCGGTTTGCGGGGTCGCGCAGCGAGCGGTAGTAGTCGGCGCGTGATGGCTCGTCGGTGTGGCGCACGAGGTCGGTCACCGGGGTGTAGCTCAGCATGCGTCCACCGTCGGGCAGCGCGGTGCAGACGAAGCGCAGCACCTCGCCGCTGCGCAACTTGATGTTGATCGGCGTGGCATCGCCGCCCCGCACCATCTCCATGCGTCGCGCGATGAAGGTGCCGAGCTCGTCCTCCGGCAGCTCGAACGCGCCGGTGTCGCGGCCGTGATACATCAGCGCGATGAAGGGCGGCTTGCTTTCGGCGATCTGGTCGGACACCGCAAAATAATCGCGGAACGCCCGGTTGATGAATTCGGCCCGGGTCTCGGCATCGAGCAGCACGATGCCGATATCGACCTGGTCGAGCGCGGCCGACAGCCGCGCGGCCGTGGCGTGGCTCCGGCGCTCGGCCGCGACCGTGCCGAGCAGCCGCTCGCGCATCAGGCCGGTGATGCCGGCGGTGCCGACAGCCGTGACAGTCAGGAGACCGAGCCGGACCAGATCGGCGGCGCCATAGCCGGAAACGCCGTGGCGGTTGAGGAAGAACAGCGCCGCGCCGATCACGGCGACAACGGCGGTCGTCATGGCGGAGGCGAGACCCGCGAGCGCGCCGGCGAGAGCCACGATGCAGACGAACAGCGGCGCGGGCGAGGGGGTAGGGAAAAGGCGATCGAACAGCATTGCCAGCAGCAGGGCCGCTGCCGTCAGCGCCGGACCGGAGATCGCGCGCCATCCGAACCGCATGGACCAGTCTCGATCCTCACGAACGAGGTCAGGCCGCAACACTGACTGATTGTTGCGCGACAGCGATGCGGTTTCGTGCAGCGTGCTTAAGGCGCGCTTGCGTGCAAGCCTAAAGCTTTCGGATGATTTTAGACCATGTGCGCGTGCTTGACGCGCTGTTGCAGTGCGGGCGCATTCAGCGTCGACGTCCCCACACCCTTGCGCGTGCCGACGATGATCAGCAGCGACGCCGCGACCAGGATGGCCGCGGTCAGGGTGATTGCAACGACTACCACAGGTGATTTCATCGACGTCCTGTCGCGATGCCGGTCGGCGCGGGCCGTACGGCGCCCTGAAGGCAGGTCCAGGATGAAACGGGAATCAGACCGGCAGGCCCATCGCCATGGTCGCCTTGGTCGACAGCACCGTCAGGGTGACGATCAGGCACAGCGAGAGCGCGGCGACGGCGAGCGAGGCCGCGACCGCATGGGTGAGCCGGGAAGACGCGACGGTAGCGGATGGGCTCTGAAAGCCTGCCGTGCCGGACGCCCGCATCATGGTCTAAATCCTTCAACACGCGAGCGAATCACCCGCGACTCCCAGGAATTTCCCAGTTTCAACCGGCAATATTGCGGCGGCCAACGCGCCAAAAATGGCTGGATTGCGGCAAAGGGGGCCCTTTTGCCCGCTATTCGCCCGAGCGCGGCGCGCCGTCAGGCGCCCGCCGCGATGCTGGCGGGGTCGTCGATGTCGGCCGCGCGCCAGTCCATGGTCACGAAGCCGGGTGCGGCTTGGACGCGCTTGAGCCAGTCTCGGATCGCCGGGAAGGTGGAAAGATCGAAGTCGCAGCGGTCGGCGAGGTGGGTGTAGCCGTACAGCGCGATGTCGGCGACCGTGAGCTGGCGCGCGGCGAAATAGGCGTTGGTCTTGAGATGGTTCTCCATCACCTGGAGCGCGCCATAGCCGCGCTCCATCCAGTCCTCCAGCGAATGGGTCTGGAGATCGCGGCCACCCTTGACCAGCGACAGCCAGAAATAGGCGGCGCCGATGTTCGGCTCGAGCGCGTGCTGCTCGAAGAACATCCATTGCAGCGCCTCGGCGCGGTCGATGCGGTTTTCCGGCGCGAGCGGCGTGCCGACGGCGACGTACCAGAGGATGGCATTGGACTCGGCGAGATAGCGGCTCTCGCCGACCTCGAGCAGCGGCACCTGTCCCGACGGGTTCTTGCTGAGAAAGTCCGGCGTGCGGCTCTCGCCGCGCAGGATGTCCACCTCCACCGCTTCGTAAGGCAGGTTGAGCAGCGCCAGCGCAAGGCGGACCTTGTAGCTGTTGCCCGAGCGTTGCATCGAATAGAGCTTGTACATTCTGCAGTTCGAATCCGAGGACGTGAAGACGCGGCAATCGTTGCTCCCGCGAGGCGGCTAAACAATGATGCCGATGCGAATCCGCCGCAAGAGCCGGCCGATAGAAAAACTCGAAAACCCTGCCGCACTGCAATGCTGCGGAAGATCATTTCCGCGCGACGACGCACTTCAGTTCACACTTGCGTCAACGCGCGGGACGTATTTCCGCGCATCGTCGCGAGACGTTCGGCGATTTCGTTAAGCACTGAAGATTCCACACCGTCATGGCCGGGCTTCGTCCCGGCCATCCACGTCTTGCCACGCGGTGCGAAGGACGTGAATGCCGGGACCTCGCTAAGCCAAGTTTTGCCGAGGCTGCTCAGTCTCCGGGGCTGCTCAGGGTTGAGCCGGCGAAGCGTCAGAAGACCGCAAGCCGGGCATGACGACCTCCTGGCGAGCACCCAAATTGCTCCGAGGACAAGCCTTGCCGGTTATGAGGGGTTTCGGCGGCAAAGTTGCGGAATATTGCGGTGAATCATGCCCTCGAACCCGCGTGAATCCGCAAACTTTTCCGAGATCGGGCCGAAGTTTTCTTGCGGCGCAGCGGCACACGTTTTAGGGTAGCTCATTCCCACAATCAGGGCCGTGAGGCGAAAGGCTTCACGACGCTCGCCAGGAGATGATGATGTCCTTCCTTGCCGCTGCGCTCGACCGTGTGAAGCCGTCCGCGACCATCGCGGTCACGGATAAAGCACGCGCGCTGAAAGCGGCTGGCCGCAACGTCATCGGCCTGGGCGCCGGCGAGCCCGACTTCGACACGCCCGCCAACATCAAGCTGGCGGCGATCCACGCCATCGAGGCCGGCAAGACCAAGTACACCGCGGTCGACGGCATCCCCGAGCTGAAGGAAGCCATCATCGCCAAGTTTCAGCGCGAGAACGGCGTCGCCTACAAGCCGAACCAGATCATCGTCGGCACCGGCGGCAAGCAGGTGCTCTACAACGCGCTGATGGCGACCATCAATCCGGGCGACGAGGTGATCATTCCCGCGCCCTATTGGGTCAGCTATCCCGAGATGGTCGCGCTCGCCGGCGGCGAGCCGGTGCCGGTGGTATGCACCGCCGCGACCGGCTTCAAGCTCCAGGCAGAAGCGCTCGAGCGTGCGATCACGCCGAAGACCAAATGGGTCATCCTGTGCTCGCCGTCGAACCCGACGGGAGCTGCCTACACGCGTTCGGAACTGAAAGCGCTCACCGACGTGCTGGTGAAGCATCCCCATGTCTGGGTGATGACCGACGACATGTACGAGCATCTCGTCTATGACGACTTCCAGTTCACCACCGTCGCGCAGGTCGAGCCGGGTCTCTACGACCGCACGCTCACCGTGAACGGCGTCTCCAAGGCCTATTGCATGACCGGCTGGCGTATCGGCTATGCCGGCGGCCCGGCGCATCTCATCAAGGCGATGGCGACGATCCAGTCGCAATCGACCTCGAACCCGTGCTCGATCGCGCAGTGGGCCTCGGTCGAGGCGCTGAACGGGCCTCAGGAGTTCATTCCTGCCAACAACAAGGTCTTCAAGGAGCGCCGTGACCTCGTCGTCTCCATGCTCAACCAGGCGAGCGGCATCGAGTGCCCACGGCCCGAAGGCGCGTTCTACGTCTATCCGTCCTGCGCCGGCACCATCGGCAAGAAAGCGCCGTCGGGCAATGTGATCTCCAACGATGAGCAGTTCGTCACAGAGCTCCTGGAGACCGAAGGCGTCGCCGTGGTGCAGGGTTCGGCCTTCGGCCTGGGACCTGCGTTCCGCATCTCCTACGCGACCAAGACCTCGGACCTCGAAGACGCCTGCAAGCGCATTCAGCGCTTCTGCGGCAATCTGCGCTGAGGCTCTGCCGCGACAAGACATCGAAAAGGCCCGCTGCTGGCGGGCCTTTTTAGTTGTTTGCACGCTTATCCTCGTGCGCGATCTGGCACCGCCAAGGCTGTTGTGGCATAGACCATCACGCAACGCGGGTGGGGCGCTCTCTCTGCTCGCATCACATCATCGCCGGAGACATTTCATGCGCCGTTCATTCCTCCTCGCAGGGCTCACCGCCGCCAGCCTCCTTGCCTCCGTCGCGAACAGTGGCGCGCAGCAGCGGATGGCGCGGGTCGGCGTGCTCGAGTGCCGCGGCGGCGCCAGTGTCGGCTTCATCGTGGGATCGGTGACCCATCTCGGCTGTGTGCTGCGCGCCGACGGCTTGCCCGACGACCGCTACGTCGCGACCATCCGCAAGGTCGGCCTCGACATCGGCATCACCCAGGAGACGGCCCTGGCCTGGGGCGTGTTCGCACCGGTCGACCGGCTCGGCCCCGGCGACCTCTCCGGCAACTACGCGGGCGCGCAGGGCAGCGCCTCGGTCGGTGTCGGACTTGGCGGCAACGTTCTGGTCGGCGGCTCCAACAACTCGATCGCGCTCCAGCCGCTCAGCGTGCAGGGCCAGGTCGGCCTCAACATCGCCGCCGGCTTAGAAAGCCTGGAACTGCGTCCGGGGCGTTGAGCTCCAACGCTGGTATTGCGTTCACCTCTCCCGCTCGGGGAGAGGTGGAACAGCGCCGATAGGCCGATTGAATCCCGACAGGCACTATAAAACTAGATCCAACTGACGACGCACCGCAGCGACGTTTGATGCTTGCCAAATCTCGGGGACGGGCAGAGCATTGGCGTTTGCCGACCCAATCACGGGCCGAGCTCCACACCAAGGAGGCGGCGAATGGGACAAGACGTCAGAAGTCCCCGAGGTCCACGGTGCATCGCGCTGGTGGGCCCTTTCCAAAGCGGTAAAACCACACTTCTCGAAGCAATCCTGGCGCGAACGGGTGCAATCCCGCGCGCCGGCAGCGTCGATGCCGGAACTTCCGTCGGCGACGCCACGCCGGAGGCCCGTCATCACAAGATGACCGTCGGTCTGACTGCCGCGACCACGAGCTTCATGGGCGACAGCTACACCTTTCTCGATTGTCCCGGTTCCGTCGAGTTTGCCCACGACATGCGCGCCGCGGTTCCCGCGGTCGACGCCGCAATCGTGGTCTGTGAGGCCGACGAAAAGAAGTTGCCGCAGCTTCAGATCATCCTGCGCGAGCTGGAGGAGCTGAAGGTCCCGCGTTTCCTATTCCTGAACAAGATCGACCGCGCCAACAAGCGCATCCGCGAGACGCTCGCCATGCTGCAGCCCGCCTCGCGCGTGCCGCTGGTGCTGCGCCAGATCCCGATCTGGAAGGACGAGTTGATCGAGGGCTTCGTCGATCTCGCGCTGGAACGCGCCTTCATCTATCGCGAGCACAAGGCCTCCGAGGTGATCGCGCTCGAAGGCGGCGATCTCGATCGCGAGAAGGAAGCCCGCTTCTCGATGCTGGAGAAGCTTGCCGATCACGACGATGCGCTGATGGAGCAACTGCTCGAGGACATCCAGCCGCCGCGCGATGCGGTGTTCGACGATCTCGCCCGCGAATTGCGCGAAGGCTTGATCTGCCCGGTGCTGCTGGGTTCGGCTGCGCGCGAGAACGGCGTGCTGCGCCTGATGAAGGCGCTGCGCCACGAGGCGCCCGGCATCGCGCAGACGGCGAAACGTCTCGGCGTTCCCGAGTCCAGGGACGCGCTCGGCTACGTCTTCAAGACACTGCATTCGCAGCATGGCGGAAAGCTGTCGCTGACGCGCCTGCTTGCCGGCCATCTCGACGACGGAGCGACGCTGCAATCCGCCTCCGGGGGCTTGGGGCGCATCTCCGGCATCCTCGCCGTCAACGGCGCCTACGACACCAAGCGTGCCTTGGCCGAAGCCGGCGACACGGTGGCGCTCGCCAAGCTCGATGCGATCAAGACTGGCGACACGGTGTCGAACGGCAAGACGCCACCCGCGGCCTTGATCACGATCGAGCCGACGCCGCCGGTGCTCGCGATCTCGATCGCGGCCGTCGATCGCAAGGACGACGTCAAGCTCGGCCAGTCGATGGCGCGGCTGCATGAGGAGGATCCGTCACTCGTCGTCGTGCAGAACGCCAAGACCCATGACACCGTGCTGTGGGGGCAGGGCGAGATGCACCTGCGCGTGGCCGGCGAGCGGCTGCGCGATCGCTTCGGCGTCAAGGTCACCTCGCATCCGCCCGGGATCGGCTACCAGGAAACCATCCGCAAGCCGATCACCCAGCGCGGGCGGCACAAGAAGCAGTCAGGCGGCCACGGTCAGTTCGGCGACGTCGTGCTCGACATCAGGCCGCTGCCGCGCGGCGACGGCTTCAGGTTCGGCGAGAAGGTCGTGGGCGGCGCGGTGCCGCGCAACTACATCCCGGCGGTGGAGGAAGGCGTCGTCGACGGATTGGCGCGCGGCCCGCTCGGCTTCCCCGTCACCGACGTGGAGGTGACACTGACCGACGGCTCCTATCATAGCGTCGACTCGTCCGATCTCGCCTTCCGTACGGCCGCGCGGGTCGGGTTGAACGAAGGCCTGCCGCAATGCCAGCCGGTCTTGCTGGAGCCGATCCACATGGTCGAGATCGTCTGCCCGACCGACGCCACTGCCAAGATCAACGCGATCCTGTCGGCGCGGCGCGGCCAGATTCTCGGCTTCGACACCCGCGAGGGCTGGAGCGGCTGGGACTGCGTCCGCGCCATGATGCCCGAAGCTGAAATCGGGGAACTGATCGTCGAGCTGCGCTCGGCCACCGCCGGCGCCGGCAGCTTCACCCGCCAGTTCGACCACATGGCCGAGGTCACCGGCCGCGCCGCCGACCAGATCATCGCCGCGCATCAGCACGCGGCGTGATTTGGAAGGGAGGCACCCCTCTCTCTCACCCTCTCCCGCCCTGATTGTTCAGACCGGGGAGAGGGTGGAAAGGCTGTATCCAGGAGGGTGGCGTTCCATCCGGCCCAACCGCCTCCTTTCGTCATTGCTGCGAGCGAAGCAACCCGGACTGTCTCCGACGAGCCGGCCTCGGTTGCTTTGTCGCAAGAGCTCCTCGCGATGGCGGCGCAGACAGCCTTGCATTTGAGCAATAATGATGTATTATACATCATTGTATATGTTCTAAGCATCATATATAAGCTCTGATATGTGAGGCCAAGGTGATCACGTCATTCCAGATGCGGGCAGCCCGCGCGCTGCTCGGCATTGACCAGAAAACCTTGGCCGAGCTCGCCGGCGTTTCGCTGCCGACCATCCAGCGGATGGAGGCCAGCACCGGCAATGTTCGTGGCGTGGTCGAAACCCTGATCAAGGTGGTCGAGGCGTTCGACCGGGCCGGCGTCGAGCTGATCGGCGAGCAGGCCCGCAGCGACGGCGGCGGGCGTGGCGTTCGCCTGAAGGAGCCGGGGCAGCCGCGCCGCGTCGGAGCATGATCGCGCGTTGATCGTGCCCGGGATCAGGATGGGCTAGCGCATCGTCGCACCTCGGGAGCGAGGGTGCGCACGATGCTTTGGAGCATTGTGGGGATGAGCATCACGAGCGATCAGGCAAGCCGGCTGCACCAGCTGCGTCAGCCGACCTTCGCCGAACTGTATTTGCCGAAACTCGTCACCGTCTGGCGCGAAGGCTACGGCCTCGCGGATTTCCGTGCCGACGTCTTCGCCGGCCTGACGGTTGCGATCGTCGCGCTGCCGCTGTCGATGGCGATCGCGATCGCCTCGGGTGTGACGCCGGACCGCGGTCTCTATACCGCCGTCGTCGGCGGCTTCATCGCCTCCCTGCTCGGCGGCAGCCGGTTCCAGATCGGCGGACCGGCCGGCGCGTTCATCGTTTTGGTCGCAGCGACCGCGGAGCGTCAGGGCGTCGATGGCGTCATCCTCGCCACCATGATGGCGGGCCTGTTCCTGATCGCCGCAGGGCTGTTGCGGGTCGGCACCTACATCAAGTTCATTCCCTATCCGGTGACGGTCGGCTTCACCGCCGGCATTGCCGTGATCATCTTCGCCAGCCAGCTCCGCGATCTCTCAGGCATCACGCTCGCAGGAAAAGAGCCCAGCGAGTTCGTGCCGAAGCTCATGGCGCTCGCCGGCGGCCTCAACACCATCAATCCGTCCGCCGTCGCTGTCGCCATCGTCAGCATCGCCATCATCGCCGGCTTGCGCCGCTGGCGGCCGTCCTGGCCCGGCATTCTGATCGCGGTCGTGTTTGCGGCGGTTGCTGCTGCGGTTCTGTCGCTCCCGGTCGAGACCATCGGCTCGCGCTTCGGCGGTATTCCGCGCGAATTGCCCTCGCCCGCGCTGCCGGCGTTCTCGCTGGAGAAGGCAAGAGCGGTGCTGCCGGATGCGATCGCCTTCGCGCTGCTGGCCGCCATCGAATCACTGCTGTCGGCGGTGGTCGCCGACGGCATGACCGGCCGCCGTCACCGCTCCAATTGCGAACTGGTGGCGCAGGGAGCGGCCAATGTCGGCTCGGCGCTGTTCGGCGGCATCTGCGTCACCGGCCTGATCGCGCGCACCGCCACCAACATCCGCGCCGGCGCGCGCGGCCCGCTCGCGGGGATGCTGCATTCGGTGTTCCTGCTGCTGTTCATGCTGATCGCGGCGCCGCTGGCGAGCTACATTCCGCTGGCCGCGCTCGCCTCCGTGCTGGTCGTGGTGGCCTGGACCATGGCGGAGAAGCACGAATTCGCCACGCTCCTGCGTTCATCATGGGGCGATGCCGTCGTGCTGCTCGCGACCTTCCTGCTCACGGTCTTCCGCGACCTCACCGAGGGCATCTTGGTCGGCTTCGCGCTCGGCGCGGTGCTGTTCATCCATCGCATGGCGGAGATGACCGGCATCGAGGAGCGCACGCCGCTGGTGGCGGCCGATCGCCCCGACGACGGCAATGGCGATCGCGTTCCTTACGATTCCGCCCTTGCGGTCGACCGCGACGTGCTGGTCTACCGCATCAGCGGTGCGTTCTTCTTCGGCGCGGCCTCGGCGATCGGCGGCGTGCTCGACGGCATCGCCGACAGGCGCAAGGCCTTCGTGGTCGATTTCGCCGCGGTGCCGTTCCTGGATTCGACCGCGGCCAACGTGCTCGGCCGCGTCGCCGCCAAGGCGCACCGCCAGGGCATCAAGCTGTTCATCACGGGGGCCTCGCCCACGGTCCGCCGCGCGCTGCTCACCCATGGCGTGACGCCGCCGCGCGCGCGCTATCGCACGAGCCTCGAGCGCGCCATCGCCGACATCAAGGGCCGGGCCGCCGACGAGGCTGCTGCGAGCTGACGGCGCTGTTATCCCGCCGGCCGATCTGACCGACCCTGCCGCGGCCTCGCGGGCCGGCGTCTTGACAGGGCCTGCGGGACGCGAAATGGATCGCCTCCCACACTTCCCGAGGGACGGATGACCCTGACCAAGGCTCCCGCAGCCTGTCTGATCGGATGGCCGGCCGCGCATTCGCGCTCGCCGCTGATCCACCACTACTGGCTGCGCACGCTCGGCATTGAAGGCGGCTACGTCATCGAGGCGGTGCCGCCCGAGAATCTGCGCGATTTCGTGCTGCGGCTGTCGCTCCGCGGCTTCGTCGGGGCCAACGTCACCATCCCGCACAAGGAAAGCGTGCTGGCGCTGTCGACGCCTGACGCCCGCGCAACGGCGGTCGGCGCTGCGAACACGCTGTGGTTTGCCGACGGCGAGCTGCGTTCGACCAACACCGATGTCGAAGGTTTCATCAACAATCTCGACGCCAGCGCGCCCGGCTGGGGCGCGGCCGAGGAGGCGCTGGTGCTGGGCGCCGGAGGCTCCGCGCGTGCGGTCGTGTTCGGCCTGCTGGAACGCGGCATCAAATGCGTGCATGTCGCCAATCGCACCGTCGCGCGGGCCGAGACGCTGGCAAGGCAGTTCGGGCCGAACGTGCGTCCGCTGCCGTGGGATGCGATCAACGACGTGCTGCCGCGCGTAAAACTTCTCGTGAACACGACCTCGCTCGGCATGCATGGCCAGCCTTCGCTCGATGTTGATGTCGCGCGCCTGCCGCAAACGGCCGTCGTTGCCGACATCGTCTATGTTCCCCTGGTGACGCCGCTGCTGGCCGCAGCAACGGCGCGCGGCCTGAAGACCGCCGACGGGCTCGGCATGCTGCTGCATCAGGCGGTGCGCGGCTTCGAGCTGTGGTTCGGCCGCCGGCCCGAGGTCACGGCCGAGCTGCGCGCATTGGTCGAGGCCGATCTCACAAAGACTTGAGAGAATAGCGCGCGGTCTTCCGGAGTTCTCTATCCCGTGGGGGCAATCGGAGACCGTCATGTCTGTTCAACGTGCAACTTTCACACGTCCGCTGATCGCCGTCGCGATGGTGGCCGTCTCAACTTACTGCGCCTTTGCCCAGAGGGCGCCGGTGCCGACGCGCGTGCGCGGCACGATCGAGAGCGTCAATGGCGACACCATGCAGGTCAAGTCGCGCAGCGGTGAGGACGTCAAGCTTCATATCGCCTCCGACGTGAACGTGTCGGGGATCACCAGGATTTCACTCGCCGACATCAAGCCGGGTTCGTTCATCGGTGCGACCACCGTGCCGGGACCGGACGGCAGCCAGAACGCGGTCGAGGTTCACGTGTTTCCGGAGAGCATGCGCGGCACCGGCGAGGGCTCCCGGCCCTGGGACCTCAAGCCGAACTCCAGCATGACCAATGCGACGGTGGCCGAAAGCGTCGTCGGCAATGACGGTCACACGCTGCTGGTCAAGTACAAGGACGGCGAGAAGAAGGTGTTCGTCGCCGACAACACGCCGGTGGTGACCTTCGTGCCGAGCGACAAATCTGAGTTGAAGCCGGGTGCGAAGGTCATCGCCTTCATGAAGCAATTGCCCGACGGCTCGTTCGAGACCAATCGCGTCAGCGTCGGCCGCGACGGCCTGGCGCCGCCGATGTGACACGAAGTGTCGTTCCGGGGCGCGCAGGGCGCGAACTATGGTGCGCACTCGCGCACCTGAGAATTTCGCCGTTCCGGGTCTGGTCCTTCGGACCATCCCGGAACGGCGAGTGTTAGACCGCGATGATATGATCGTCGATCTCGTCGATCCGGTTGACGCCGCACAGGCCCATGGTCGTGAGCAGCTCCTTCTGGATGATGTCGATCGCCTTGGCGACGCCGGCCTGGCCGCCGGCACCCAGGCCATAGGCATAGGCGCGGCCGATCATGCAGGATTTTGCGCCGAGCGCGAGCGCGCGCATCACGTCCTGGCCGGAGCGGATGCCGCCGTCGAACATGATCTCCATCTTGTCACCGACTGTGTCGACGATTTCGGGCAGGACCTCGATCGAGGACGGTGCACCGTCGAGCTGACGGCCGCCATGGTTGGAGACCACGATCGCCTGCGCGCCGGTTTTTGCGGCGAGCTCGGCGTCCTCGACGTCGAGAATGCCCTTCAGGACCAGCTTGCCCGGCCAGATCGAGCGGATCCAGTCGATGTCGTTCCAGTTCAGCGAGGTGTCGAACTGCGAGTTGATCCAGGTCGACAGCGAGGTGATGTCGTCACTGACCTTCAGATGCCCCGCGAGATTGCCGAAGGTGCGGCGCTTGCCCTGGAGCACGCCCGACACCCAGGCCGGCTTGGTGGCGAAATCGATCAGCTTCGACAGCGACCATTCCGGCGGCACCGTCATGCCGTTCTTGATGTCCTGGTGGCGCTGTCCAATCACTTGGAGATCGACGGTCAGCACCAGCGCCGAGCATTTCGCCGCGATCGCGCGCTCGATCAGCGCCTTGATGAAGCCGCGGTCCTTCATCACGTAGAGCTGGAACCAGAACGGCTTCTCGACATTGGCGGCGATGTCCTCGATCGAGCAGATCGACATCGTCGACTGCGTGAACGGGATGCCGGCGGCCTGCGCGGCGCGGCAGGCGTGGATCTCGCCGTCGCCGTGCTGCATGCCGAGCAGGCCGACGGGCGCGAGCATCAGCGGCATGGTCGAGGGTTCGCCCAAAATCGTGGTCGAGGTGTCGCGCTTGGAGACGTCGACCAGGATGCGCTGGCGGAATTTGATCGCCTGCATGTCCTCGCGGTTGGCGCGCAGCGTTTCCTCCGCATAGGACCCGCGGTCGCAATAATCGAAGAACGCCTTCGGCACGCGGCGCTGATGCAGCGCGCGAAGATCGTCGATACAGGTGATGTGCTTCATGTCTTTTCCCCGGCCCGTCTTACTTGGAAGTCTTGCATCGGAAGATTTCGGGGTCATCTAGCATGGTTGGATGCATAGCCAAATCGTTTGCAGAACGTTTTGCAGGAGGGCGCGATGACGAGGCCGCACGCTGGACCTTCGCCGGAAGAGATCAAGGAGAAGCGCGATCTCGAGGAGGCGCTGGAAGAGGGGTTGGAAGAGACCTTTCCGGGCTCCGATCCCGTCAATGTCACCCAGCCGGCGCCGAGCCGCGAGGACGGCCATGTGAAGCGCACCCGGTAGGGGCGGGTTCCGTCTCGGCGGCGTGTTCCGGTCGGAAATATAGTGTTAACAAGATCTTACTGAGCCGGTGCCCGCTCGGTTCCGTAATGATTCATCATATTTTTTGAAGCCAAGTTAGCCGCGATAGCATTATAAGATCCCAGCAAATCAGGGATGCGGGGCTCTTTCGGGCACCCCGTGGTTGTAGAGGGGATCCCCTGGTTGTTGCCTTTGGGGGACGATATGAGCCGCAAATATTTCGGGACGGACGGGATTCGGGGCCGCGCCAACGGACTGATCACGCCGGAGCTCGCGCTCAAGGTCGGCCAGGCCGCAGGCCTTGCGTTTCAGCGCGGTGACCACCGCCACAGGGTCGTGATCGGCAAGGACACCCGTCTGTCCGGCTACATGATCGAATACGCGATGGTTGCAGGCTTCACCTCGGTGGGCATGGACGTGCTGCTGGTCGGCCCGATGCCGACGCCGGCGGTCGCGATGCTGACCAAGTCGATGCGCGCCGATCTCGGCGTGATGATCTCGGCCTCGCACAATCTGTTCGAGGACAACGGCATCAAGCTGTTCGGCCCGCAGGGCTTCAAGCTTTCCGACGACGTCGAGAAGCAGATCGAGCAGCTGCTCGACGAATCTCTCGACAGGAGGCTGGCACAAAGTGCGAGCCTGGGCCGCGCCCGCCGTATCGACGGCGTGCACGACCGCTACATCGAATTCGCCAAGCGCACGCTGCCGCGCGACCTGTCGCTCGATGGCCTGCGCGTCGTGATCGATTGCGCCAACGGTGCCGCCTACAAGGTGGTGCCGGAAGCGCTGTGGGAGCTGGGCGCCGACGTGGTGGCGATCGGCGTCGAGCCCGACGGCTTCAACATCAACAAGGAATGCGGCTCGACCTCGCCCGAAGCGCTGTCGAAGAAAGTGCGCGAGATGCGCGCCGATATCGGCATCGCGCTGGACGGTGACGCCGATCGCGTCATCCTGGTCGACGAGCGCGGCCACATCGTCGACGGCGACCAGCTGCTCGCGGTGATCGCGCAGAGCTGGAAAGAGGACGGACGCCTGTCGCGCCCGGGCATCGTCGCCACCGTGATGTCCAATCTCGGCCTGGAGCGCTTCCTGAAAGGGCAGGGGCTCGATCTCGTGCGTACGCCGGTCGGCGATCGCTACGTGCTCGAGCAGATGCTGAACGGCGGCTACAATCTCGGCGGCGAGCAATCCGGTCACATCATCCTCTCCGACTACGCCACCACGGGCGACGGTTTCGTGGCTGCCTTGCAGGTGCTGGCCGTGGTGCAGAAGCTGCGCCGGCCGGTCTCGGAAGTCTGCCACCGATTCGACCCGCTGCCGCAGATCCTCAAGAACGTCCGTCACAAGGGCGGCAAGCCGCTCGACGATTCCGACGTCAAGTCGGCGATCTCCGACGGCGAAATGCGCCTCAACGGCCACGGCCGTCTGCTGATCCGTTCTTCCGGCACCGAGCCCGTGATCCGCGTCATGGGCGAGGGCGAGGACCGCATCCTGGTCGAGGACGTCGTCGACACCATCGTCCTGGCGCTCGGCCAGGCCGCGGCGTGATGTTTTTCTTACCCTCCCCTGGAGGGGGAGGGTCGATCGCGCGAAGCGCGAGCGGGGTGGGGTGATCTCTCCACTCGGGCACTGTGGGATGCGGAGAGACCGTCACCCCACCCCGTCTCATGTCTCGCTTCGCTCAACATGAGCCGACCCTCCCCCTCCAGGGGAGGGTAAGCGACGAGAACACCCACGCATCCCAGCCATCGACGATTGACGGTGGTTCGACCGCCGCTTGCATCGTAACTAGCGGATGCGGCGGTTCGCCGCGCCCGCCGGGACCGCTCCATTGAACAAGCCTGTCGTCGTCTCCGAGGAAACGCTGACCGAGCCCGTAGTGGTCAGCGACGTGTCGCCCGCCGCCGCCAGAGCGGCAGGGCCGGCTTACATCGTGCTCGCCGGCATCAGCTTCTCGCACTTCCTCAACGACACCATGCAGTCGTTGATCGCCTCGGTCTATCCGATCCTGAAGGACACCTACGCGCTCGACTTCGCGCAGATCGGCATGATCACCCTGGCCTTTCAATTCACGGCCTCGCTGCTCCAGCCGGTGGTCGGGCACTACACCGACAAGAAGGCACAGCCCTATTCGCTGGCGATCGGCATGGCCTCGACCTTCTTCGGCCTGCTGCTGCTCAGCGCCGCGCATCAATATCTCGTCATCCTCGTCGCTGCGGCGCTGGTCGGCCTCGGCTCGGCGGTGTTTCACCCCGAGTCGGCGCGCATCGCGCGACTCGCGTCCGGCGGTCGTTACGGTTTCGCGCAGTCGGTGTTCCAACTCGGCGGCAGTTTCGGCACCTCGATGGGGCCGGTGCTCGCCGCGCTGATCGTGGTGCCGTTCGGTCAGGGCAGCATCGCCTGGTTCTCCTCGATCGCGTTCCTCGCGATCCTCGTCCTCTGGCGCATCGGCCGCTGGTATGCGCCGCAGATCAAGGCGAAGAAGACGGCCACGGTTCAGGCCCATCCCGACGCGCCGAGCTCGCGCCGCGTCGCACTGGCGCTGGCCGTGCTCGTCGCGCTGTTGTTCTCGAAACAGCTCTACGTCTCGAGCCTGTCGAGCTACTACATCTTCTACCTGATCGATCGTTTCGGCGTGTCGACGCAGGCAGCCCAGATCTATCTCTTCCTCTTCCTCGCCGCGAACGCCGTGGGTGCGTTTGTCGGCGGTCCGTTAGGGGATCGCTTCGGCCGCAAGATCGTGATCTGGATCTCGATCCTGGGCGCGCTGCCGTTCACGCTGGCGCTGCCCTATGCCGGGCTCGTTGCCAGCGCCGTGCTCAGCGTCGTCATCGGCCTTATCATCTCCTCGACGACCTCGTCGATCATCGTGTTCGCGCAGGAGCTGGTGCCGCACCGTTTCGGCATGATCTCCGGCGTGTTCTTCGGCGTCGCATTCGGGATCGGCGGTCTCGGGGCCGCCGTGCTGGGCAAGCTCGCCGACCACACCTCGATCGAGTTCGTCTACCAGGTCTGCGCCTATCTGCCGGCGATCGGGCTGCTCGCGGTGTTCCTGCCCAAGCTGCCGCGGCACGCCCGTTAACGCATTCTCACTCGCTGCATTGCAGCTTCATACATCGTTAGGAAATGCGGCGCGCCCCGCGCTGCATTTCTGCAACGCTGCCGCCGCATCGGCGTGTGCGGTGAGAAAAAATCAACCTTAAAAATTAGGGTTAAGTGGCGCTTAAACATTTGCTGCCATCGTCCGGGTCGTGAGTTTCCAGAACGTGGGGCGCCCGTCTTTGCCTCACCGGCCAAAAGGACGAAGCAATGCGTAGCGTTAAGTCTCTGCTTGCCGCAAGTGCGGCAACCCTGATCTCGTCGATGGCGTTCGCCGCCGATATGCCGATCGCCGCGCCCCCTCCCATGTACGCGCCGCCGGCCCCGCCCGCCGACTTCGGCGGCTGGTATCTGCGTGGCGACATCGGCATGACCAACCAGCGCGCCAAGAGCATCGACGCCGCCTTGCCGGCTGGGTATCAGAAGACGACGGAGGGGTTCGGCTTCGACTCGTCGCCGCTGTTCGGTCTCGGCGTCGGCTATCGCTTCAACAACTGGTTTCGTGCGGACGTGATCGGCCAGTACCGGGGCAAGGCCACTCTGCATGGTGCTGATAACGTCATCGGGCCAGGCTTCGTCGGCTCCAACAACTACAGCGGCAGCAAGTCCGAGTGGGTCGTCATGGCCAACGCCTACGTCGACCTCGGCACCTGGTGGTGCATCACGCCGTTCATTGGTGCCGGTGTTGGCGGCGCCTACAACAAGATTAGCGGCTTCCGCGACGACGGCGTTTCATACAGCCCGGGGCTCAACAACAGCGTCGCTTACTTCGCCGATAGCGGCAAGTGGAACTTCGCCTGGGCCGCTCACGCCGGTCTCGCCTACAAGGTCAACCCCGGCTTCACGGTCGAACTGGCCTACAGCTACATGAACCTCGGCGACGCCGCGCCCGGCAACTACCGCCTGTTCGACAACAGTGCCTCCGGCCCGACCTCGATCAAGATCAAGGACATCACCTCGCACGACATCAAGCTCGGCGTGCGCTGGGATCTCAACAGCCCGCCGGCCTATATGCCGCCGCCGCTCGTCACCAAGGGCTGATCGTCAGCCTCATCGCTTAACGTCTCTTAACGGCGCGGGATCATCCCGCGCCGTTTTGCTTTGCGTATTTCTCACGGCTCGCACTGACGAAATTGCCTACCGCAACCATTGGTTAAGGTTAACGAGCCATGATCACGGGCGAAAGTTCGAGTCGATGGAGCGTTGCGATGCGTGGGCTTTTGTTGGGGGCGGCGATGTTGGGGACGGTGTCTGCCGCGCACGCGGCCGACATGCCGGATCTGCCCGTCCTGCGCGGCGGCTTCACCGACGGCCTGTCGAAGACGACCCGCAACTGGGATGGCGTCTATATCGGCGGCAACGCCGGCTACACGACCGACGCGACCGATTTCAGCCAGAGCGTGGTCGGCCTGACCAACTACATCTTCCGCGACAGCGTCCTGCAGCAACCAACCGCGAACTGGTCGCTCCTGAACAAAGCCAACACGCAAGGCGTCAATTTCGGCGGCTTCATCGGCCGCAACTGGCAATGGTACGATGCCATTCTCGGTCTTGAAGGCACCTACAGCTACTTCGACAATCTCTACACGCAGACCAGCGGCTACAACTCGCTCGTTATCACCAACCCGCCCGGGGATAACCCGCCCGAGGGCACGACCAACAATTACAACGTGACCTTGACCGGCACCGCCGCGGCGAAGGTCAAGGACATGATTTCGCTCCGTGGCCGCGTAGGCTGGGATGGCGGCGATTTCATGCCGTATGCCTTCTTCGGCGCCGCGGTTGGCCGAATGGACGTCTCCCGCACGGTGACGAGCGACGTGACGCTCACGCAGGTCGTATCGACAACGGTCGGCGGCGTTACGACGACCACGAGCAATACGTATGCTGTTCCGGCGCAGTCGCAGACTCAGAGCCAGCACAGGACCAACACTTTCGCTGTCGGTTGGACCGCGGGCCTCGGGCTCGAATATTGCATTTGGGACGGGTTGTTCGCGCGCGTGGAATACGAGTATGTGAGATTCTCGCCCGTCATGAACACGCAGGTCACGCTGAACAACGCGCGCGTCGGGCTCGGCTACAAGTTCTGAGCTGTCCGCCTCCTGTTGACAGATTCCCTCTGTCCTGATGCTCTGTCGCCCGAAGACGGGGCGGCAGCGATGAAGATCTACGGCGACGGCAATTCCGGAAACTGTCTGAAGGTGAAGTGGGTCTGCGACAAGCTCGCAGTGCCCTACCAGTGGATCGAGATCGACACGCGCAAGGGCGAGACGCGTACGCCGCAATTCCTCAGGATGAACGGCGCCGGCCAGGTGCCGACCGTTGAATTCGACGACGGCCGCACGCTCGCACAGTCCAACGCCATCATCCGCTATCTCGCCCGCGACAGTACGCTCATTCCGCGCGACGCCTTTACGGCGGCCAAGATGGACGAATGGCTGTTCTGGGAGCAGTACAGCCACGAGCCCTATATCGCGGTATGCCGCTTCCTCCTCGTCTACTTGGGCAAGGACGCATCCGAGCTCGATCCCGAGAAGGTCAAGCGCGGCTATGCGGCGCTCGACCGCATGGAGCAGCATCTCTCCGGCAGCCGCTTCTTCGCCGGCGATGAGGTTTCGCTCGCCGACGTGTCGCTGCTCGCCTATACGCGTGTCGCGCATGAAGGTGGTTTCGATCTCGGTCGCCATGCGTCCGTCCGTCGCTGGATCGGCGAAGTCGAAGCGTTTCTCGGCCTTGCGCCAGCGCGCTGAGTCCGGAGTTGTCTGACATGAATGCTGAAGCCGTTTCCATCCGTCCCGCGCGCCGCGAGGACGTCGCTGCGATCGTGGCGATGCTCGCCGACGATCATCTCGGCCGCGCGCGGGAGCGCGTGGAGGATCCTTTGCCCGCCTCCTATTACGACGCATTTGCGCGGGTCGAGCGCGATCCGAATCTCACGCTCGTCGTTGCCGAGAGCGCGGGCAGGGTGGTCGGCTGCCTGCAACTCGCGATCCTGCCGGGCCTGAGTTCCCAAGGCGGCGTGCGCGGCCTGCTCGAGGACGTCCGCGTTGCTTCCGATTGTCGCAGCCGCGGCATCGGCGAGCAATTGGTGCAATGGGCGGTCGCGGAAGCGAAGGCGCGCAACTGCAATCTCGTCGAACTGCTGACGCATCAGACGCGCGTCGACGCGCAGCGCTTCTACAAGCGCCTCGGATTTGCCGCGAGCCATGTGGGCATGACTGTCCGCTTTTGAGGTAGCGGAAGCGGAGCGAAGTGGATACCGGTTCGCGTAAAGAGAATGCGTCAATACAAGAAGCCAGAGTCCCGGTGCGATTGTATCGGAATGGGGCTCTGGCCGCGAGCCTTGCACGATCAGCAAATTCGGATCGCGCATTCGTTCATCTTAATGGGCGGTAAACTACCCGTCCGTCGTTCACGTTGAATCGGGAACGAACGGTGCTACGGCAGCTTCTGGCACCGAGCTCGGTCGGTTCGGGGATTTCGATGACAAGCTATTCAATGATCAAGGTCGGCAACGACTACGTTGTGCAGGCCCATGACAAGTGCATTTTGAAGGTCGGCAGCCGCCGCAGGGCCGCGCAATTGATCAGCGATGCCACGGACTTGCTGAATGCGCTCGCCGTCGTCCAATCCCCGGAGATCGCACCCGAGGCGCCATCACTCGCACGTGAGGTCCCGGAACTTCCTTGACTGGTCTTCCCGATTCCCGTATCAGCCGCGGCGGGACACCTCCCCCCAACGGGAGGCTTACTATCTGGAAGGGTAGATCATGACTGTAGCGAAGCCCGCTTCGCGGCCGACCGTGCCGCATTTCTCCTCCGGTCCCTGCGCCAAGCGCCCCGGCTGGAACGCCCAAAATCTCAAGGACGCAGCGCTCGGCCGTTCGCATCGCGCGAAGATCGGCAAGACCAAGCTCAAGCTCGCCATCGACCTGACGCGCGAGGTGCTCGAGGTCCCCGCCGATTACCGCATCGGCATCGTGCCGGCCTCCGATACCGGCGCGGTCGAGATGGCGCTGTGGTCATTGCTCGGTGCGCGCCCCGTCACCACGCTCGCCTGGGAGTCCTTCGGCGAGGGCTGGGTCAGCGACATCGTCAAGGAATTGAAGCTCAAGGACGTCACCAAGCTGAACGCGGCTTACGGTGAGATTCCCGATCTGTCGAAGGTCGATCCCAAGAGCGACGTCGTCTTCACCTGGAACGGCACCACCTCGGGCGTGCGCGTGCCGAACGCCGACTGGATCAGCGCGACCCGCGAAGGCCTGACCATTTGCGACGCGACGTCCGCCGCATTCGCGCAAGCTCTTGATTGGCCGAAGCTCGACGTCGTCACCTTCTCCTGGCAGAAGGCGCTCGGTGGCGAGGCCGCGCATGGCATGTTGATCCTGTCGCCCCGCGCGGTGGAGCGGCTCGAGACCTACAAGCCGGCCTGGCCGCTGCCGAAGATCTTCCGCATGACCAAGGGCGGCAAGATCAACGAAGGCATCTTCGTCGGCGAGACCATCAACACGCCGTCGATGCTCTGCGTCGAGGATTATCTCGACGCGCTGAACTGGGCCAAGTCGATCGGCGGCCTCAAGGCGCTGATCGCGCGTGCGGACGCCAACACCAAGGTGCTCGCCGACTGGAAGGCGAAGACACCCTGGATCGACTTCCTCGCCAGGGATGCTTCGATCCGCTCCAACACCTCGGTGTGCCTCAAGTTCACTGATCCCGCGATCACTTCGCTTTCGGCGGACGCGCAGGCCGACTTCTGCAAGAAGCTGGTCGCGCTGGTCGAGAAGGAAGGCGCCGGCTTCGACTTCGCCTATTACCGCGATGCGCCGGCCGGCCTGCGCATCTGGTGCGGCGCCACTGTCGAGGCCAGGGACGTCGAGCTGCTGACGCAGTGGATCGACTGGGCCTTCGCCGAGACCAAGGCCGCTCTGCCCAAGGCAGCGTGAGTTTTCTTCGCCTCTCCCCGTTCTGACGGGGAGAGGCCGGGTCGCGCAGCGATCCGGGTGAGGGGCTCTCTCCACGAGCACTTCGCCTGTGGCTGCTCCTCATCCCAACCCTCTCCCCGTAAGGACGGGGAGAGGGAGAGCAAAAAGCTTCCGGTCACTCACGCATTTCCGGCCCTCGGGCCGATCCTCCCTCAGGGACGGTGAAGGACACATCCCCATGACCAAACCCAAAGTTCTCATTTCCGACGCGCTCTCGCCCGCCGCCGTGCAAATCTTCAAGGATCGCGGCGTCGAGGTCGACTTCCAGCCCAACCTCGGCAAGGACAAGGACAAGCTCGCCGAGATCATCGGCAATTACGACGGCCTTGCGATCCGCTCGGCGACCAAGGCAACCGCCAAGATCCTCGAGAAGGCGGCGAAGCTGAAGGTGATCGGCCGCGCCGGCATCGGCGTCGACAATGTCGAGATTCCCGCCGCCACGGCCAAGGGCATCATCGTGATGAACACGCCGTTCGGCAATTCGATCACGACCGCCGAGCACGCCATCACGCTGATGCTGGCGCTGGCCCGCGAGATCCCGCAGGCGGACGCCTCGACCCAGGCCGGCAAGTGGGAGAAGAATCGCTTCATGGGCGTCGAGATCACCGGCAAGGTGCTCGGTGTCGTCGGCTGCGGCAATATCGGCTCGATCGTCGCCGACCGCGCGCTCGGCCTGCGCATGAAGGTGATCGCGTTCGACCCGTTCCTGTCGCCGGAGCGCGCCAAGGACATCGGCGTCGAGAAGGTCGAGCTCGACGATCTCCTGAAGCGCTCGGATTTCATCACGCTGCACACCCCGCTCACCGACAAGACCAGGAACATCATCGACGCGGCTGCGATCGCCAGGATGAAGAAGGGCGTGCGCCTGATCAACTGTGCCCGCGGCGGCCTTGTCGACGAGCAGGCGGTGGTCGATGCGCTCAACTCCAAGCAGATCGCGGGCGCCGCCTTCGACGTGTTCGTCGAGGAGCCCGCGACCAAGAACGTGCTGTTCGGCCATCCCAACGTGATCTGCACGCCGCATCTCGGCGCATCCACCACCGAAGCCCAGGAGAACGTCGCGCTCCAGGTCGCCGAGCAGATGTCGGATTACCTGCTCACCGGCGCGATCTCGAACGCCGTCAACTTCCCCTCGATCACGGCCGAGGAAGCGCCGAAGCTGAAGCCGTTCATCGCGCTTGCCGAGAAGCTCGGCTCCTTCGCCGGCCAGCTCACCGAGACCGGCATCCTCAAGGTCGAGATCACCTATGAGGGCCACGTCGCCGAGATGAAGATCAAGGCGATCACCTCCGCCGTGCTGTCCGGCCTGCTGCGCCCGATGCTGGGCGAGATCAACGTGGTGTCCGCGCCCGTCATCGCCAAGGAGCGCGGCATGGTGGTGGACGAGATCGTGCGCGCCGCCCAGAGCGACTATGAGAGCCTGATCACCGTCACCGTCACCACCGAGCGGCAGGAGCGGTCGGTCTCGGGCACCGTCTATGCCGACGGCAAGCCGCGCCTCGTCGACATCAAGGGCATCCGGGTCGACGCCGAGTTCGGCAAGTCGATGATCTACGTCACCAACGAGGACAAGCCGGGCTTCATCGGCAAGTTCGCGAGCCTTCTGGGTGATGCCAAGATCAACATCGCCACCTTCCATCTCGGCCGCGTCGCACCCGGCAGCGATGCCATTGCGCTGGTCGAGGTCGACGGCGCGGTGCCGGCCGACCTGCTCGCCAAGGTGCAGGCCCTGCCGCAGGTCAAGCAGGCCAAGGCGCTGACGTTCTGATCGGCTCCCACCTTCGTCATGGCCGGGCTTGACCCGGCCATCCACGTCTTGCCACTGGCACGAAGAACGTGGATGCCCGGGACAAGGCCCGGGCACGACGCGTGGATAGCACCCCACGGAATGACGGTCATCATATATTCCGACATGCGGAACAACGCCGCCCTCCCGCGAGGGCGGCGTTTTGTCGATGCTGCGCCCCGTTTTATTTTCCCCGCGGCCGTCAAACTTTGTGTACCAATGGCGCCAGGACGCTCCGTACCAATCGTTCGAAAGGGAGAAAACAATGCGTGAAGCCGTCATCGTTTCCTATGCGCGCACGGGCCTGGCAAAATCCGGCCGCGGCGGGTTCAACATCACGCCGCCGATGTCGCTCGCGGCCCACGCCATCCAGCACGCGGTCGACCGCGCCGGCGTCGAGAAGGACTATGTCGAGGACTGCTATCTCGGCAATTGCGCCCATGGCGCGCCGAACATCGGCCGCCAGGCCGCGCTGCTCGCCGGTCTGCCGAAGACCACCGCCGGCGTCTCGGTGAACCGCTTCTGCTCCTCGGGACTGCAGACCATCGCGATGGCCGCCAACTCGATCCGCTCAGACGGCGCCGACTGCATCGTCGCCGGCGGCGTCGAGAGCATCTCGATTCCGGGCGGCGCCACGCCGAAGGAATCGATCGATCCAGAGCTGCTCAAGGTCGCCCCCGACATCTTCATGGCGATGATCGACACCGCCGACATCGTCGCCGAGCGCTACAAGCTCAGCCGCGAATATCAGGACGAGTTCTCGCTGGAATCGCAGCGCCGCATGGCTTCGGCGCAGCAGGCGGGCAAGTACAAGGACGAGATCGTCCCGATGAAGACGAGGATGAAGGTCGTCGACAAGCAGACCAAGGCGGAGAGCATCGTCGACTACGTCGTCGATCGCGACGAGTGCAACCGGCCGGAGACCACGCTGGAAGGTCTCGCCAAGCTCGAGCCGGTGAAGGGGCCCGGCAAGTTCGTCACCGCCGGCAATGCCAGCCAGCTCTCCGACGGCGCCGCCGCCGTGGTGCTGATGGAAGCCAAGGACGCTGAGAAGCGCGGCCTGAAGCCGCTCGGCCGCTTCGTCGCCTGGGCGACCGCCGGCTGCGAGCCCGACGAGATGGGCATCGGCCCGGTGTTCGCGATTCCGAAGCTGCTCAAGCGCACCGGCCTCAAGATCGACGACATCGATCTGTGGGAGCTCAACGAGGCCTTCGCGAGCCAGTGCCTGTATTGTCGCGACAAGCTCGGCATCGATCCCGCCAAGTACAACGTCAACGGCGGCTCGATCGCGATCGGCCATCCCTTCGGCATGACCGGCGCCCGTCTCACCGGCCACCTGCTGCAGGAAGGCGCCCGCCGCAAGGCCAAGTGGGGCGTGGTGACGATGTGCATCGGCGGCGGCCAGGGCGGCGCCGGCCTGTTCGAGATCTACAGCTGATCCAGGCGACAGGAATGCGAAAGGGCACGGCGCAAGCCGTGCCCTTTTCGTCATCCGGCGTCAGGCGGAGACGCGACGCTTGGGCGCTGAACGCGCCACCGGACCCAAGCAGCGCGCCACCGTCTCGAACAGCCAGGCGACACCGGCATCCGCCATCGCAGCTTGTGAGGCGACGACACGCACCGGGTCGGGCGTCCACGGAAACGGCACGGGACGCATCACCAGATCGAAACGCGCGGCATGGCGTTCGACCAGATGGCGCGGCAAGGTCGCGATGAAATCGCTCTCGGCGAGCTGCGCCAGCGCCAACATGAAGTTCGGCACGGTCAGCGCCACGCGCCTGGAATGGCCGCGTTCGGCAAGCCTGACGTCGACGATGCCGAGCGCATCACCGGTGGCCGAGACCAGCATGTGCCGTGCTGCCAGATAGGTCGCGAGCGTGACCTTGCGGGCCATCGTGTGGCCCTTGCGCATGGCGACGACGAAGTCCTCCTCGAACAGCAGCCGTTCTGCGTAATGGGACGGCAACGGACCGACCGGCAGCACGGCGAGGTCGAGCCGGTGTGAATCAAGCTCGGAGAGCGTGTCCTGCCAGACCTGGCTCGACGACTTGCCATGACGTTGCGGCATCAGCTGCAGCAGCCGGATGTCGATCCCCGGGCCTTCCCGGGCCAGGATCTCGAGGAGAGAAGCGAGAAACACCGCCGCCAACGCATCCGGTGCGCCGATCGTGAACGATCGCCTCGCCGTTCGCGCGTCAAAGGGCTCGGCTGCCGACACGATCGCATCGAGGCGCGCCAGGAGTTCGGCGACTGGACCGCCAAGTGCGAGCGCGCGCTCCGTCGGCTTCACGCCGCTCGGCGTCTTCAGAAACAACGGATCGTGGAAGATGCGCCGCAGCCGGGCCAATCCGTGGCTCACCGCCGAGGGCGTGAGCTTGAGCTTGTCCGCTGCGCGCGAGACCTGGCGCTCCTCCAGCACGGTGCTGAACACGACGAGGAGGCTGACGTCGATCCGGGCAAGCTGAGCAGGATTCATCATGATCCTGAGATCTTATCACTGGATTCATGACGCTCAAAGCGGCATCCAGGGTCTCGTACAGCCACGTCGGACCCTCAACACCGGAGCCCTCGAATGAAGAACGATCAAGATCCGCATCGCGCGCCCGCGCCCGCGGCGGTGTCCAGGCGTCACACGCTCGCAGGGATGGCGTGCATGCCGCTCGTCGTCGCCGAGGCGGCCACGGCCGACGACGTGATCGCGAAACTGATCGACCATACCCAGCAGGCGAACGCGGCGCTGATGCGCGGCGACGTCGGGGCCTACCGGCAGATGATCTCCATCACCGACGACTTCGTGCTGATGTCTCCCTTCGGCGGGGTCCCGTCAAAGGCCGCGGAGTACACGCCCGAAAGGTGGGAGCGGATGGGCCGGTTCTTCAGGAACGGGACGCACAGGCAGGAGGTCGTCCAGACCTATGGCTCGCAGGACATGGTCGTCCTGGCGCTGATCGAGCGGGACAGCGTCGAGGTCGGAGGGCTGCCCGCGCAGGAATGGGCTCTGCGCGTGACGCTCGTCTACCGGCGCGTGGGCACCGAGTGGCACCTGGCGCATCGCCACGCCGACCCGCTGGCCAACGGCATCAGCCTGCAGCAGGCGGCGGCGCTTGGGCGCGGTCTTCCCGCAAGCCAGTGAGCGCCTCAGGCTTTGGCCAGCGCCGGCGCGAACACCACCTCGATCAGCGTGCCGTGGCCCGCGCTCTTGATGTTGAAGCGGGCGCGGTTGGCTTCGACCAGCGCCTTGGTCAGCGACAGGCTCAGCGCCGAGCTGTCCGCGGCATCGCCGGGCGGCGGGGTGCGGAACGGCTCCATCGCGGCGGCGACCTCGCGCTCGGTGAGGCCGTGGCCGGTGTCGCGGATGCGCAAGGCAATCTCGCCATGGTCGGTCAGCGCGGTCGAGACGATGACCTGGCCGCCGGCGCTGGCGAGCCGGATCGAGTTCGAGATCAGGTTCATGGTGATCTGCCGCATCGCGCGCGCATCCACGTTGACCTGCGGCAGCGCATGGGCGAGCGAGGTGCGGATGATGATGCGCTCGCGGTTGGCCTGCGGCTGCATCACCGCGACGCAGGCTTCGACGAGGTCGTTGAGGTTGAGGTTGTCGAAGGTGAGGTCGAGCTTGCCGGTCTCGATCCGCGACAGCTCCAGCAGGTCGTCGATGATGGCGATGACGCGCTCGCCGGAGGCGCGAATGTCCTTCATGTATTCGCCATAGCGTTCGTTGCCGAGCGCGCCGAAGCGTTCGGAAATCATCACCTCGGCAAAGCCGATGATGGCGTTGAGCGGCGTGCGGATCTCGTGGCTGATCCGCGCCAGCATGTCGGCCTTGGCATTGGCCGCGCCGTCGACGAGGCGGCGGGCCTGCGTCAATTCGCTCTCGCCCTTCTTGCTCTGCGAGAGGTCGCGGAACACGGCGAAGAAGTTCGGGCCGTCGGGCCGGGTGCGGCCCATGATCATCGCGAGCGGAATGACGCCGCCCTTCTTCTCGCGTCCGAGCACCTCGCGGCCGTGGTCGAGCAGGCTCGCAATGTCCTGGCTCTTCAGGCTTTCGAGATAATCGGCGACGATCTGCTGGCTCTCGGGCGCGAACAGCGTCGAGAGGTTCTGCTCAAGCAGCGCTTCGCCGTCATAGCCGAACAGCGCCTCGGCGCTGCGGTTGCAGGCGTGGATGTTGCCTTCGGCATCGAACATGACGATGCCCTCGGCCGTGGTGTCGAGGATGGCGGCGAGATCCTCGGCCTCGGCTTCGCCCGCCGCGGATTCGGGTTCGTAGGAGTAGGACGCTGAGACGACGGACTCGGTGACGACGGATTCGGCAATCACGGTGTCTGCGATGACAGGCGCCGCGGCAACGGCTGGGGCCTGCGGCAGTGCGCAGATCAGCGCGTGCGCGCTCTCGCCGTCCCAGTCGATCGTGTGCAGATGCGCGTCGGTCGTCGCAAGCGGCGCTTCGCCGTTCGCAACCGTCGCGCTGATCGTGACGGGCGTGCCGCCTTGCGAGGTGCTGCTCGCTGACGACACGCCCGGCTCGACATAGAGCGCATCGAGCCCGCCGGCATTCTCCAGCGCGCCGAGGCTGGCATAGCCCATACGCGCGAGGAAGGCGGGATTGGCGTAGAGCAGGCGGTCGAGCCGGTAGATCAGGATTCCCGTCGGCAACAGATCGAGCAGCGTGCGGTCGCGCGCGCTGGCGCCGCGCGCCGGGGCCGCGGGCTCGCTCAGCCATTCGGCCGCGGTGTGCGGCACCTCGGGCTCCGGCGCCGATGGCTCGGCTGCGGTCTCCGCCGCCGGCTCGGCCGCATCGGCCGCGATGGTCTCGCGATCGCGTTCGAGCCGTTCGGACAATTGCCGCGCGAGCTCGTTGAACGCGCTGTTCTCGACCGGCGTCAGCGTCGGCGGTCGCGTGTCGCCGGACGGTCGGAACGGCACGACATTGGGAGGCGTTTCCACGGGCGTTTCCAGATCGGTTGGGTGTAAATTCGCGTCGGCTGTGGACTCTGGCAGTTCAGGCTCGGGTGCGGGCGGCTCGATCGGCGGCGGCGCTGCAGTTGCTTCTGGCTCTGCTTGGGGCTCAACTTCGGGCTCGGCCTTCGGCTCCGGATCGGGCCCGGCGTCGTCAGCGGCGAGGTCCTGCTGCGCCGGCGGCGCGACGAGCAGCTCGAAGCGGCGCAGCGCCTCGAGCCGGTTGAGGCCGTCGAGATCGCGGCAGACGCCAAATCCCCTGAAGCCCGCGAAATTGCGCTCGCGGTCGTAGACCGGCAGGCCCGCGAGCTCGACCGGGAGACGCTCGTCGCCGTCGGCCGGCCAGTTCACCGTGATGCCGGCCCAGGTGTCGTGGCTCGCAAGCGCCTGCGCTACGCGCCCGTCCGGGTCGAGCGAGAATGTTTCGGCGATCTCGCGCCAGGGGCGGCCGAAGCCGGCGGCCGTGTGCGCGCCGATCAATCGGATGAATTCATCGGAGAGAAGCACAAAGCGGCCCTCTGCATCCATCTGCCAGAGGAAGCGCAGCGGATGCTGATGCGGTGCGGGCGGCTCCTGCTGGCCCGAGGACTCTTGGCCCGACGGCGGCTCGACCATGCCGTGAGTGATCGGCACAACCTGCGGCGCCACAATGGCCTCTGCCGGGTTTTCAACCGGAGTTTCGGGCGCGGCGTCGGCCGCCGCGGGGGCGATCGGCTCTTCAATGGTCTGGACCGGTGCGACGTCCGGTATCGCCTCGCAGGCGGGCTGCTCGGGCGTGTGCGCGATCGTCTCGGCTGGCGCAGCTGTTTCGACCGGATCGGTGAGGGCGTCGAACAGCGCGAATGCGGACGGCGCCGCGTTCGGCAGCGCGGGCTGCGCGTCCTCCCGCCCCGCGGCCGCAGGCTCGACGGGGGTGACTTCGGGCGCGGGCCGGGCCGGCTGGCCCCGTGCGATATCGGGCGCCACCTCGGGCGCGGCCTCGCGCGCTGCTGCTGCGTTGGCGGCAGGCTCGATCAGCGCGACCAGGCCGACATCGGCCCCCGCGCCGACCCTTTGCAGCACCATCTGGCCGATGCCGATCGGCGTCGCGGCGCGGCCGGTCGCCAGCGCATCGCTGCGTGCCCGGTCGAGGCCGGCCTCAAAGAGATCGCGGAAGCCGAGCAGGGAGCGGGCGGCCTCGCTGGCGCCGACGAACAGTCCGTCCGGCGCGAACGCGGCCATCGGCACGCTGGCGCCCGCGACCAGGCGATGCAGCCGCTCGACCAGCGGCATCGGGCGCGAGGTGGGATCCATGGCGGTGACGAGCACGGCATGGCCGCCATCGGCAAAGTCGAGCCGCGCGCAGGCGCAGGTCATCAGCGTGCCGAGCCGGGCACCGAAGCCGCGCAGCCGTTCGAGCCGCACGGTGCCGTTCGCCGGCAGCTGGCCCGCGAGCCGCGCCACCTGGCGGCGATGGCGATCCGCCGGGCCGAACACCTTGTCCGCGAGGCTAGCGCTGTTCGCCGCGCCGAACAGGTTTGCGCCGACCGGATTGGCCCACAGCACGCGCGAGCCGTCGACCGACCACAGCCAGGTGGCCAGCGGCGAGGTCGCATGCACGGCCAGCCGCGGATCGCCCACACCTCGCAACTGGAAATCCGAACGCGTCATAAGGCCGGCTGTCGCTCGCGCATCAGATGGCGGCTGCCGGAATGGCAGCCTTAAGAAAGAGTTATCGCCCGAGAGGCGCGGGCAGGTCCACGGCCCCGGCCCTGAAAGGGCACCCCTAAGCCGCGATAACCTTAATGGTGCCAACCCCGCAAGCCGCAGCGCCGTTGCATCCAAGGGATTCGCGGGTGGGTGCGGTTCAAAGCCCGTGCCGCACAAGAGGTGCCCATCCTCCCCTGGAGGGGGAGGATCGGTTCGGACGCAGCGAAGCGGAATGCGAACCGAGGTGGGGTGACAGGCTCTCCACTTAGGCGGTGCCCGAGTGGAGAGATCACCCCACCCCGCTCGCGCTGCGCGCGATCGACCCTCCCCCTCCAGGGGAGGGTAAGAAAAGCCGCTCGTCATCGCGCGCTCTCCGCACCCCATTACCCCAACCTCCGGTTCCCCCGTACCGGAACCTCACCCTCCCCGAGATTAAATTTCGCAGCGCACCTTCGTGGCGCGTTGCGATGCACAATGTTGACATGATAGGCACATATGGTGCTGGGCGCTGGGCGAGCCATCTCATTCGTTTCGCGTTTCCAGACTTCGTACCCGCTGAATGCGAGGGCCCAAGATCGGGGCCGGCGGGCGCGCCAGAAGGCTCACTCGATTTTTTCATTTAGCGTGAGGGACAACCATGACAGGTGCGACTGATCCGTTTTCTGCCTCGATCATCCCGTTCGAGGTTCCAGAGCAGATGCGTGCGTTCGCCGAAAAGGGCGCTGCGCAGGCCCGCGAAAACTACGCCAAGTTCAAGGACGCCGCCGAGACCCACAACGGCACCGTCGAGGCTGTCTTCACCTGCGCCAGCAAAGGCGCGAGCGAATACACCGCCAAGCTGGTCGAGTTCATGAAGGCCAACACCAGCGCCCAGCTCGACTTCGCCCAGCAGCTGTTCGGCCTGAAGTCGCCGGCCGAAGCGCTGGAGCTGTGGACCGGCCACACCCGCAAGCAGTTCGAGACCCTGCAGTCCCAGGCCAAGGAGCTGGTCGAGCTCAGCCAGCGCGTCGCCGCCGAGACCGCCGAGCCGATCAAGGCCAGCGCCTCGAAGTACATGCCGCCCGCCGCCTGAGCGGTGAGGCCGGTTTGGTCGGTATGATCCGGAAAAGTGTGTAGTGGTTTTCCGATCAGATCATGCCAAACAATAGAAACCCGGGCCGAAACGCCCGGGTTTTTCTTCGCCTCTCCCGCTTGCGCATATGGGAATCCAGGAAGGTCGTCATGCCCGGGCCTGTCCCGGGCATCCACGTTCTTGGTGCCGCGGGCAAAGGCGTGGATGGCCGGGACAAGCCCGGCCATGACGGTGTGGAAGCTACGCGCCCGAGCCGCGAGCGTCATGTGCGGTGCCCTGCCACAAGTCGGAGAGGGGGGCGCAACGCCTTGATGGCCGTGATCAAGCCCGATTTCATCGCACCGAACATGATTTCAGCTGGTTTTTCGTCCGTCTGCGGCCTTGCCAAAAACGCCCGTTGCACCTAGTTTCCGCCCCGTCCAGCCCCCTCGGCATCGGCCCTTATCCAAGGGCGCCCCAAGGCGCGGCTCGCCAGGATGCAGTTGTAGCTCAGTTGGTTAGAGCGCCTGTCTGTGGAACAGGAGGTCGGTGGTTCGAGCCCACCCAACTGTACCACTTTGCGGATAAACTCGGCTTTCCCAGCATCTTGCTGATAGATCTCGCGTATTTGCGCTGCCTAAAATACAAAAGGCGTCACATTGGCATTGCGTATGGTTGCGTTAATTCGGACTCCTGATGGTCGCTGGTTTGCGCGCAAGGGCATCCCGAGGATGTCCGCGAGGAGTACCAGATGCTCTACGGCGTCAAGCGGGAGGCCCACCTCAAGCTCCCGGCAGACACACTACGGCACGAGGCAAAGACGCGTCTTGGCGATTGGAAAGCTAAGATCGAAACGCGCATTGCCACGCTTCGCGCTCAGCGGAACGGCGAAGGTCAACCTTTCATTCGGCTCAACGCTATTGCGCTCGCAGGTCGGTGGTACAAATGGTTCAAGTCGGAGACCGAAGGCATTGTATCCCGACCATCCTCTTATCCCGAAGCGGGTCAATACGCTTGCCAAGTATATGACGAGAGAACGGTTCGCAGGCTTGTAGCCCAGGGTAGCGAAATGGCATTGACGAAGAAAAAGCGATACGCGCGGACCAAGTTCACACCAGAGGTGCTTAGGGAGGCCCTAAACCGGTTAGGACCGAAGGAGAAAATGAGGCCGGTTTCAATGGATGTTGAAGCTGCCAACGAAGCGGGCTGGTCCTTTGACGAGATGGACGAGTTCTTTGCGGCATACCGCGCACCCGACACGGTGAGTGCCGAGTTCAATTTCCAAGAACTGGGCGGTCAGGCCAATCTTTCGGTCTCGTTTTACTACAACGCTACGCGGATCAGGGTCCGAAAAGATTCCAGGAACGAGATTGAACATATCTTCGAGGTCTTCGAAGGCTCTGCAAGCGCTTGTGCTTTGCCTCCTGAGAAGACAGAGCAGTTCCTAAAAGAGAAGCTAGCTATCTTCGTGGGGCACGGCCGCAATCCAGCATGGCGAGACGTCAAGGACCATCTGCACGAGAAGCATGGCTACAACGTAACTGCGTACGAGACCGGACCCCGCGTGGGCCTTCATATTGCGGACGTCTTGGACATCATGGAAGACGAGGCGAGTTTCGCAATCTTGGTGATGACAGGCGAAAATGAGGATCACAAGGGCGAGCTGCACGCACGAGAGAATGTCATCCACGAGGTTGGTCTGTTTCAGGGCCGTTTAGGTTTTCGTCGAGCTATCGTGCTCTTGGAAGATGGTTGCGCAGAGTTCTCTAATCTTGCCGGTGTGCAATACATTCCATTTGCGAAGGGGAATATCAGAGAGACGTTCGGCGAGATCCTTGCGACCATCCGACGTGAGTTCAACCCCGGAGGCGGATAAGGCCGACACGCTAAAGTCCACCGTCGTCAGAACAATCACCAGCAAAGTTGCTGCTACAGGAGACGTAAGGAGGCGGCGCGCATCCGCGTGTCACATTGTGTGCTCACTCTGATGACGCGTCTATTCAGATGCAGCATGGTCAGCGACTATTTCACCCACACCACCCCCGGCAACGTCACCGCCGCCAGTAGCGTGCCCAGCGCCACTGCGCCTGACACCGGGTTCACCAGCCGCTGATACTGCACCGCGAAGATGTACACATTGGCGCCGGTCGGCATCGCCGCGAACAGCACGACGACGCCGGCGGCTAACGGCGGCAGGTCGAGCAATGTTGCCAGCACGAACGCCGCCGCCGGCATTGCCATCAGCTTGAGTGCGCGCATCACGAGGATGCCGAGCTTCTCGCCCGCTTCAAGCGCGAAGAAGATCCAATCTCATCGTGCGCAGGAGGTCATCGCCTTGATCTGCGCAGTGTCCGCAAACTCGATCAGCTCAGCGATTTTGCCGTCCTGAAATCTGAACAGGTCCAGGATCTCGGTGCTGGAAGCCTGCCCGGTTGGACGGTATCGAACGACAACTCGGGAATGGACGGCGACCCGATCCCCGTCAACCAGCTCAGCCAGGATTTCGCGGCCTTCGAAGCCGAAGGCCTCAATCAATTTACCGAAGGCACCACGCAGCGTGGGGTGCCCCTGCATGCTCCCTGTCAGTTCGAGCGCGCTTTTGTCGCCCATCAAGGTAAACAGACCCTGCGGATGGAAAGCTGTCACTAGGCCCTCAGCGTCACTGCCGTCGCGCGCGGCGTAGGCACTCCTGACCACTGCGAGCATCTCTTCGCGTTGTCCCATGTTAACCTCCCTGAAGACGTATCAGGACAGACTAGCGACCTTTGCGTGTAAACGCAAAATCATCGGGACCGTGGTGCAAGTGCTCAGCGCGCCACCACCCACACCACCACCACCACCACCGGCAACGTCACCGCCGCCAGCAGCGTCCCCAGCGCCACCGCGCCCGACACCGGGCTCACCAGCCGCTGATACTGCACCGCGAAGATGTACGCGTTCGCGCCGGTCGCATCGCCGCGAACAGCACGACGACGGCTAACGGCGGCAGGTCGAGCAGTCGTGCGAGCACGAACGCGGCCGCCGGCATCGCCAGCAGCTTGAGCGCGCACATCACCGGGATGCTGAGCTTCTCGCCCTTGACCTCGAAGCGGAACAGGTTGATGCCGAGCGCGATGGGCCCCGCCGCCGATCCCGCTACGCCAAGGATGCGATGGGTGTACCGAGACTGCCGAGATGAGGGGGCGCGCATCAGGTAAGGCAGTCGATCTTACTTTTTGGATCGCGTCTTCAGAATTCTACAGCGAAGGCACTGATGAGTGTAAAGTGTCTCACATCAGCAGGCTTGCTGTCATCTTAAGATCGTTCTGCACTTCCATGTTCTTGCGCGGCCCGTCCGTACAAGGTGTCGCTCTCTTGACAACGAGGAGCATGAAGATGAAGACGTTCCTTGCAACGAAATCTCCATTCTTGATCATCGCCGCTCTCGCAGTTTGCGTCGGCACCGCGCGTGCCGATGTCATCATGGATTGGAACGCGAAAGCAGATGCGATTGCCGCTGAAAAGAAGATCCTACCTGCGCCGCAGGCCCGGACGATGTCGATGCTTCACGTTGCCATGTTCGAGGCCGTCAACGCGATCGAAAGACGGTACGCTCCATACAAGCTGGATCTCGTAGCAGACCGCTCAACGTCCAAGGAAGCCGCAGCGTCGGCTGCGGCTTACAACATTCTTCTGACGATCTACCCGGACCAAAAGTCAGCCCTTGATGCGGCGTTGCTTGCATCGCTTTCCGGCATTCCGGATACGGACGGAAAGGCGAATGGAATCGAGCTTGGAAACATTGCCGCTTCCGGCGTGATAGCGTTGCGCAGGGATGACGGCAGTGACGCTCAGGAGATTTATCGCCCCTATACAGCCCCGGGTGTCTATGTGCCGACCGTGGTGCCGGCTGCCTCGACGTCTGGAGCAACCTCCCCTTGGGTCATCACGTCGGGCTCACAATTCCGTCCAGTGCCACCACCGGCGCTCGATTCCGAGACCTGGACCAGAGACGTCAACGAAATTCGGGAGCTCGGTGCTCGCAACAGCACCACCCGAACACCAGAGCAGACGGCGATCGGACGCTTCTGGTTCCTGGTCGGGCCTCCCAGTTTCAATCCAATCATCCGGCAAGTCGCATCGGCCAAGCACATGGACGTCGTCGATTGCGCTCGTCTGTTCGCCCTCGCCGAGATCGCTGCGAACGACGCCATCGTTGCCGTCTTTGATGCGAAGTATCATTACAATTTCTGGCGGCCAATGACGGCCATTCGCAACGCGGACATCACGCACAACCCGATGACGCCACGCGAAGCGTCCTGGTTGCCGCTGGGTGAAACGCCAATGCATCCCGAATACCCCTGCGCCCACTGCATCGTATCAGCTGCGGTTTCCACGGTTCTCCGGTCCATCGCCGGCGACGAAATGGAGTTGTCGATGACCAGCCCCACTGCGTCAGGTGTGACTCGCAAATGGGCCAAGCTCCAGGATTATAGCGATGAGGTCGCAAATGCGCGCATCTATGCCGGTTTCCATTACCGTTTCTCGACCGAGGTCGGAAAGGACATGGGCAGGAAGATCGGTGATTTGACTGTCAGGACCCAGCTTCGCGGGCTGGAAGCGCGAGTTGATCCGAAGCAGTAAGTGTGTCTCGCATCCAGGCAGAGCAAGTAGACGTCTGAACAGGGCGGGCAGGGCCGCCAGTGCTCTGCCTGCTTTTCATTGCGGCTTGTTGCCCGCTCCGAAGCAGATATCTTGCATTTGTGAGGGCGCCTATCTCACCCCCGCCACCATCAACACCACCACCGGCAGCGTGATCGCCGCCAGCAGCGTTCCCAGCGCCACCGCGCCCGAGACCGGGTTCACCAGCCGCTGATACTGCACGGCAAAGATGTACGCGTTTGCGCCGGTCGGCATCGCCGCGAACAGCACGATGACGCCGGCGGCGATCGGCGGCAGGTCGAGCAGTCTCGCCAGCACAAACGCCGCTACCGGCATCACCGCCAGCTTCAGCGCGCACATCACCGGGATGCTCAGCTTCTCGCCCTTCACCGCGAAGCGGGGCGGGTTGATGCCAAGCGATCAGTGCGGCTCGAAGCGGGGCCTATCCGCAACGTTGCTCAAAGCCAGCTTTGTCCGCCGCCACCGTAGCTCCTCCGTTCGCAATGCGCTATCGGTAGCGAGCTAATGACGTTTGATGGACAAGCAAGCAGGCGGAAAAGATCGTGAGTTTTTTCGAGCGTCTCAAGACAGCCGCGTCCACTGAGTGGCGGGCCTATACGGAGCATCCCTTCACGAACGGATTGGCGGACGGCTCGCTCCCCGAAGCGGCGTTTCGTCACTACCTCGTTCAGGACTACCTGTTCCTCATCGAGTTTGCTCGCGCGTACGCGCTCGCGGTCTACAAGTCCCCCAGCCTTGCCGACATGCGTGAAGCCACGGCAGGCCTTTCGGCCATCCTTGATGTCGAGATGAACCTGCATGTGAAGCTCTGTGCCGAATGGGGCCTGTCCCCGAGCGACCTCGAACAAGCCCCTCCGGCGGCCGAGATGCTGGCCTATACGCGCTACGTGTTAGATTCGGGAATGCGCGGCGATCTGCTGGCGCTCAAGGTCGCGCTTGCGCCTTGCGTGATCGGGTACGCGGAGATCGCAACGCGGCTCGCTTCGCGCCCCGATGCTGACGCCGCGAGGAACGCCTATCGCGTCTGGATCGCCGAGTACGCCGGCGTGGCGTACCAGGAGGTCGCTGCCAAGGCTCTAGCGCATATGGAGCAGCTCGCCGATCTCTACGCCACGCCGGCCCGCGAGGCCGAGCTGATTGCGATCTTCAAGGAAGCCACCCGCCTCGAGGCAGACTTCTGGGAGATGGCCTGGCGCGCAGGCCAAGGTGTCGCATAGGGGTGTCGGCAATCGTCAGGCGCCCCTACTTCCGCCCGCCACCATCAACACCACCACCGCAATAAGTCTCCATGCGCTCTCCTGAACGCTGATATCCAAGCCGCACGAGCGAATTGTGGGCCTGCGTTCGGCTGGACAAATTCGCCATTTGGAGTAGCCTTTTCAGACACAGCAACATGTTAGCGGAGGTTCTCCGTGGAACATCGCGGCGTAAGCTTCTCAATCGTTGAAATGAGCTACCCGGCTGGTTGGAAGTGGACTGTCGGAAAGGGCCGAACAGTGTCGGTCGGTGTCTGTGCGACGAGGCTCGACGCGATCCGCCAGGCTCAGACCTTCATCGACGCGATCATGGACTGGGCTGCCTAGGCTGAGTCAAAATGCTCGCCTTCGATTGGTCCGGTGGGCCATCGCGAGCCTACCTCACCACCCACACCACCACCGGCAGCTTCGCAGCCGCCGCCAGCAGCGTCCGCAGCGCCACCGCGCCCGACTCCGGGCTCACCAGCCGTTGATACTGGACCGCGAAGATGTAGGCGTTCGCGTCGGTCGGCATCGCCGCGAACAGCACGATGACGCCGGCGGCAGACCGAGCAGCTTTGCCAGCACGAACGCCGTCGCCGGCATCATGCCGGCTGCGATCCGCGCAAACACCAGCGCGACGATCAGCAATGTGGCCAAGGGCCGTTACGACCCCAGCTCGATGATCCTGCGCGCCATCCGCACATTGGCATAGTCGATCATCTTGCCGTCCAGCGTGACCGCGCCCTGGCCCTGCGCCTCAGCCGTCTCCATCGCTTCGACCACCCGCCGCGCCTGGGCCAGTTCCTCGGCCGACGGCGTGAACGCACGCAGCGTCGGTTCGATCTGGTCGGGATGGATCACCTGCTTGCCGTCGAAGCCCATCGCGGCGGCCTTTTGCGCGCTGGCCTCAGTCAGCCTGGCATCGCGGAACGCGCCGCAGGGGCCGTCGATGGCGCGCAGGCCGAAGGCGCGCGCGGCGACCAGCAGGCGCATCATGGGATAGGCGAACAGGTCGAGCGGCGCGGCGGCGTAGCCGCTTTGCGCGGAGCCGACATGGCGGTAGCCGTCCGGCGAGATGCCGATGTCGGAGGTGCGGGCGCCGAGCGAGGCCGCGAAGTCGCCGACGCCGAGATGCAGCGCGGCCACGCTGTCGTGCGCGGCGGCGAGCGTGTCGACATTGACGAGGCCCAGTGCCGTCTCGATCAGCAGTTCGAGCGTAACAGGCGCAGCGCGATCCGGCGCGGCGGCGCGGAGCTGATCGGCGATGGCGACGATGTCGCTGGCACGCTCTGCCTTCGGCACGATCACCGCATCCAGCCGCGGCAGCGCCGCCAGCGTGCGGATCTCGTTTGCAATGAACGGGCTGTCGACGGCGTTGAGCCTGACCGCGACGTGCTTATTGCCCCAGTCGAGCGAGGACAACGACTGGACGGCTTCCTCCAGCGCAACGCCCTTCTCGGCGGGCGGCACGGCGTCCTCGAGATCCATGAACACGGCATCCGCGCCTGAAGCCGCGGCCTTGGCGACGACGCGGGCGCGATGCGCGGGAACAGCCAGATAGGCCCGGCTCGGCCGCAGCGAGGCCATCGTCACGTCTCCTTGGCCAGGCCGAGTTCAGCGAGGATGGCCTCGTTGTGCTCGCCGACATCAGGCACCGGATCCATCCGCGGCGTCACGCCGGGAATAGTGAGCGCGGGCAGGAGGCTCATCACCGGCCCGCTCGGCGATCCCACGCTCTGCACCCGCCCGCGTGCATGAAGCTGCTCGTGCTTCAGGAAGGCCTCGACCGAGTTCAGATGCGCATTGGCGATCGCGGCCTCGTCCAGCAGCCGCAGCACCTCTTCGCTGGTCATGGATGCAAAGCGTTGCTCGATATGCGCCTGCAGATCGTCGCGGTTCTGCATGCGCAGCGGATTGGTGCGGAAGCGCAGGTCGTCGGCAAAGCCGGCATCGCCCAGCACGATGCGGCACAGCGACCGCCATTCCCGGTCGTTCTGGATGCCGAAGAAGATGGTGTTGCCGTCGCCGACGCGGAACGGGCCGTAGGGCGCGATCGTCGCATGTTTCGCGCCGGTGCGCGGCAGCGGCCGGCCGGTGCTCTCGGTGTAGAACGCGGGATAGCTCATCCAGTCCGTGATGGAATCGAACAGCGAGACCTGGAAGGCCGTGCCCTTGCCGGTCCGCTCGCGGGCGTACAGCGCCATCAGCACGCCGTTGAGGATGTACATGCCGGTGGCGATGTCGACCACGGAAAGCCCGACCTTGGCGGGCTCCGCCTCGGTGCCGTTGATGGCGAGCACGCCGGCCTCGCACTGCACCAGGAGATCATAGGCCTTCTTGTTGCTGTAGGGTCCGCCGCTGCCATAGCCCGAGACGTCGCAGGCGATGAGGCGCGGAAATTTTCGCACGAGCGATGCGGCGTCCAGACCGAGCCGCTCCGCCGCGCCGGGCGCGAGATTCTGGATGAACACATCGGCCCGCGGCAGCAGGGCTTCGAGCACCTTGCGGCCTTCGGGGCTCTTGATGTCGATCGCGAGGCTTTCCTTCGAACGATTGGTCCAGACGAACTGGCTCGACATGCCGTTCATCACATGATCGTAGTCCCGGCAGAAATCGCCGCTTCCGGGCCGCTCGATCTTGATGACCCGCGCGCCCCAATCCGCCAGGTGCCGGCTGGCCAGCGGCGCCGCGATCGCCTGCTCGAGCGAGACAACCGTAACCCCCGAGAGCGGAAGTTCCGCCTCATTCCCCTCCATGCGATCGCCTCCACTTCCCACGCTTTTGATCAGCGCAGGAGACAGGCCACCCCACGCGCATCTTTTGATGATGCCATCATGCCCCTGTTTTGCCCGACAAGTCAAACTCGACTTCGTTAAATCCTAAGAATGGAAATGCTGAGGGATTGCCGTCACTTGGCTACTGTGCATGGGGTTGTTTTCTCAAGTTTTGTGTTGTGAGGGGGCCGAACTCGGGTGAGTGTGAGCTGCGGTCTCTCCCAGCGAGCAGGTGTCGTCCCCCGCCTTGCGCGCAAGTGCGCACTGGGGCGGGGGATCCAGTACGCCGCGGCTTATCGAGGAACTTCAGGCGTCTCTGGAATACTGGGTCGCCCGGTCGAGCCCCGCGCCGCCAACGTTTCGCCTCAGTCGGCGCCCTGTTGCCGAGACCGCACACGTCGCGGCTTTCGCATCTGCCCTCGTTGCCAACGCACCGCCGTTCACCCACTATTCCCCCTGACTCATCACGTGGGGAAATCGATGCCGGCATTTCGCTTGAAGAAGTCACTGGCCGCCGCAACCCTCGGGCTTGCCCTCGCCGTTCTGGCCCTGCCGCGCGCCGGCTTCGCCTACACCCAGGAGGAGCAGCAGGCCTGCTCGCCGGATGCGATGCGGCTGTGCAGCGAGTTCGTTCCGAACGTCGATGCCATCACCGCCTGCATGATCAAGAAGAAGGCGCAGCTCTCGCCGCAATGCCGGGTGTTCTTCCGCCCCGAGCCGGGCGAGGTCCGCGCCGGCAAGCCGACCAACATCGCGCCCAAGGCTGCGAAGACCACAAAGCCGGCGCCGAAGGTGGCCAGAAGGAAATCCAGCGAAGGCTGAGCGCGGACGCCGGCTTCGCGACAGCCACCGGACTCCTTTTGTTCACGCGACGCCGCGCAAGGCTTGCGGCCATGGCAGCCGCGGGCGACGGAAAAGAGTCGCCTGCAGGTTTGCGCGGCAAGGTTGCGTTGTCCCGCTTGTTGCTCAAATAACGCACAAAAGCCCGGGCGAGCGGTGTTTCGCTTGGGTCTGGGTCTCTTTCCCGCGGAGCAGTGTGACTCAAAAGCCAACACGCCTTGTTATTTCGTGGCTGTAACGCAACCCCTGATAAATTTTTCTTTCCCGAATCAGCGCGCTGATTCATTTTCGCGGCCTGGGGTCAATCTGGAGGCCGAAGGTATGAACGTTATTGTTTTTGCATCGCGTAAGGGCGGCTCGGGCAAGAGTACCCTGGCTGCACATCTCGCCGCGCAGATCAAGGCGAGCAAGCAGGTCATGCTCGTGGATGCCGATCCGCAGGGCTCGCTCACGCTGTGGCACAAGCTGCGTGGCACCAACGAGCCGCCGATCAAGGCTGCCGTGAACTCCGTCAGCGGCATCGTCTCCGCTGCCAAACGCGACGGCTATGAATGGGTGTTGATCGACACGCCGCCGAACCTGTCGGCCGTCGTCGACGACGCGATCCGCAACGCGACGATGGTGATCATTCCGGCGCGTCCCGGCGTGTTCGACGTCAACGCGGTGCAGGAAACCATCCAGATGTGCCGCGCCGCGCGCAAGCCCTACGCGGTCGTGCTCAACGGTGCGCCGGCGCGCCGCGACGATGCCGAAAGCCCGATCGTCACCATCGCCCGCGAAGCGCTGGCCAAATTCCGTGCTCCGGTGTGGGGCGGTCAGATCACCAATCGTTCGGACCTGCTGATGGCGCTGAGCCACGGCGAGGGTGCGCGCGAGTATCAGGCCGAGAGCCGTGCGGCCCAGGAGATTGCACGGCTGTGGGCGGCGATCGAGCGTTCGGTCAAGGCTATTCGCGGCACGGCGTCGGCTTCCGGCGCAATGCACAAGCAGGCGGCTTAATTTTCATTGTTCATTCCCCGGACGAAGAACGCGCGGACAAGCCGCGCGTTTTGCGTTTCTGCACCGGTGAAGATGAGTTACGCCACCATCAGCATGTAGAACACGATGACCGGCGACAGGGTGAGGATCACCGACCAGATGCCGGCGGCCCAGAGAATGTCCTCGGTGGTAAAGCCCTGCTGTCCGGCGTCGTAATGCGACGCCATTTCATTCTGACTATTCACAAACGCCTCCGCGATTTCTTCGCTTATGGGCGTCAGTGTTAGCGGGGATGTTTTAAGATCCGGATCGCAGCTGCCCCGGCATTTTGAACACAGGTGCTACCGCGGGTTAACCATCCCGCGCGCGTCCGTCAGCCGACCAGCCAGAGGCGAAACAGCAGCACCGGCATCAGGCCGAGCATCACCGCCCAGAACCCGAACGACGACACCACCAGAATTCCCTGCAGGAGATCGGCGGGCGCGAATTGCCGCGCGGCCGTCGGCCGGATGCGATGTCCCATGGTCATTCCCCCTCTGTAGGTCCCGGAGGATAGGCGCGATTGCGTAAACGAGCCGTGGATGCGCCATGTGGCGGGAGCGAAGGCCGTTGATGCGCGGTTAACCACGGGGCGGTGCGCTTACCCTCCCCTGGAGGGGGAGGGTAAGCGAAGCCGCTACGCCGCGACTTTCGTCCGTCGTTCGATCTCGCGATCGATCGCCGCTGCGAGCTCGCTGCTCACTTCAACCATCGGCAGGCGCACTTCGGGGCTGTCGATGAGGCCGCTGCGCCACAGCCAGTACTTCGCCGGCGCGGGGCTCGGCTCGGCGAACAGCAGCCGCGTCAGCTCGGCGACCTCGTTCCAGCGCGCCAGCGCAGCATCATGATTGCCGCGCTTCAGCTCGGCATGGACGGCTGCGAACGTTGCGGTCTCGACATGGGCCGACAGCACGATGCCGCCATCGGCGCCGTCGCTGAGCGCCTCGAAATAGTTGGAATCCTCGCCGGTGAGCACGCGAAAGGCCTTCGGCCTGTCGCGCAGCAGCGCGATCGACTGCTCGCGGCTCGCGCCGCAATCCTTCAGGCCGACGATGTTCCTGTGCTCGGCGAGCCGCAGCAGCGTCTGGTTGGTGATGTTGACGGACGTGCGATAGGGGATGTTGTAGAGCGCGAGCGGCCATGCCGCGTGGTCGGCGAGCGCCTCGAAATGCGCCAGCAGGCCGCGCTGCGACGGCCGCACGTAGTAGGGGCTCGCGATCAGGTAACCGTCGATCGGCCAGTCCGCGGTCTCGTCGAGGCGCTCCTTCAGCCGCGAGGTGTCCGCGCCCGAGAGTCCGAGGCAGATCGGCACGATGCGGCCGCTGGCCGCCATCTCGTCGCGCACCACGGCGACGAGACGCTCGAGCTCGGCCTCGCGCAGCGTCATGCCTTCGCCTGAGGTCGCCCCCAGGATGAAGCCGTCGACGGCTCCCGCGCCGTAGTGCCGCGTCAGCCGCCGCAGCGATCTCTCGTCGAGCGCGCCGCCGTGAAACGGCGTCACCAGCGGCAGCCACAGCCCGCGCAAGTAATCTTCAAGTCCGGTCATGTTCCATCTCCTTCTCGGGAAACCTGAGACGGAGGGCACATGAAAAAACCCCGTCCAGGCGGCGGGGTTTTCGGGATTTGCAGCGATGACGAAGTCAGCTAGTGCGCGCAAAAATCCGAGGTCCCCGAATGGGGGCCTTTTTTCGAATTGGCTGCGCACGACTTCGTGATCATCTGCAAATGATGCGGGGTGTGCCTGGAACTGTCAATACACGCGGAGGGCGAAAGCTCATGCAGACGAAAAAAAGCCGGACCCGAAGGCCCGGCTTAGGTATTGGCCACGTGAGGCCGACACAATCACCTTCCAAGAGGGATTACTGAACTCCCGCGCCACTGGAGGAGGGGGACAAATGCGCAACGCGAAGGCTCAGCGTGCAAACATTATGGGCTCGCCCAGTGTCATGCAGCAACAGCCGAGGCCGCATGTCAGTCATGCGGAAATCAGGACGGCCAGCGTTGCGCCTTGCTCACCACGAAGTCGCGGAACACCTGCACGCGTGCGACCGTCTTCAACTCCTCGGGATAGACGAAGTAGGTGTCGAGCTGGATCGAATCCGACTCGCCGAACAGCTGCACGAGTTTGTTCTGTTCCTCGACGAGATAGTCCGGCAGCGCGGCGATGCCGAGGCCCTGCTGACAGGCGCGCACGAGACCGAGGATGTTGTTGACCTTGAAATAGGCTTCGCGCGGGCCGGAGCCGTTGCGCCCGGCTTCGATCAGCCAATTGCGATTCTGAAGATGCGGCGCGAAGCTGCCATCGCTGAGCGTGATGATGCGGTGGGAGTCGAGCTCCTCCAGCGTGCGCGGCGTGCCGAAGCGCTTGATGTATTCCGGCGAGCAATAGGCGTGGAAGCCCATTGCGAACAGCTTGCGCTGGATCAGGTCCGGCTGCGTCGGCTTGCGGGTGCGGATCGCGACGTCGGCCTCGCGCATCGACAGATCGAGCTCCTCGTCGGTGACGATCAGCGAGATGCGGATCTCCGGATAGAGCGCGGTGAACTCGCCGAGCCGCGGGATCAGCCAGTTGATGCCGACGCCGGGCGTGGTGGTGATCTTGAGGTCGCCGCTCGGCCGCTCGCGGCTGTCGGTCAGCTTGGCGCGCGCCGCCTGCAGCTGCATAAACACGTCATGCGCGGTGCGGAAGAGCAGGTCGCCCTGCTCGGTGAGGATCAGGCCGCGGGCGTGGCGGTGGAACAGCGAGACCGAGAGCTCCTGCTCCAGCGCCGAGACCTGGCGCGAGACCGCCGATTGCGACAGGCCGAGCTGCTCGCCCGCATGCGTGAAGCTGCCCGCTTCCGCCGCCGCGTGAAACACCTTCAGCTTGTCCCAATCCATATCCGTAAATCCGTCGCGTGTTCGAGGCATGATGTTATTCCGCTGCCGCGCGCTCGCTGGCGCGAAGGGCCAAGAAACGTTCGGCTTCGAGTGCGGCCATGCAGCCGAGGCCTGCGGCCGTCACGGCCTGGCGATAGGTCTCGTCGGCGACGTCGCCGGCGGCGAACAGGCCGGGCACCGAGGTGGCGGTCGAGTTCGGGGCGACCTCGACATAGCCCGACGGTTTCAGCTTGACCTGGTCCTTGACGAGCTCGGTCGCGGGCGCGTGGCCGATGGCGATGAAGACGCCGTCGGTCCTCACGTCCGCGAGCGCGCCGGTCTTGACGTTCTTGAGCCGGACATGGGTGACCTTGTTCGGGTTCTCGGTGCCGCAGATCTCGTCGACGGCCGAGTCCCAGATCACCCTGATCTTCGGGTGCTTGAACAGGCGTTCCTGCAGGATGCGCTCGGCGCGGAAGTGATCGCGACGATGCACGATAGTGACCTGCGAGGCATGATTGGTGAGGTACAGGGCTTCCTCGACCGCGGTGTTGCCGCCGCCGACCACGATCACGTCCTTGCCCCGGTAGAAGAAGCCGTCGCAGGTGGCGCAGGCCGATACGCCGCCGCCCTGGAACTTCGCTTCGGACGGCAGCCCGAGCCAGCGCGCTTGCGCGCCTGTGGCGAGGATCACGGTGTCGGCGAGATAGACGTCGCCGCTGTCGCAGGTGAGGCGGAACGGCCGCTGCGCCGTCTCCAGCTTGGTGACCAGGTCGGTGACGATCCTGGTGCCGACATGGACCGCCTGCTTCTCCATCTGCTCCATCAGCCAGGGGCCCTGGATCACGTCGGCGAAGCCCGGATAATTCTCGACGTCGGTGGTGATGGTGAGCTGCCCGCCGGGCTGGATGCCCTGGATCAGGATCGGCTCGAGCATCGCCCGCGCGGCATAGATCGCCGCCGTGTAGCCAGCAGGGCCGGAGCCGATAATGACGACCTTTGCATGAACAGGAGCGGACATTTCGATGGACGCCTTTCACGGGGGATTTGCAGCGCGGGCGCGGAAGGTGCCGGGAGGCCTCGCGGAGGCGCTGAAATATCAGAGCTAATCTAAGCCTTCTGGTGAGCTATGCAAGAATTGCATTCCCTCTCGGCGGATTTTTCCAACAGGGAACAAAAGTCGATTGCGTTGCACGCGCAATAAAATTGCGCTGCCCGTGCCGACTGGGCTATGAGGATTTCGACAAACCATCCAATACCGCTGCAAAGGGCAGGAGTTCCAATCACGTGTCGCGGAACCTAGACGAGATCGACCTGAAGATTCTCACCGAGATTCAGGCCGACGGTCGAATCACGAATGTCGAGCTGGCCAAGCGCGTCGGCATCTCGCCGCCCCCCTGCCTGCGCCGTGTCCGGGCGCTGGAGGAGGAGGGCTACATCCACGGCTATCGGGGCCTGCTCGACGCCCGCAAACTCGGCTTCGACGTCACCGTGTTCGCGGCCGTGCACCTGTCCAGTCAGGCCGAGGCGGATTTGCGCGCATTCGAGGATTTCGTCCGCGCCGAGCCCCTGGTGCGGGAATGCTGGATGCTGTCGGGCGAGGTCGATTTCATCCTCAAATGCGTCGCGCCCGATATGGCGACTTTCCAGGATTTCGTCACGCACCTGACTGCCGCGCCACATGTCCGCAACGTGCGGACCTCGCTGGTGCTGCATAATTCGAAATACGAGGCGGCCGTGCCGCTGGATGTGAAGGGAAGAAGGTAGGGCCCCGATCTCGGCCCCGGACGCAGCGCAGCGCTCCTTCAGCGATGCGCTGCAGAGCTGGGGCCCATCTTACCGCGTGTACCCGTGCTGCCTTCTGGGGCCGGCTCTGCGCCGCAACGCCAAGGGCGCTGGAGCGCGTCGGGGACACGAGAGATGCTGCCGCTCCACATTCCGTCTTAACGAGCAACACGCAGATACGAAAAAGGCCGCGCGGGGCGCGGCCTTTTCGAAACATCGTCGCACGCAGGCGGCAAATCCTTACCGCCACTCCACCTTGGTGATCTCATAGGCCTTGGCGCCGCCGGGCGTGTTGACCTCGACCGAGGCGCCTTTCTTCTTGCCGATCAGCGCGCGCGCGAGCGGCGAGGTGATGGAGATGCGGCCCTTCTTGGCGTCGGCCTCGACCTCGCCGACGATCTGCCACACCGTCTTCTTCTCGGTGTCCTCGTCGACCAGCGTCACAGTGGCGCCGAACTTGATGGTGTCGCCGGAGAGCTTGGAAATGTCGATGATGTCGGCGCGCGCGAGCTTGTCCTCGAGCTCGGCGATGCGGCCTTCATTGTGGGACTGCTCTTCCTTCGCGGCATGATATTCCGCGTTTTCCGACAGGTCTCCGTGCGAGCGCGCCTCCGCGATATGCTCGATGATCCGCGGACGATCCACGGACTGGCGCTGCTTCAATTCTTCCCCGAGCGCGACAAAGCCGGCCTGGGTCATCGGAACCTTTTCCATCGTCTCTCTCGTCCTTCGATCGTGCGCCCCAAACGCGGATGGGCGCCGCAACCTTGATTCGTCAGTGTTTCCGGAGCCCAACGCAGGGACTGCCGGACGTTGACAGATATGGGCTTTTAGCGCCGGAACAGAACCACCACCTGGCCGGACAGTTCCTCCGGCCATTGTGGCTTCATCGCCAATCACTTAGCAGCGGCTTCGCCGGAGCTAGCGATCAGGTTTCCGAAAAGTAGCTCTGCAGGGTACGAACCTCAAGGTCCCCGCCCAAATAGGCGCGGATGCCCTGCGCGGCCGCCACGGCCCCGGAAAGAGTGGTGTAATACGGCACTTTATGCAAGAGGGCCGCGCGCCGCAGCGAACGGCTGTCGGCCAGCGCCTGCGGGCCTTCGGTGGTGTTGAAGACGAGCTGGACGTCCCCGTTGGTGATGGCGTCGACGATGTGCGGCCGCCCCTCCAGCACCTTGTTTACCTTTTCGGTCGGGATGCCCTGGTCGGTCAGGAAGCGCTGGGTGCCCGAGGTCGCCAGCACCTTGAAGCCGAGCGAGTGCAATTCGCGAACGGCCTCGGCGATGCGCGTCTTGTCGCTTTCGCGCACCGAGACGAACACCGTGCCCTTGCGCGGCACCCGCGTGCCGCCGCCGAGCTGGCTCTTGGCGAAGGCCACCGCAAACGAACGGTCGATGCCCATGACCTCGCCGGTCGAGCGCATCTCGGGGCCGAGCACCGTGTCGACGCCGGGGAAACGCGCGAACGGGAAGACCGATTCCTTGACGCCGACGTGCTTGAGCCTGGCCTTCTTCAGCTTGAAATCGGCGAGCTTCTCGCCCGCCATGATGCGCGCGGCGATCTTGGCGACCGGCGTGCCGACCACCTTGGCGACGAACGGCACCGTGCGTGAAGCGCGCGGATTGACCTCGAGCACGTAGATCTCGCCGTCCTTGATGGCATATTGGACGTTCATCAGGCCGATGACGTCGAGGCCGAGCGCGAGCTCGCGGGTCTGGCGCTCCAGCTCCTCGATCATCTTCGCATCGAGCGAGTGCGGCGGCAGCGAGCAGGCGCTGTCGCCGGAATGGATGCCGGCTTCCTCGATGTGCTCCATGATGCCGACGATGAAAGTGTCCTTGCCGTCGCAGAGGCAATCGACGTCGATCTCGGTCGCGTCCGACAGATAGCGATCGAACAGCAGCGGGTTCTTGCCGAGCACGGTGTTGATCTGCCCGGTCTTGTCGTTCGGATAGCGCGCCTTGACGTCGGCCGGCACCAGCTCCGGCAGCGTGCCGAGCAGATAGTCGTTGAGCTGGTTCTCCTCGCGGATGATCTGCATGGCGCGGCCGCCGAGCACGTAGGATGGGCGGACCACCAGCGGCAGGCCGAGGTCGGCGGAGACGAGCCTCGCCTGCTCGACCGAATAGGCGATGCCATTCTTCGGCTGCTTGAGACGAAGCTTGTCGAGCACGCGCTTGAAGCGGTCGCGGTCCTCCGCAAGGTCGATGGCGTCCGGCGAGGTGCCGAGGATCGGCACTTCGGCGGCCTCCAGCGCACGCGCCAGCTTCAGCGGCGTCTGGCCGCCGAACTGCACGATCACGCCGTGCAGCGTGCCCTTGCTGCGCTCCTTCGCGATGATCTCCAGCACGTCCTCGGCGGTGAGCGGCTCGAAATAGAGCCGGTCGGCGGTGTCGTAATCGGTCGACACCGTCTCCGGATTGCAGTTGACCATGATGGATTCGTAGCCGGCGTCATGCAGCGCGAAGCAGGCGTGACAGCAGCAATAGTCGAACTCGATGCCCTGGCCGATGCGGTTGGGGCCGCCGCCGAGAATGATGACCTTCTTCTTGTCGGACGGCGCGCTCTCGTCCGCCGGCGCGCCCGCAAACGGCGCCTCATAGGTCGAATACATGTAGGCGGTGGGGGAGGCGAACTCGGCCGCGCAGGTGTCGATGCGCTTGTAGACGGGGCGAACGCCGAGCGCGTGCCGCTTTGCCGTCACCTCCGCTTCCGTCGTCTCGGCGAGCACGGCGAGGCGTGCATCGGAGAAGCCCATGGCCTTGAGCGTGCGCATGCCGAAAGCGTTGCCCGGCAGGCCGTTCTTGCGGACCCTCTCCTCCATGTCGACGATGCCGCGCATCTCGCCGAGGAACCACGGATCGATCTTGCAGGACTTGAAGATGTCCTCGTTCGACCAGCCGAGCCGCATGGCCTGGGCGACCTGGAGCAGCCGGTTCGGCGTCGGCGTGCCGAGCGCGGCGCGGATCGCGTTCTTGTCGTCGTCGCGGCCGAGGCCCTCGATCTCGATCTCGTCGAGGCCGGTCAACCCGGTCTCGAGCCCGCGCAGCGCCTTTTGCAGGCTTTCCTGGAAGGTGCGCCCGATCGCCATGACTTCGCCGACCGACTTCATCGACGTGGTCAGCGTGGTCGAGGCGCCCGGGAATTTCTCGAAGGCGAAGCGCGGCACCTTGGTGACGACGTAGTCGATGGTCGGCTCGAACGAGGCGGGCGTGGCGCCGCCGGTGATGTCGTTGGCGATCTCGTCCAGGGTGTAGCCGACGGCGAGCTTGGCGGCGACCTTGGCGATCGGAAAACCGGTGGCCTTCGAGGCCAGCGCTGAGGAGCGCGACACGCGCGGATTCATCTCGATGACGACCATGCGACCGTCTTCGGGATTGACGCCGAACTGCACGTTGGAGCCGCCGGTCTCGACGCCGATCTCGCGCAGCACCGCCAGCGAGGCGTCGCGCATGATCTGGTATTCCTTGTCGGTCAGCGTCAGCGCCGGCGCCACCGTGATGGAATCGCCGGTGTGCACGCCCATCGGATCGAGGTTCTCGATCGAGCAGACGATGATGCAATTGTCGTTCTTGTCGCGCACCACCTCCATCTCGTACTCTTTCCAGCCGAGCACGGATTCTTCGATCAGCACTTCGTTGGTGGGAGACGCATCGAGGCCGCGTTCGATGATGTCGAGGAACTCTTCCTTGTTGTAGGCGATGCCGCCACCGGTGCCGCCCATGGTGAAGGAAGGGCGGATGATCGCGGGCAGGCCGATCTCGGACAGCGCCATCATCGCCTGTCCGAGCGCATATTCCTGATAACGCTTGCGCCGGTCGCCTTCGCCGAGAGTCCATTGCCGGTCGAGCTCTTCGAGCGCCGCGCCCGACAGCTTCTCGCGTTCGGCGTGGTATTTGTCGCGGAACGACTTCTTCAGCTCGGACGCGTTGGCGAGCCGCGACTTCGGCGTCTGCAGCCCGATCTTCTCCATGGCATTGCGGAACAGCTGGCGGTCTTCGGCCTTGTCGATCGCGTCGGCGGTGGCGCCGATCATCTCGACGTCGAACTTCTCCAGTGTGCCCTGGCGGCGCAGCGACAGCGCGCAGTTCAGCGCGGTCTGTCCGCCCATGGTCGGCAGCAGCGCGAAGCCGCCGGGAATGACGTGACGTTCCTTCTCGATGATCTTGGCGACGATCTCGGGCGTGATCGGCTCGATATAGGTCGCATCGGCCAATTCCGGATCGGTCATGATGGTGGCCGGGTTGGAATTGACGAGGACGATGCGATAGCCCTCTTCCTTCAGCGTCTTCACCGCCTGGGTGCCCGAATAGTCGAACTCGCAGGCCTGGCCGATCACGATGGGACCGGCGCCGATGATCAGGATGGTGGTGATGTCTGTACGTTTGGGCATCAACTCTCGCCGAAGTGGAATTTTGGCACAAAAAAAGGGCGCGCTGCTGCGCGTCCCTTTGGCCGAGAGCGCGGTGGTCTCCCTCGCGCGCGGGTGGGTCTTAGACCAGTTTTAGAGGCGGCGAAACCCCGAAAAATGCCCATCAACCGGCAATTTTGACGGGTTTGGGCCGGGCTTGCCAGCCACGGGCGAGGTGCACCAGGAGCGAGGCCGCAACGCTCGTTCCGCCGATCCAGCCGAGGTCGGTCGATGAGAGGGTCGCCAGCACCGCGCCGCCCAGTGCTCCGCCGATGGCGAAGCCGAGATACATCGACGAGGCGTTGAGCGAGAGCGCAATCATCGAAGCCTGCGGCTCGATCCGGATGATGCTCGCGAGCTGGGCCGGATAGAACGCCCATCCCGAGAGGCCCCAGAGGAAGATCGCGCCCAGCACCGCGTAATGCGCCTGTCCCGGCATCAGCTTCAGGATCAGCGAATGCAGGATCAGGGCACCCGCCATGCCGGCGAGCCCGAGGCCTGCGGTGGCGAGCGTGCCGAGCCGGTCGGCCAGGACGCCGCCAAGCATGTTCCCGATCGCCGCCGCGCTGCCGAACACCAGCAGAGCGAGGCTGACTTGCGAGGCATCGAAACCGAGCCCGCGCAGCGGGACCGCGAAATAGGTGAAGACAGTGAAGCCGCCCAGCGCCCACAACATGGTGATCAGGAGCGCGACCAGAACGTGGCTGTGGCGCGCCACCGCCAGCCGTTCGCTGAGCGAGGCCGTATTGCGGGGCAAGCCCTTGGGCAGGCCGAGCAGCAGGCCGGCGAGCGCGACCGCGCCGATCAGGGCGACCATGGCAAAGGTCGCGCGCCACCCGAGCAGGCTGCCGACGAGATTGCCGAGGGGAACGCCGATCACGGTCGCGACCGTCATCCCCGAGGTGACCAGCGCCACCGCGCGGCCGCGGCGCTCGGGCGCGGCGACCGCCACGGACACGGCCATTGCCGTCGGCATGCAAAGCCCCGAGCCCAATGCCATCAGCATCCGCGAGGCCAGCAGCAGGACGTAGTTGGATGCGACCATCGCCGCGAGGTTGCCGGCGATGAACGTCGCCAGCGCCAGGGCCAGCACGGTGCGGCGGTCGATGTTGTTCAGCGCCACCGCGAGGATCGGCGAGCCCACGGCATAGGTGAGGGAGTAGGCGGTGACCAATTGGCCCGCGGCCGAGACCGAAATCGAAAGGTCGGTGGCGATTGCCGGCAAAAGTCCTGCAATGACAAAGCCTTCAGTGCCGATCGCAAAGGCTGCGAGGGCCAGCCAGAACACGCTCATTGGGAAAGTCTCATGTTCAACGTTTATTGAACTATTCGACGTCGTGGTCCAGGAGTCAATTGGTTCAAGAACTATTGAACATAACGGCCGCTTCGCTATGATCGGGACATGAGCCGTACACCTCTTCATCCGACCCGGGAGCAGATCGAGCTGCCGATGGTGCTGGATTGCCTGAGCGATCCGATCCGGCTCGCCATCGTTTACCAGCTCGCCGAGCAAGAACGTGTCAGCAGCGAGCTCTGTTGTGGCGATTTCAGCGGGCTGGGTGGCAAGTCCAACCTCGCCTATCACTTCGCCAAGCTGCGCGAATGCGGGCTGATGCAGACGCGCCTGGCCGGAACCAACCGGTTCATGCGCCTGCGCCGCGAGGATCTGGACGCGCGTTTCCCCGGCCTGCTTGACGCCGTGATCAGCTCCGCAGCCAGGGATGCGGACCGGCTTCAGCTGTTGTCTGGGTGTAACGTGGTAAAGGTGGATTGAGGCTGAGCGGATTGCCGACACAGGCCCGGCTTCGCCCCTTCGGGCTTCGCCGCGGCAGCCTTCGCTACGAGAGGGCTTGCCGAGCCGAAGCTGCGTCAGCAGCGAAGGCTGGAGACCCGGCCTGGATTTGAACCAGGATGAAGAGCGATGCACCGCCCCCGCGTAGACACTTCCGCCACCGGGCCATCCGGATTATTCCCGATCGGCATGCGACAAGCTACCACGGCTGGTTTTTATGCTTAACGGACCAGAGGCGGCCGCGCGATGAAGGTCATGCGCCAGCGATTGTGGCCGATATTGCTGCGGGCGCGCTGGACCGCGAATCCGGCCGCCTTCAGCCTGGCGGTGATCTCGTTCTCGCTGTAGCGCTGGAGCCCGATGCGCGAGCGCAGCTGGCGATAATCCGACAGCGCGGTGCTGATCAGCCCGATCAGCGCGTCTTTCAGGAAGCCATGGCGCAGGGCGAAGCCGAGCAGCGCCATCACGTCCCTGACCATGCCGACATTGGGCTGGAGAATGTCGCCGAGCACCAGCTTGCCGGAGGGCTTCAGGATACGGCGGATGTTGAGGAGGGCGACATCGAGCTCCTCCGGCGTCATGTATTGTGCGACCGAGTTCATCACGACGAGGTCGATCGACTGGTCCTGCATCTTGCGGATATCGTCGAGCGAGCGGACGCGGATCTTGGTGTTCGGGGCAAACCGCGCGATCAGCCGCCCACGCACACCCGGCGCGGGCTCGGCCAGGATCAGCTTGCCGCAGGCGGCCGCGACCTCGCTCGCCGACAGTGCTTCCCCACAGGCATAGTCCAGCACCGTCGCATCGGGCGAGGGGATGTAGCCGATGATGTCCCGCGCAATGATCTGGAAATGCAGGTCGCGATGCAGCTTGCTGACATAGATCGTATGCGTCGAGTCGTAATAATCGATCCAATCGTCCATGCTATTCGAAGATCCCGGCCAAGCGGTTCCGATGGAGGAACCGGCGCTGCCCGCCTTGCGTTAGGGGTGCGACGGCGCGCCGTCAATGTCCGCGTCCTAACAGGAAGGTTTCCCGTGAGCAAAACCAGCAAGGTCTCGCCCGATCTCGATACCCCTACTGATCTGTCGTCCGATGGGGTCAAGAAGGTCTCGGAGGCGCTCAACGTGCTTCTGGCCGACGCGTTCGCGCTTTACCTCAAAACCAAGAATTTCCACTGGCACATCAGCGGCCGGCATTTCCGCGACTACCATCTGCTGCTCGACGAGCAGTCCGACCAGATCTTCGCCACCACCGACCAGCTCGCCGAGCGCGTCCGCAAGATCGGCGGTACCACGCTGAAGTCGATCGGCCAGGTCGCAAAGCTCCAGACCATCAAGGACAACAACGAGGACTACGTCCCGCCGCGCGAGATGCTGCGCGAGCTGATGCAGGACAACAAGCACGTCGCCGCCGCGATGCGCAAGGCGCATGAGGTCTGCGACGAGGCCGGTGACGTCGCCAGCGCCAGCATCCTCGAAAACTTCATCGACGAGACCGAGCGCCGCACCTGGTTCCTGTTCGAGGCGACCCGGCAGGAAGGTACCAACGAGGCGTAGCAGGGATGTGTCGGGCGGGTTAGCCGACGGCGTAACCCACCACGTCTGTCTCGGCGGAATGGAAGAGGTGGATTACGCTTTCCACCTTACGGCACCGCGCCCGCAGCTACCGCCACAGCCGCATCAGCGCCCCGTCCTTGCCCGTCACGGGATCGGCGGGCGGCAGTGCCACGTTTGGAATCGTCTTCAGCGCCCTGGCGTGGTTCTCGGGCGTCGCCCGCGTGATCTCCATCTTCGATCCCGGCGGGTAAGCGCCGATCACGCAGAAATCATCGCTCGCCTTGATGCACTGATGCCCGGTGCCGGCCGGCAGGATCGCGACGTCGCCGGCCTTGATCTGAAGCTCCTGGCCATGATCGCCGCCGAAACGGACGCTTGCACTGCCACGCGCGACGCCGAGCACCTCGTGCACCGTCGCGTGATAATGCAGATAGTCGTAGACGCCGTTGCGCCACGTCCCGCCCCAGCCGTTGCCTTCGAACAGGTCTTCGATGGTCTCTTCCGGATGCTTCGGATCGAGCTTCACCGCGCCCTGGTAGACCAGGAACGGGAGGATGTTGTTCGGCACGAGGCCGTCGTCTTCGAAAACGATGGCGAGCGGCTCGGCATTGTCGCGGACGACGGACATGGGGGGGCTCCCACTGGCAACGGGCTGGAATCAAGAGGGTGCAGGCCCTCTTGTTCCTCACTCCATACGCCGGCTTGACCGAGATCAAGGCGCTGGCGGCCATTGGCGGGCACGCAGATCAAAGCGAAGGAGAGGGAACGCCATGTACGCATCCGACGTTGCGCAGCGTCATTTCTCGGCGGCCGTCGACGAGGCGGAGACAGCCGGCCTCGGGCACGAAGCGGTCTGCCGGGCATTGCTCAATTTGGTGATTTCGAAATATCTGGAGACGAGGTCGGTCGCCGACATCCAGGCGGAGCTGCGCTTCATCGCCGAGAACTGCGATCCCGACACGGACTTCATGTTCATGCGTCCGTGACGGAGCCGGGCCTCGGCGGACTGATCCGCCGGGCGGTCTTGTCGCCTTACGCGCTCTTTCTCTGCCGCATCAGGTCGGCAAAGCGCTTGAACAGATAGTGCGAGTCGCGCGGGCCCGGTGAGGCCTCGGGATGGTACTGCACCGAGAACACCGGCTTGCCATCGAGCTGGATGCCGCAGTTGGACCCATCAAACAAGGAAATGTGGGTCTGCGTCGCGCCCTTCGGCAGCGTCGTCTCGTCGACGGCAAAACCGTGATTCATCGAGGTGATCTCGACCTTGCCGGTGGTCTCGTCCTTGACGGGATGATTGGCGCCATGATGGCCCTGGTGCATCTTCTTCGTCTTGGCGCCGACGGCGAGGCCCAGCATCTGGTGGCCGAGGCAGATGCCGAAGGTCGGCGTGCCCGACTTGATCACGTCCCGGATCACGGGCACGGCATACTTGCCGGTCGCGGCCGGATCGCCCGGACCATTGGACAGGAACACGCCGTCCGGCTTCATCGCCAGAATGTCCTCGGCTGAGGTCGTTGCCGGCACCACCGTCACCTTGCAGCCGACCCCGGCGAGCAGGCGCAAGATGTTGCGCTTGATGCCGTAGTCGATCGCGACGACGTTGAATTCCGGCTTCTCCTGCCGGCCAAAGCCTTTGTCCCACACCCACGGCGTCTCGTCCCAGGTGAAGCGCTGGCCGGAGGTGACCAGCGGCACGAGATCCATGCCCTCGAGGCCCGGCCATTCGCGCGCTTCTTCCTTCAGGCCATGCAGGTCGAACTCGCCGGTCCTGGAATGCGCGATCACGGCGTTGGGCATGCCCTTGGAGCGGATCAAGGCGGTCAGCGCGCGGGTGTCGATGCCGGAGAGACCGATGATGCCGCGCGCCTTCAGCCAGCCGTCGAGATGCTTGGTGGCGCGATAGTTCGAGGGATCGGTGATCGCGGTGCGGAGGATCACGCCGCGCGCGCCCGGCGTCGCCGCCATGTTCACCGTCTCGATGTCGTCCTCGTTGGTGCCGACATTGCCGATATGCGGGAAGGTGAAGGTGATGAGCTGTCCGGCATAGGAAGGATCGGTGAGGATCTCTTCGTAGCCGGTCATCGCGGTGTTGAAGCAGACTTCACCGACGGCGTGGCCTTCGGCGCCGAGACCGAAGCCCTCGAGCACCGTGCCGTCGGCAAGCACGAGGAGCGCGGTCGGTTTATGGTCCGGCCAGGCGGTATCGTTGTCATGTTGTGTCATGAGCCCGCTTCATAGTCTCCGCAGGCGCCGCCGTCAAAGCGGAGAACCGCCGATTCACATGCGTTTTTGCATATTTGACAGCCCGTCTCGGGCACTTAAGCTCGGCGGCACAATTTCCGGCAATTTCCTGGGCTTGCGAGGCAATAATGGACCAGACCACCCCGATTCTGCTGGTTCCGGGGCTGGCCTCCTCGGCCCGGATCTACGCCCCGGTGATCCCGGCGCTATGGCGGTTTGGCCCCGTGATGATTGCCAACCACATCCGCGACGACAGCATCGCGGCGATCGCCCGCCGCATCCTCGCCGAGGCGCCGCCGCGCTTCGCCCTCGCCGGCCATTCCATGGGCGGCTACATCGCCTTCGAGATCATGCGCCAGGCGGGCGAGCGCGTGACCAAGCTCGCGCTGATCAACACGCAGGCGCGGCCCGACACGCCGGAGGCAACCGCGCGCCGGCACGCCCAGATGGAGCGCGCCAGGCGCGGCGAACTCCGCGCCGTCCGCCAGGAGAGTTTTCCGGAGCTCGTGCATCCGTCGCGGCGCGATGATGCCGATATTCTCGCGCTCGTGCATGCGCAGGACGAGGACGTCGGCGTCGAAGGCTATCTGCGGCAGCAGACCGCGATCATCGCACGGGTGGATTCGCGCCCGACGCTTTCAGCCATCAAGTGCCCGACGCTGGTGCTGACGGGCGATACCGACAACACCATCCCGAATGCGCTCTCCAAGGAGATGGCCGAGGGCATCGCCGGCGCCAGGCTCGTGATCCTCGATCGCTGCGGGCACCTGCCGCAAGCCGAACAGCCGGAAGCGACAGTGCGGGCGCTCGCCGAATGGCTCGGAACCGAGGTTGTCTGAAGGCCACGAACGGCCTAGATCAGGCGTCGGATATTCGAAGGGATCACGATCATGCTGCGCGACGACATCAACAATGCGGTCAAGGAGGCCATGAAGGCCAAGGACGAGCGCAAGCTGTCCACGCTACGCATGGTCAACTCGACCATCAAGAATGCCGACATCGATGCCCGCGGCAACGGCAAGCCGCCGCTGTCGGACGCCGACATCCTCGCCGTGCTGCAGAAGATGATCAAGCAGCGCCAGGAGGCGGTCGAGCTCTACGACAAGGGCGGCCGCGCCGAGCTTGCCGCGCAGGAGCGCGAGGAGATCGCGGTGATCTCGGCCTACCTGCCGAAGCAGATGTCGGAGGATGACGTGAAGAAGGCGATCGCGGACGCGATCGCTGAGATCGGCGCCGCCGGCATGAAGGACATGGGCAAGGTGATCGCCGTGCTGCGTGCGAAATACGCCGGCCAGATGGATTTCGGCAAGGCCAGCGGCTTGGTCAAGGCGGCGCTGTCGGGCTAAGTCGTCATTCCGGGGCACGCGTAGCGTGAACCCGGAATCCATCGCGCTGCTGAGTCCGTTGCTTAATGGATTCCGGGCTCGCGCTACGCGCGCCCCGGAATGACAAGAAGAACAAGGGAGGCAACCGATAAACGCCATCAAGTCGTTTCGCATCGACATCGGCGACGACATCCTCTCCGATCTCAAGTCACGCCTCGTCCGCACCCGCTGGCCGGATGCTGAACTCGTCGACGACTGGAGCCAGGGCGCTCCGCTGAAGTGGATCCAGGAGATCTGCACCTACTGGGCCAACGATTACGACTGGCGGGCCCGCGAGGCAAAACTCAATCGCTTCGAGCAGTTCACCACCGAGATCGACGGGCTCGACATCCACTTCATCCATGCGCGCTCGAAGGAGCGGTCCGCGCTGCCGCTGATCATCACCCATGGCTGGCCGGGCTCGATCGTCGAGTTCCAGAAGGTGATCGCGCCGCTCACCGATCCGGCCGCGCATGGCGGCAATCCTGCCGACGCCTTTCACGTGATCTGTCCCTCGCTGCCGGGCTTCGGCTTCTCGGCCAAGCCGAAGACCACCGGCTGGGGCGTCGACCGCATCGCGGCGGCCTGGGCGAAGCTGATGGACCGGCTCGGCTATGCGCGTTACGGCGCGCAAGGCGGCGACTGGGGTTCGGCGGTGACGACCTCGCTCGGCGCACAGGATGCCGAGCATTGCGCCGGCATCCACATCACGCTCGCCTTCAATGCGGCGCCCAAGGTCGAGGGCGAGCCGACGGCGGAGGAGAAGCGCGCTCTCGCCGGCCTCAAGCACTATGTCGATCTCGATTCCGGCTACTCCAAGCAGCAGTCAACGCGCCCGCAGACGCTCGGCTATGGCCTCGCGGATTCACCGAGCGGGCAGGCGGCCTGGATCCTGGAAAAATTCTGGGCCTGGACCGACTGCAACGGGCATCCTGAGAACATTTTCAGCAAGGACGAGCTCCTCGACAACGTCATGCTCTATTGGGCGACGCAGACGGCGACCTCCTCGGCGCGGCTCTACTGGGAGAGTTTTGGCAAGCGCCGCACCACGCCCGTGGTGAAGGTGCCGACGGGCGTCGCGGTGTTTCCCAAGGAGATCATCACGCCGGTGCGGCGCTGGATGGAGCCGAACTTCCCGGACATCACCCACTGGAGCGAGATGGAGAAGGGCGGTCATTTCGCCGCCTTCGAGCAGCCGGAGCTGTTTGTGCGCGATGTCAGGAAGTTCTTCGCGACGGTGCGATAGCTCTCTCGCTGTCATTCCGGGGCGACGCGCCAGCGTCGAGCCCGGAATGACGTCGCGGGGCTTGTCCCGTGCGTTCGCAGCCCTAGACTGACGAGAACAACAAGACACCGGGAAACGATTCAAGCCCATGCTCACCGAAGCAAAGACCTATGACGAGCTCTATCGCAATTTTCGCTGGGACATCCCCGCGCGCTTCAACATTGCGGAAGCGTGCTGCGATCGCCATGCTGACGGCACGGGGCGGCTTGCGCTGATCTATGTCGACGAGAGCGGCGCCACCAGCCGCACCTCCTTCGACGAGATCGCCGAGATGTCGCGCCGCTTCGCCAATGTGCTGAAGGCGGACGGGCTTTCCCGTGGCGACCGCGTCGCGGTGTTCCTCTCGCAGTCCCGGGAATTGCCGATCGCGCATATGGCGGCGTTCCGCTCCGGCATGATCTCGATCCCGATGTTTGCGCTGTTCGGAGAGGACGCGCTGGAATTCCGCCTGTCGAATTCGGAGGCGAAAGCCATCGTCACCGACGAGGGGGGCTGGGAGAAGCTCGCAAAAATTCGCGATCGTCTGCCCGACCTGAAGACTGTCTATGTGGTCGGCGGGCGCGCGCCGGCGGGAACGACATCGTTCTGGGATGCGGTGAAGGCCGCATCGCCCGACTTCGCGCCGGTCGACACCTCGTGCGATGATCCCGCGCTGATCATCTACACCTCGGGCACGACGGGCAATCCGAAGGGGGCGCTGCATGCGCACCGCGTCGTGCTCGGCCATCTGCCGAACGTGGAGATGTGTCACAACTTCCTGCCGCGCCCCGGCGATCTCATGTGGACGCCGGCGGACTGGGCCTGGATCGGCGGGCTCATCAACGGCCTGTTCGCGTTCTGGTATCATGGCATTCCCCTCGTCGGTCACCGCGCACGCAAATTCGAGCCGCAGGCGGCGATGCAGATGATGGCCGATCTTTCCGTGCGCAACGTCTTCCTGCCGCCGACCGCGCTGAAGCTGATGCGGCAGGCCGGCGTGAAGCACTCCGGCGTCAAGCTGCGCAGCATTTTTACGGGGGGCGAGTCGCTGGGCGGCGAATTGCTCGGCTGGGTGCGCGAGACGTTCGGCATCGACGCTCATGAAGTGTTCGGCCAGACCGAGTGCAATCTCGTGATCGGCAGCAACTCGAACCTGTTTCCGATCCGGCCCGGTTCGATGGGCAAGGCGACGCCGGGCTTCGATGTCCGCATCGTCAACGACAAGGGCGAGGAATTGCCGCGGGGACAGCGCGGCATCATCGGCGTGCGCCAGCCATGCCCCGTCACCATGCTCGAATATTGGCGCAATCCGGAGGCGACGGCGAAGAAATATGCCGGCGAGTTCCTGCTGACCGGCGATCTCGGCGTGCAGGACGAGGACGGCTATTTCTGGTACGTCAGCCGCGAGGACGACGTGATCACCACCGCCGGCTATCGCGTCGGGCCGTCCGAGATCGAGCACACGCTGATGAAGCATCCGTCGGTGGCAATGGCAGCGGTGGTCGGCATTCCGGATCCGATCCGGACCGAATCTATCAAGGCGTGGATCGTGCTGCGGCCCGGCTTTACCGGCAGCGACACGCTCGCGCGCGAGATCCAGGAGTTCGTCAAGGTGCAGCTCGCAGCCCACGAATATCCGCGTTTCGTCGAGTTTGCCGAGACGCTGCCGATGACGGCGACCGGCAAGGTGCTGCGGCGCGAGCTGCGGGCGAGAGGCTAGCTTCCTGCGATGGCAAAGGCGCCTCAAGCCGCGGGACTCCACCGCGCCTCACTGACGAAGCTGCACGATCTGGATGCGGCGCTCGAGCTCATGTATTACGGCTGGCGCGGGATGACGCTGGAGGCCGACGCATATCTTGCGAAGCAGGGCCTGTCGCGTCCGCACCATCGTATCCTCTACGTGGTGGCGCGCCGGCCCGACATCGCGATCGGCGCGCTGATCGAGATCCTCGGCATTTCCAAGCAAGCCCTCAACCGGCCGCTCAATCTGCTGGTGGAGCGCAAGCTCCTGACGTCGAAGCGTTCGCCCGAGCAACACCGCTCGAAATTGCTGCGCCTGACGGAAGCGGGGCGGCGCATCGAGCAGCGGGCCTCCGACCACGAGCGCAAGGTGCTGCGCGAGGCGTTCGATCGCGTCGGGGCGTCGGGTGCGGCCGGGTGGATGGGCGTGATGGAGGCGATCGCCGACAACAACTGACGGAATTCTCAAGTCAACATGATTGACATGAAGCGCGGGCTTTGCCACTTTCCCTGCCAGGGAGGATCCGTGTCATGAGCGGACAGGCAATGAGCCGCGCGACTGCCGAAGGCTTTGTCGCGGCGTGGTGCGCAAATTGGTGCAGGGTCGACATCGACGCGGTCGTCGCGCATTTCGCCGACGATGCGCAGATGCGCAGCCCTCTCGCTCTCACACTGACGGGTTCTCCTGTCGTCACCGGCGCCGAGAACATCCGTGCCTACTGGCGGAAGGCCTATGGCCACGTCGAAAGCGCTGACCTGAAGATCCTGAGCTGGAGCTGGGACGAGGCGATCGCGCGCCTCACGGTGTGGTGGCAGCTGGGCGACACGCGCGCCAGCGAATTCATGGATTTCGACGATGCCGGCCGCGTCGTACGCAGCGAAGCCTTCTATGGAAAATGACGATGCACGTTTCTGATTTCGTTCTGCTTCTCAACACGCTCTGGTTCGTCGGCGCTTTCATCCAGTTCAGCATCGCGCAAGCGAACACGTTGAAGATCCTGCTGCCGCGGGAAGAGCGCAGCAATCCGATCGCGCCGACCCTGGCGGCCAGCGTGGCGTTCCTGGGCGGGATGAATCTGCCGATCGGGCTGCTGTCGCTCTATCTTCTGGCCGCCCGTCCATCCTTCTTCCAGCCGAGCGAAGCGCAGCTGGCGCTGTTCCTGTTCTTCGCCGCCTGCCATTTCAGCCAGTTCGCCTATAACGTTCCGGTGCTGATGCGCGGAGGCCGCGTCGGGGTGGCCTACTGGCCCGTGTTGAAGGGCCCGATGCTCCGGATCTTCGTCATCGACGCGGCCCTGTTCGCGGCGAATCTCGGCGTGGCGCTCCAGCTCGCAATCGGCTCCTGATCTACCGCGACGGCTCCGAGAGGGCGGCCCGCAGCATCGCAGCAAGATCCTTGCGCCGGAACGGCTTGTTCAGAATGCGGGCGTCGCCGATCTGGTCGGGCGTCCTGACGGGACTCTGGCTGTAGCCGGAGGTGAAGAGAACCTTGAGACCAGGCCGCAGGCCGGTTGCCTGCCTCGCCAGCTCCGGTCCGAACACGCCGCCGGGCATCACGACATCAGTGAATAGCAACTGGATGTCTCCGGGCTGGCGCAGCACATCCAGCGCCGCCGGCCCGTTCGATGTCGCGATGACGCGATAGCCGAGCGTCTTCAGCTCGTTCTCGACATAGGCTCGCACCATGTCGTCGTCCTCAACGACGAGAATCGTCTCGTAGCCGTCGGGTGCGATGACCTGCTCTGCCGGCAGCGGTTCCTCATTCGGCGGCGTCGCGAGGCGGGGAAAGAACAGCCTGACGACGCTGCCTTGACCCGGTTCGGATTGCATTTGCACAAGTCCGCCGGATTGTCGCACAAACCCGTAGACCATGCTGAGGCCGAGACCGGTCCCCTTGCCGACCTCCTTGGTGGTGAAGAACGGTTCGAACGCGCGCCCCAACACCTCGCTGCTCATGCCGGTCCCCGTATCCTGCACAGCCAGCATGACGTAGTCGCCTGGCCGCGGCTCGCCGTTGACGTCGAGGTCGGATTCACCGAGCGAGATGTTTCGTACCTCGACCATCAGCTTGCCGCCGTCGGGCATCGCATCGCGCGCGTTGAGCACGAGGTTGAGCACGGCCGTCGCCAATTGGCTGGGATCGACGCTGGCGAGCCATAGATCCGGCGCGATCGTGAAGCTGCAGTCGATGTGCTCGCCCAGGGTCCGCCGCAGAAGCTGCTTCATGCCGGTCACCTGCTCGGCGATGTCGATCTCTCGCGGTCGCAGCGGCTGCTTGCGCGCGAAGGCGAGCAGGCTCCGCGTCAGGTCGGAACCGCGCTCGGCGGCGGTCGCAATGTCGTCAGCGATCCGCTGCAATTCCTTGTTGCCCGCGAGCCTGTGGGCGAGGTGCTCCGAGTTGCCGAGAATGACGGTCAGGAGATTGTTGAAATCGTGCGCCACGCCGCCGGTGAGCTGGCCCATGGCTTCCATCTTCTGGGATTGGCTGAGCTTGTGGCTGAGATCCGCGATGGCGGCGCGCTGCTGCTCGAGCGATTCGGCCGTGCTGTTGAGCAGGCTCATCAATCCGCCGAGTTCGCCGCCCGGGTGGGGCTCCGGAATGCGCGCGCTGAGATCGCCACGCCCGAGACTCTTGGCCATGGCGGCGAGCCGTCCGACCTGGCGCCCGACGCTCACGGTCGCAAGGATCCAGACACCGGCGAGCAACAGAAGCGAAGCCACCGCAAGGATTGCCATGTCCTCCAACAGCCGGCGATTGGCCGCCGCCACCAGTCCGTCCTTGGATCGTCCGACCAGGACGTAGAGGCCGGCCTTGCGGATCGAAGGTGAGCGGGCAACGGCCCAGATCTGTGTGCGGCCCTCGCGGTCGCTCACCTCGCGAAACGGCTCGCGATCGGGCGCTGCCGCAAAGCGGAACAGGTCGGAACCAGCAATGGATCCGCCGACGGGCTCGCTCCAGCCGCCGCCCTTGGGGGCGACCAGCACCGTACCCTTGGCGTCGATCAGCAGGATGTCCTTCTCGGCGAGCAGCCGTTTGTCGTGAAATTCTGCGAACTTGTTGAGGTTGAATGACGCGAGCAGCACGAATTTCAGTGCACCCGCCTCCGATCGCACGGGATAGGCGATCTGCAGCACCGATAGTCCGGTGAGCCGGCCGAACACCGGCTCCACGGCGACGACGCCATGAAGACCTTTCACCTGCTTGAAATAGCCGCGGTCATTCAGGTCGAGCGTGCGGTTGGTCCGCAGCGAGTCGCAGAACAGACGGCCGTCGGGATCGATGGTCAGGATGCCCGTGAACTGCGGATATTCTTCGCGGACATCAGACAGAAATGCTGAGCACGCCGCCTTGTCGCGCGTGTCGAGATCCCGGGCACGGGCGAGCCCATAATGAAGCTGGGCGGTGCCCTTGATCTTCTCGTCCAAATCGCCCGCGATGTCGTCGGCGGATGCGACCAGATTGGCCAGCGCCGCGTCGATCTCACTGGCCCGGTTCTGCACAAAACGGAGCCCGACCAGGATCGCCGGCACGAGCATGGCCGCGATGACGAGGATCAGTAACCGGGTACGCAGGCTCATCGGTGGGCGATCGGCTCTCAGGCGAGGGGGCTCGGAGGTACAATTTGAGGCACGATCATCTGCCCCGTCCATGGTCATCGGCGCGAATATCGCACCAAAGGCTAAAGATTTCGCAGCGATCATTGTCGCGTCGCCGCTCTCTTCGCGCCGGCCGGCATCAAGTTGCGCCTCCGCGCGGCGGCGCTAATATCGCCGCAAGCGCGCAACGAATAATCGCGCCGGTTTGCGGAGGAAGCTGATGTCCATCTCGGGCAAGGTCGATCCGGTGGTGCGTCCCGTGGCGGCGACCGACATCGCCGAGGCGCTGGTCGAAGGCCTGCGCGACTTCCAGGCGCTGCCTCTTTACGGTCTCTGCTTCGGCGCGCTCTACGCCGCCGGCGGCATCGCCATCGTGCTCTGCCTCACCGCCTTCGGCATGGTCTATCTGGTCTATCCCCTTGCCGCGGGTTTTGCGCTGATCGGGCCGTTCGTGGCGATCGGCCTCTACGAAATCAGCCGCCGCCGCGAGCGCGGCGAGCCGGTCTCGTTCGGTGCGATCTGGTCGGCGATCCGTTCGCGCAGCGAGATCGGCTGGATGGCCTTCGTGACGCTGTTCGTGTTCGTGGTCTGGATGTACCAGGTGCGGCTCCTGATCGCGCTGCTGCTCGGCCTCAATGCCTCGTTCTCGAGCTTGCAGGAATTCATGACGGTGGTGTTGACGACCAACGAGGGCCTGCTGTTCCTTGGCATCGGCAACGCGGTCGGTGCCGTGCTGTCGTTGATCCTGTTCTCGCTGACCGTGGTGTCGTTCCCGCTGCTGCTCGATCGCGACGTTGATTTCGTCACGGCCATGGTGACGAGCGTACGTGCCGTCGTCGCGAGCCCGCTGCCGATGATCTCGTGGGCCGCGGTGATCGTGATGCTGCTGATCGTCTCGGCGCTGCCCTACTTTCTCGGGCTGATCGTGACGCTGCCGGTGCTTGGGCATGCGACCTGGCATCTCTACCGGCGGCTGGTGGCGCCGGTCGCCTGAGAGGGAGCCGGTCGCACCGGTCAGGCGCTCACCCGCGTGCGGGCGAGAAATCGATAGCTAATTGCCGTAAATGCGCGCACGGTGCGGCAACGTTCGAAAGGCCTGTCGCTTCCGCGTACACGTAGCTCCTCGACTGTGCGCGGGCGACCTGAGATGGCTCATTCCCCGCACCGGCTGAGCGAGCACATCGCGACGCCGTAGGGGCGGTCGTTTTGTGCATTGCCCGTTTTGGCGGGTGAACGGGCGCCTGCTGCATTGCCTGAAACGTCACCGCGGTTCGATTTGAGGTCGAACGCCAACCGAAAGCACCAGATGCAAGTTCTCTCTCCACGGCAGGTCAAGACAGAAGAAGCGCTCCGGCTCGGCGTTGAGTCGGGTTGGTACGCGATCAAGGTCAGCGGGACCTTTGTCTCGGGCCCGCACGATTCGGAAGCGGATTGCCGTCGCAAGATCGACGAGATCCACCCGCCGCTGAACAAGAAGCGATGAGGAGGCGGGGGCCGGCCGCTACGGTATCTTGATCCCCATCGCCTTCAATGCTTCCAGCATCTTTACTGGCGGCGACATCTTGATCTGCGGCGCCTTGCCCGTCTCCAGCAGGCTCTTCAGCCCCGACAGGATCGCGGGCCAACCGGTGCGGCCGCCTGAGAGGATGTCTTCGCTGAGTTCACGATCATGACGCTGGCTCAGGGTGAGGCGGACGGCCTCGCCGGCGGGCTCGATCTCGTAGGTGACGAGCGTGGTGCCGAGTTTCTCGACGAGGTCGGGCCAGTTGACGTTCCAGGTCACCGTCAGCTTCTTGGGCGGATCGTATTCGAATACTTTGCCCGAGATGTGCTCCGATCCGTCCGGCGCGCGCACGATGAACGTGCCGCCGAGCCTGGGCTCCATCTCCACCGCGAACCCGGAAAAGTACTCCCGGCTGAACTCGGCCGACGTCAGGGCCTGCCACACCTGCTCCGGCGTGGAGGCGATGTAGATTGTGTAGACTGTGAGCGGCTTGAACTGGTCGAGATCCATCGCGCATCAAATCCTTCGTTGAGCAGGCCTATTCCTCGCGCTTCTCCAACTGACGCTTCAATTCGCTGAGTGCAGCGAGCTTGCCGCGTTCGAATTTCTTGATCCAGCGTTCGCCGATCTGATGGATGGGCACGGGGTTGAGGTAGTGCAGCTTCTCGCGGCCATGTCTGATGGTCGTGACCAGATTGGCCTTCTCCAGAATGACAAGGTGCTTGGCAACGGCCTGACGCGTCATCGCGAGGCCCTCGCAGAGTTCGTTCAGTGTCTGGCCGTTCCTGGCGTGAAGCCTGTCCAGCAGCGACCGTCGCGACCCATCGGCGAGCGCTCTGAAGACTTCATCCATGGCTGCGCAAGATAGGCAACTGAATGGTTTCATGTCAAGATGCCGTTCTCGGCATGCCTGATCGGCTACGAGCGGGGAGAGGAACGGGCCAGCTTCCGTTCCCGCCTCCGCCATGCATTAATGCGCACAAACCGCAGCGAGTCCTTCCCATGATGTCCATGCAAGCCTATCTCGCCTTCGTCGCCGCCTGTATTGCGCTGGCGCTGCTGCCGGGGCCGATCGTCACCCTCGTCATCGCCAACGGGCTGCGCCACGGCACGCGCGCGGCGCTCACCAACGTCGCCGGCGCGCAAGCGGGCCTTGCCATCGTGATCGGCATCGTCGCGGTCGGCCTGACCTCGCTGATGGCAACCATGGGCTATTGGTTCGACTGGGTGCGCTTTGCCGGCGCCGCCTATCTGATCTGGCTCGGTATCAGGCTGATCTGGGCGCCGGTCGAGGGCGTCGATCTCGAGGCGCCGCCACCGCCGCCGCGCGGCGGCTTCTTCCTGCAGGGATTCCTGGTGCTGCTGTCGAACCCCAAGGTGCTGGTGTTCTTCGGCGCCTTCATTCCGCAGTTCATGGACATGAACCAGCCGCACTTTCCGCAAGTCGCGCTGCTGGGCGCCACCTTCATGGTGACGGCGGTAATGACCGATGCGCTCTATGCCATCGCCGCCGGCCGCGCCCGAAAATTCTTCTCGGCGCGCCGCACGCGGATGATGTCGCGCATCTCCGGCGGCTTCATGATCGGCGGCGGCATCTGGCTGGCGCTGACACGGGCGAAGTGAGCATCACGCCATTCCGTCCTTGCGCAGCGTTGCTGCGATCTCGCGCAGGATCCGCGCCAGCCGCTCGGCCCATTGCTGCTGGCCGGTCTCGTCGGAGATCAGGTCCTGGCGGATTTCGATGCCGGTGTTGATCAGCCCGCGCGCCTCGCCGTGGACGGGGATGGTGTAGTCGGTGACGTCGCTCACCGCATAAGGCTGGTTGTCGCCGACGACGAGGTCGCTCTCGCCCCGCAGCTGCTGCAGCATCAGCCGCGGCAGCACAGTGTCGCGGTGATAGAGCGTGCCGATGTGCCAGGGCCGCGGATCGCCGTGATAGATCGGCGTGAAGCTGTGCAACGCCACCAGCACCGTCGGCTTGCCCGCCCGCCCGCGCGCATCGATCGCCGCGCCGATCCGGCCGTGATAGGGATCGAAGATCTCGCGCCGGCGCATCTCCTTGGCCGCGGCCGATAGATCTTCATTGCCGGGGATCGCGGTCGCCTCGGAGGTCAAGGGGATCGAGCTCGCGGCGTCCGGAGGGCGATTGCAGTCGATAACGAGGCGCGAATAGCGCTGCGCGATCAGATGCGCATCCAGCATGCGCGCGAGCCGCTCGGCGACACCGGCGATGCCGACGTCCCAGGCGATGTGCCTGACAAGCTCGCTATCCGCGAGGCCGAGATCGCCGAGCGCGCGCGGCAGCACCCGTCCGTAATGATCCGCGGTGAGCAGGAAGGGCGATGCGCCAGCCGCATTCACCTCATGCACGGGCGGAATGTCGCCCTCGCCGAGCAGTTGGTCGGTCGCCTCGGCTATGTCCAAAGCCATCCTGATTTGCCTATGGAAGAACAACGTGTGTAAACGGATTAACGGTATCGCGCCGTCCTCGCAACGTTGGAACACCATGGGCTCCGATCGTCTCTTCGTCTACGGCACCCTGATGCGCGGCTTCGACCATCCGATGGCGCGGTTGCTCGCGGGCCATGCGGATTTTCTGGGTGAGGTGACCTGCCGCGGCCGGCTCGTTCTGGTGAAGCACTATCCGGGATTGCTGCTCTCCGACGCGCCGACCGACCTCGTTCACGGCGAGCTCTTCCGCCTGCGCGTGCCCGACGAGCTCCTGCGCGAGCTCGACATGTACGAGGCCTGCGGCGAGGGGTTTCCAGAGCCGACCGAATATTTGCGCCAGTTGGTCGATGTGACGCGCGCCGACGGCGCCACCGAGAAGGCCTGGACCTACGTCTACAACTGGTCCGTCACCGGTCTGCCGCGCATCGAGTCCGGGCGCTTCCTCGAGCACTAGGCCGACAGCACTTCCTTCACCATGCGCACGTCGACCTCGCGCTCGACATAGGTCCACTCCTCGGTCTGCCTGAGCATTGCCACCAGCTCCTCGAACAGTGCGGCGTGCGCGGGAGCGAATTCGAACCAGGTCAGAAAGTCGAAGGGGCCGCCGAGGTCGCGGCAGTGATAGAGCTGGCGCGCAATCGCAGGCAGGAAGCGCAGGCTGCTGGCGATGTGATGCGACTTGTCCTCGAAGATCCTGCGGCGCTCTTCTTGCGTCAGCTCCCACCAGGCTTGGGACTTGCGGATCGGGATCAGCGCGGCGCTCGTTGCCTCTAACCGGCCGAGACCGGCCTGCACGGCCACGAGTTGCTGCTTCTCGGGGCGCTCCGTGTAGCGCAAGCTGCTCTCAACACCCACCAGCCGCCACGCATTGCGCGAGGGCACCAGCGGCAACGAGACGGCATCGCTGTCGGTGACCGACAGCGCCGGCACGAAGGGCAGGGGCTCGCCCGTCACGGGCGAAATCGAGGTCACACGCCAGCCCCCGCTCTGGCCGCCTCGAAAGGTCCTGAACATGGGGGTATGGAAGCGTGGAACCGGGCGCGGTTCAAGAGTTCTTGTCATTCCGGGTGACGGAGCGTGCCCGAATGACGGACCAAGGGCCCCTGTGCATAGGTCGAATAACCCGGATAAGCCGGACAAACCTGACTTTCGAGCAGGCCGTACCTATATCCCTGATCCTTCGCCCGACTCACCCGGTTTCGCGCTACACACAGTCCATGCGCTTCACGCCCCAGTTCCTCGACGAGCTTCGTGCCCGGCTTTCGGTCTCCGAAGTCGTGGGCAAGCGCGTCAAGTTGAAGAAGGCGGGGCGGGAGTGGAAGGGGCTGTCGCCGTTCCAGCAGGAGAAGACGCCGTCCTTCTACGTCAACGACCAGAAGGGTTTTTACCACGACTTCTCCTCCGGCAAGCACGGCGACATCATCACCTTCGTGATGGAGACCGACGGTCTGCCGTTCGCCGAGGCCGTCGAGCGGCTCGCCAACATGGCGGGCCTGCCGCTGCCGGCGGTGACTCCTGATGCGGCGCGGCACGAGCAGCGGCGCAAGTCGCTGCATGACGTCATGGATCTCGCGGCAAAATTCTTCGCGGAGACGCTGGCCTCGCGTCTCGGCGCCAAGGCGCGCGGCTACCTTGCCGACCGCGCCATCTCGCCGGCGACGCAATTGCAGTTCCGCCTCGGCTACGCCCCGCCCGACCGCTTCGCGCTGAAAGAGCATCTCGGCAAGCTCGGCGTCTCCGTCGACGACATGGTCGAGACCGGCCTGTTGATCGGCGGTGACGATATCCCCGTGCCGTACGACCGCTTCCGCGATCGCGTGATGTTTCCGATCACGGATCTGCGCGGCCGCGTCATCGCCTTCGGCGGACGCGCGCTGGAGAAGGACGTTCCGGCAAAATACCTGAACTCGCCGGAGACGCCGCTCTTCCACAAGGGCGACAATCTCTACAACCACCAGACCGCGCGCAAAGCCACGCATGACGGCAGCGCTCTGATCGTGGTCGAAGGCTATGTCGACGTCATCGCCATGGTCACTGCCGGCTTTGCCGGAGCGGTCGCGCCGCTCGGCACCGCGCTCACCGAGAGCCAGCTCGCACTGCTCTGGAAGATGGCGGACGAGCCGATCCTCTGCTTCGACGGCGACCGCGCCGGACAGAAGGCGGCCTACCGTGCCGCCGATCTCGCGCTGCCGTTCCTCAGCCCCGGCAAGAGCCTTCGCTTTGCGCTGCTGCCTGAGGGGCAGGACCCCGACGATCTCGTGCGCTCCGGCGGGCGCGGCGCGATCGAGGAGGTGATCGGGGCGGCGCGGCCGCTTGCCGACATGATCTGGTCGCGCGAGCTCGAAGGCGGCAATTTCGCCACGCCCGAACGTCGCGCCGCGCTGGAAGCGCGCATCAAGGAGCTCACGAACGGCATCCGTGACGAGGTGGTGCGGCGCTATTATCGCGATGAGTTCGTCGAGCGGCTGCAGCGCACCTTCGCGCCCGAAGGTGGGCGCGGCTTTGGCGGCCGGGGCAATTTCCGCTCCGGCGGCGGCCGGCCGTTCCAGCCGCGGGCAGGGGGAAGTGCGAATCGATTCGGCGGCCAGGGGTTTGGCGGCCAGGGATTTGGCGGCGGCCGCCGCGGCGTCCCCGGCCCGACCCCGATCCCGTCCGGCCCCTACCAGGCGGCGAGCCCCCAGCTGGCGGCAAGCCCGATCATGAAGGGCCAGCGCAGCGCCATGTCCCGCCGGGAAGCCCTCATCCTGCAATGCCTGATCAACCACCCCTGGCTGCTGCATGAGCACCTCGAGGAGGTCGCCGCCCTGGAACTCGCCCATCCCGAGGCCCACAAGCTCCGGGCCGGCATCATCGCCGCCTTCGCCAACGACCACCACCACTTGCCGGAGCCCGGCGAGCTGGCCGAAAAGATGCGTAGCGATCTCGAACGGGGTGGATTTTCCCAAGCTCTTCAAAGGGTTGAGAATGGTATCACGACCCAGGCGGTGTGGGGGGCCCGCGAAGGCGCGGCGCGGGATGACGTTCTTGCGACCTGGCACCAACTCGTTGTCTTGCATCGGCAATGGCATTCACTACTTAGGGAGCTGAAGGACGCCGAGCTGGCCTTGGGGGAGGATCCCAGCGAGGCCAATTTGGCATGGCTGCTTGACGTCAAGGCTCGGATGGCCGAGGTCGACGGCACCGAGGCCCTGATCGAGGGTTTTGGCGAATTGTCGGGCCGGCTTCAGAAGAGCGTATGAAAGAATCATGCGGACGGCCGGGGCCGGAACCGCTAAAAGACTCGCCAAATCCAAGGTTTGGCGGCAGAAACAGGGTTAATCGAGGCTTAACGGTCTTGTAGCACTTTGGCCCAGAGGCGGCCGCAGGCAGAACAGACGCGTCAGGAATGAATCCGCGCAATCGCTGTTGGCACTACACCTGCATCCGCCGCGACAAAGAGGCTGACGAAGCGTTAGGCAATTCCGGCGAGAGAAAGTTGGGGGTGGCGAGAGGTTTGTGCGCCGCCCTTTCCGTGTCGAGAGCTGCCGAAGCGAGAGCGTCGAGCAACAGGTTCAAGTGAATTCAGGCAGGCGCGGCGGGCGTCTCGCATGAAGCGCGTTTAGGAGCAATGGATGGCCACCAAGGCAAAGACGCTGCAGGCGAAGGACAAGGAAAAGGACGACAAGGCAGCGGACGCGCCGGAGAAGGACTCCCAGGACGCGCCCTCGCCCTTGCTCGACCTGTCCGACGCCGCCGTGAAGAAGATGATCAAGCAGGCCAAGAAGCGCGGCTTCGTGACCTTCGATCAGCTCAACGAAGTCTTGCCGTCCGACCAGACCTCGCCCGAACAGATCGAGGACATCATGTCGATGCTCTCGGACATGGGCATCAACGTCACCGAAGCCGACGACACCGAAGGCGAGGAGGAGAAGGACGAGGGCGACGACGAGACCGATAACGAGCTCGTCGAGGTCACCCAGAAGGCCGTCACCGAGGTCAAGAAGAGCGAGCCGGGCGAGCGCACCGACGATCCCGTGCGCATGTATCTGCGCGAGATGGGCACGGTCGAGCTGCTCTCCCGCGAAGGCGAAATCGCGATCGCCAAGCGCATCGAGGCCGGCCGCGAGGCGATGATCGCAGGGCTGTGCGAAAGCCCGCTGACCTTCCAGGCCATCATCATCTGGCGCGACGAGCTCAACGAAGGCAAGATCTTCCTCCGCGACATCATCGATCTCGAAGCGACTTATGCCGGCCCGGACGCCAAGGGCGGCATGAACACCGCGATGATCGCAGGTCCGAGCGGCGAGGCCGGCGAAGCTTCGGCTGAGGGCGGCGAGGCCGCCGCCGTCTCCACCGCTGCGCCCGCGCATGTGGCGCCGCCTGCGGCGCCGCCGGCGCCGACCCCGTTCCGTGCCGCGCCTGCCGCCGCTGGCGCCGAGGCCGGCGAGGAGAAGGATCCGGGCGAGGCCGCCGCCGAAGCCGACATGGACGACGACGAGTTCGAGAACCAGATGTCGCTCGCGGCGATCGAGGCCGAGCTCAAGCCGAAGGTGGTCGAGATCTTCGACAAGATCGCCGACAGCTACAAGAAGCTGCGCAAACTTCAGGAGCAGGACATCCAGAACCAGCTCCAGAACGAGTCGCTCTCGCCGCACCAGGAGCGCAAGTACAAGAAGCTGAAGGACGAGATCATCGTCGAGGTGAAGTCGCTGCGCCTCAACCAGGCCCGCATCGACTCGCTCGTCGAGCAGCTCTACGACATCAACAAGCGCCTCGTCTCGCATGAGGGCCGCCTGATGCGCCTTGCCGACAGCCACGGCGTCGCGCGCGAGGACTTTTTGCGCAACTACACCGGATCAGAGCTCGATCCGCGCTGGCTCAACCGCGTCTCGAAACTTTCCGCAAAAGGCTGGAAGAATTTCGTCCATCACGAGAAGGACCGCATCAAGGACCTTCGCCACGAGGTGCATCAGCTCGCCGCGCTCACCGGCCTCGAGATCGTCGAGTTCCGCAAGATCGTGCACTCCGTGCAGAAGGGCGAGCGCGAGGCCCGTCAGGCCAAGAAGGAGATGGTGGAAGCCAACCTCCGTCTCGTGATCTCGATCGCCAAGAAGTACACCAATCGCGGCCTGCAGTTCCTCGACCTGATCCAGGAAGGCAACATCGGCCTGATGAAGGCGGTCGACAAGTTCGAGTACCGCCGCGGCTACAAGTTCTCCACCTACGCCACGTGGTGGATCCGGCAGGCGATCACCCGCAGCATCGCCGACCAGGCCCGTACCATCCGCATCCCGGTGCACATGATCGAGACGATCAACAAGATCGTGCGCACGTCCCGCCAGATGCTCAACGAGATCGGCCGCGAGCCGACGCCAGAAGAGCTCGCCGAAAAGCTCGGCATGCCCCTGGAGAAGGTCCGCAAGGTCCTCAAGATCGCCAAGGAGCCGCTGTCGCTGGAGACGCCCGTCGGTGACGAGGAGGATTCACATCTCGGCGATTTCATCGAGGACAAGAACGCGATCCTGCCGATCGACGCCGCGATCCAGTCCAACCTGCGCGAAACCACGACGCGCGTGCTGGCGTCCCTGACGCCGCGCGAAGAACGCGTCCTGCGCATGCGCTTCGGCATCGGCATGAACACCGACCACACGCTGGAAGAAGTCGGCCAGCAGTTCAGCGTGACGCGCGAACGCATCCGCCAGATCGAAGCGAAGGCGCTGCGCAAGCTGAAGCATCCGTCGCGGTCGCGGAAGCTGCGGTCGTTCCTGGACAACTAATTCGGATCGCCTGGGCTCGATCCGGGCATCCATCCAAACGAAAACGGCGGGCCGAAAGCCCGCCGTTTTTGTTTGTGCTGGAGTTTCGAGTATCACGCGTCCACCGCGCTATTTCTTCTTCGCCCCGACCCGCTCGAGCCGTTTGATCTCTAGTGGCGGGCGGCCGCTCTTCTCGGCGATCTCGCGGTCCTGCTCCATGATGAAGCCGCGGGCGGGTTCGTCGCCGTCGAGGCCGCCGAGGAGTTCGGCGGGCACGCGGCGATTGGAGCGTTGGGAATCGTCTTCATAGACGACGTTGAAGAAGGCGAATTCGCCTTTGGGATTGGTTCCGGGTTTCTTGGCCATGGCGGCTTTTCGTCGATAGCCGCGCCGCAGTCAAATGACTTTGGCGGTGATCGACCACCGCCGTGACCGAACGCGGCAGGCTTGACGAGGCTGTGAAGGTACTTGATGCGGGGAGGAGCCAGAGATCCGCTGCGACCCTTCGAGGAGACTTTCGCCTCCAATAAACGGCGGGCCCGAAGCCCGCCGTTTATCTTGGTCTTCACCGTCGCCCGGGGCTGGCAGGGCGACAACTTAAAATAGAAGACTATAGAAGGCGCGCTGCGATGGCAAGGCAAATCGTGGTGGTGTCGATGTCGCAGCGAGCGCATCAGATATGCGTTTGTTCCGATGTGCGACGTGGCCATACATCGAGACAGTGCTTCGGACTGCCAAATCACTTTGTTCATCTCGCTTGCTCTTGCGACGCTGCGAGAGCGACGCGCTCGGTAGGAAAGTGCGTTTGCCTGCACGTATTCCCGTCTGCGTGCTCTGTGATCGCAAAAGCAAAGCCGGTGCCATCCTTCCCAGCGCGTATCTCAATGCGTGTGTGTGCGCTGCGTCAACACCTGCACGGCGAGCCGCGACCCGTGCCCGCCGCTCTTGTCGGCGTCCTCCTTGCGCCCCTGCGCCATGATCGCGCTGCCCATCGCGGCCGATCCGAAGGTGATGAGGAAGGAGGCGAGCAGCAGGAGAAGCGCCACGCCGGGCGCGCGGTCGGCGAAGATCAGCTCGCGCAGATGTCCGGGATTGAGCCAGAGCAGGCCGCCGACCAGCAGCGCGGCGGCGCAGGCGCCGATCGCGAGGTTGATGGCGAGCAGGCGGAACAGCGGAATGCGGAGGAGGGCGGGGATCGGCATAGCTGATGGCCTCGTGCGGGCTCAACGCATCGACTGACTGCGCGGCGCAAGTAGAGATATCATAATGCCAACTCTCTCATCCGTCATTCCAGGGCGCGCGAAACGCGAGCTATGGTGCGCAATTGCGCACCTGAGAATCCATTCATCGACCGTCTCTGCCGCCCGATAGATTCTGGGTTCGCGCTACGCGCGCCCCGGAATGACCAAAGGAGGGTGTGGCGCGACCACTCATCTCGTACAGCTGCGTCTCGACCTTTGGAACTCGATCGTTCGGAAACCCGCCGCCGTCCGTCTCATGCCGCCGGCGCGACCCGGTTGCCCGCCTCGCTTGCCTGCGCCGCCTGTTGGCGCTCCATCATGGTCTGCCACAGCGTTGCGATGCTCGCCTGCGTCTGCGGCGCGATCAGGCAGTGCCCCTCATTGTCGAAGCCGCAGAACCGCACCGTCGGGTCCTTCTTCACCTCGGTCAGCGCCTGGTTGATCATCTCGAGGCATGTCATCACCTGTCCGACGTCCTGCAGGCGCGTGTGATGCAGGATGTCCATCAGGCGGAACGTCATCACCGCGGGGCGGCCGAAGCTGATGCCGGGGCGGCCGAGCTCGAACAGCACGTTCACCGCAGGAAGTACGCCGCGGATGTGCTCGAGCACGCCGGCCATCTCTTCCACGCTGCAGGCGACGAGATGGGCCGCCTGTGGTGGCGGCGCGGCCTCCGGTGTCCGTGGCGCAAGCCCGAGTGTGGCGATCACCTCCTGCTCGATCCATTGCCGCACCGGAGCGGGGGCATTGCGGATCTGCTCAGCGGTCAAGGTGATTCCGGTCATGTGCCGTTCTCCTGTTTGCCTCAATCTAGAAAGCACGGCGTGAGATGGATTGATGCGGATCAAGCCTGCCGCTTTGACCCTCGCTGCGTTCCCGGGCATGATCGCGAGCTGCTTCGCGCAAGGAATTTGGGGAACTGCCGCACATGCTGAGACCGCTTCTCGCCGCCGCCTTCGTCGTTTGTCTGGCCGGCGGGTCGGCGCAGGCCGCCCGCTGCGGCGGCGATTTCGACAGTTTTGTCGCCAGCATGGCGCAGGAAGCGCAGGCCGCCGGCGTCTCGGCGGGCGTGACCAATGCGGCGCTCGGCGGCGTGACCCAGGACGCTGCTGTGCTCGCCTTCGACCGGCGCCAGCGCTACACCTTTAAGAAGAGCTTCGAGCAGTACGTCTCGACCCGTGTCGGTCCCGGCCGCATCAATGGCGGCCGCGCGATGCTCCAGCGTCACGCCGCGCTGCTCTCCCGCATCGAGCAGCAGTTCGGCGTGCCCCGCTATATCTTGGTCGCGATCTGGGGGCTGGAGAGCGATTTCGGCAAGGGCGACACCGGCAAGCTGCCGGTGATCCGCACGCTGGCGACGCTCGCGCATGATTGCCGCCGCACCGACCTGTTCCAGGGCGAGCTGCTCGCTGCGCTCAAGATCGTGCAGCGCGGCGACCTGCCGCTGCGCGACCTCATCGGCGCCTATGCCGGCGAGATCGGCCAGACCCAGTTCCTGCCGTCGTCCTACATCAAGTACGGCGTCGATTTCGACGGCGACGGCCATGTCGATCTCCGCCACAGCGTCCCCGACGTGCTCGCCTCGACCGCGAACCTACTGCACACCAGCGGCTTCAAGATGGGCCAGCCTTATGATGAAGGCACGCCGAATTTCGAGGCGATGAGGGAGTGGAACAGGGCGGTGGTCTATCGCAAGACGATCGGGTATTTCGCGGATCGGCTGGCGGGGCAGTGAGGGGCCACATATACGGTGTCATCGCCCGGCTTGACCGGGCGATCCAGTACTCCGAGGCGGTTGTGGTTCAATCGATAAGACTCGGCGTACCCCGCTTTCGCAGGGAATGACAGTGGAGTGTGAGGCGACGCCGTCCCGTGCCCAGCTCACGTCCCCTTCGCCATCTTCTCCAGTCGCCGCTGCAGCGGCGCCCAGTACGTTCCCGGGCGGAAGCGTTGCAACAGGTCCATGAAGCGGGCGTCGTTGCCGATCAGGATGCGGGGCTCGTTGTTCTCGATGCCCCTGATGATGCGCAGCGCGGCATCCATCGGCGTGGTCTTCGCTGCGTTCTCGAACCGCTCGATCGATTGCGCGCGGCGGGCATTGTCGGTGACGCCGACCCCGGTGCGCGCGTTGTGCGCGATCGCGGTGGCGACGCCGCCGGGATGGACCACCGACAGCTTCACCGGGCTTCCTGCCGCCGAAAGCTCATGCCGCAGGCTCTCGGAGAAGCCGCGCACGGCGAACTTTGCCGCCGCATAGGCCGCTTGCCCCGGCGGCGCGATGATGCCGAAGATCGAGGAGAGGTTGACGATGTGCGCCTCTGGCCTCGTCTTCAGATGCGGCAGGAAGGCGCGCGTGCCGTGCACCACGCCCCAGAAATTGATGTCGAACAACCAGTCCATCTGCGCCTGGTCGATCTCCTCGAACGAGCCCATCAGCGCCACGCCGGCATTGTTGACGACGATGCCGAGGGTGGGATGCGCGGTGGTCGCTTCGCTTGCGAACTGCGCGATGTCGGCGGGCTCGCCGACGTCGACGCGATGCACGCTGACCTTGCGCGTTGTTTCGATCTCCGCCGCGAGCGCCTTCAATCCGGCCTCGTCGCGATCGGCCAGCGCGAGATCGCAGCCGCGCTGCGCCAGCTCGATGGCCAGCGCCCTGCCGATGCCGCTCGCCGCTCCCGTGATGGCGGCCGCGCCCCGAATCGTCGTCATGAATTCCCCCGTCAAGTCCCCCGATCGTGGAACTATGAGTTACTTTTTTTTGAAATGAAACCGAACCGTTGCCGGCCTCGGTTTTTAACATGCGTTGTGGAGGCATGCATTGGGAGCCGCCGATGGGACAAGCAAAGCCGTTTCGCGCGACCGCGCTGATCGTTGAAGACGACGTCATGCAGCGGGAGATGCTCTGCGTTCTCCTGGAAGAGAGCGGCTACCAGGTCATCCAGTGCGAAAGCGCGGAGGCCGCCGAGCGCGTCCTCGACAAGAGCGCCGGCGCGCTCTGTCTGATGCTGACCGACGTCCAGCTTGCCGGCCGCATGAACGGCGTCGAGCTCGCGCACGTCGCCAAGCACCGCAATCCGAACCTCGACGTCGTCGTCACCTCCGGCCGCCCCTTGAAGCAGCCCTTGCCCGATGGCGCCAAGTTCTGGGCCAAACCCTGGGCGCCGCTCGACGTGCTGCGCGAGGCGGAGATCGCTCAGCTGTCCTGACGGCTGCCCCCGCGGGCACGCTTTCTCACCGCGAGCCGCGGTGATAAGGTCCGCCCATGACCTTGTCCTTCCTGCTCACCTCGCTCATCGTCGTCGCATCGCCAGGCACCGGCGTGCTCTACACGCTCGCCTCGGCGCTGACTCGCGGCTCGCGGGCCAGCATGGCGGCCGCCTTCGGCTGCACGCTCGGCATCGTGCCGCATATGGTGGCGGCGATGCTCGGCCTTGCCGCCGTGCTCCACACCAGCGCGCTCGCCTTCGCCGTGCTGAAATGGTGCGGCGTCGCCTATCTGCTCTACATGTCCTGGCAGGCGCTGCGCGAGACGGGGACGCTCGCGGTTGACGGCGAGATCAAGGAGCGGTCGAGCGGCCGCGTCATCGTCACCGGCTTCCTGATCAACATCCTCAATCCGAAACTGTCGATCTTCTTCCTCGCCTTCCTGCCGCAGTTCATCGCGGCGGACGAGGCCCATGTGCTGGCGCGCATGCTGGAATTGAGCGGCGCCTTCATGGCGATGACGTTCGCGGTGTTCGTCCTCTATGGCCTCTGCGCCGCCTCGGTGCGCGAGCGCGTCATCTCCCGCCCCCGCGTCATGGCCTGGCTGCGGCGGAGCTTCGCCGCAGGATTTGCCGCGCTCGGCGCCAAGCTCGCGTTTTCGGAGCGGTAGGTTCTTCGTCACGTCTCGAAAGGTCGTCATGCCCGGGCTTGTCCAGGGCAACGCGCCTCGAACACTCACCCAATAAAAAAGCGGGCCTTGCGCCCGCCACCTTCAAACCCACCCGATCCGACCAGACGCCCGGGCGGAGCGAGACTCCACCCGGGCAAAGAAACAGAAGCCTCGTTACTTCTTCTTCGCCTTCTTGGCCTTTTTCGCCTTCTTCTTCGCCGCCTTCTTCGCTTTCTTAGCCATAGTATCCTCTCAAGGGTTTAATGGTGGAACGCGACACGAGGGATGCTCGGCGGAGGGCCAGCCTCGCAACATCCTCGATGACAAACTCAGCAGATTCGGAGCCGGCTGCCCCGCTCTGTCATATCTCCGTCACTGCGTTATCCACAGCTCAGATGCATCTTCGGGTGAGTTTTGGCCGCGAATCCGCCTCGCCGCGCTCCCGCGGCGCGGCCCGCTCCTCCGCAGCAAGGTTTGATTAACGATGCCGCAATCCGTTCGCGGATTCATCAATCCAAAACCAATGCCCGACTTTGCGCGATTGCGGTGAGACTCCATTAAGCGCGCCGCGCACATGATCGCCCGCAAGAACACGGGGGCGGGTATGTACGGGCAGTTGCCAAACGAAGAGGGCGGGACCATGCGCGTCCTGCAGTCGCCATGCTGAGCGTGCCGACACTCTGGACCGTCATCGTCATCAACTTCCTGGCGCTGGGCCTGGTCTGGGCCTATGTGGCGCGCGCCTATCCCAAGTTCGAGGCGGCGCGGTACTGGACGGCGGCGGCGGTGCTGGCTGCAGCAGGCGCGGCGATATCGATGCTGCGTGACGTGATGGATCCGCGCTTTCCGCTGATCGGCGGCGGCGGCCTGATGATCTTCTCCTCTTGGCTCGCCTGCATGGGGGTGATCCGGTTCTATCACCGGCCGGTGTCCTGGCCGGCGGCGATCGCCCATTCGCTGCTCTGCAGCGCCGGCCTCGCCTTCTTCCTGGTCGTCGCCGACGACATGCCGATGCGGGTCGTGATCTACTCGCTGGCGCAATCGACGCCGATCCTGCTGACGCTGCCGCTGCTGCTCGGTGAGCAGAACGGGCGGGAAAATCCCGGTGCTCGCCTCGCTGCGATCGTGGGATTGCTGCTCCTGTCCATCCACGTCGTCCGCTCCGGCGCGGCGCTGCTCGGCTATGGGGGCGCCATCACCGCGATCAATTTCAACGGCCTGCAGGCCGTGATGATTCTGCTCCTGGTGTTCCTGGCCATGGGTTGGAATTTCGCCTGTCTGCTGATGGCGATCGAGCGGCTGCGCAACGAGGTTGCCGACCTCGCACTGCTCGACGATCTCACCGGCGTCGCCAACCGCCGGCATCTGCTGCAGCGCCTGACCGAGGAATGCGCCCGCTCGGAGCGCAGTGGCGCGCCGTTCTCGCTGCTGCTGATCGATCTCGACGGGTTCAAGACCATCAACGACACCCATGGCCATGCCGCCGGCGATGCCTGCCTGAAGCACTTCACCCTGATGGCGCAGACGCGCCTCCGGCCCGGCGACATGCTCGCCCGCACCGGCGGCGACGAGTTCTGCATCGTGCTGCCGTCCTCGTCCCTGCGCGAGGCTGCCGCGATCGCCCGCCGCGTGATCGAGGTCTGCCGTCAGGATGCCGCCAGCTGCACCGGCAGCGACATTCCGATCGCGATCTCGATCGGGGTCGCGCAGTGGGACCGCGACATCGGGGAATTCCCGGATCGCCTGATGGCCAATGCCGACCATGCCCTCTATGCCGCCAAGAAGAACGGCAAGAACGATTTCGCGATCCATGATCCCGCCCCGCCGCTTTCGCCGGAGTTGATCGAGGCGTTGAGGAAATTCGCGTAAAGCCCGCCAAGGCGCGACGCGATCAGGAATCGCCATCGCGCTTAAGGTTGTTGTTTGAGCATGATCTTTCCGGAAAACCGCTGCACACTTTTCCGGATCATGCTGTAGGCTTCGGCCGCATTGGACCTCGCATGATGATGTTTCGCCGGCCCGCGGCCGTTTTCGCCGCTCTCCTTCTGATCACTCCTGCCGCCGCCACCGACGCCGAGCTCGCAAAGCTCGCGCGCACCTCCGGCACGCCCGACATTCCCGGCTTGAAGATCGTCTGGCTGGCGCCATGGGGCGACGTCCGCAACGCCAAGCCATGGCGCAACATCATGGTGCACCAGACCGAGGGACCTGCGGGCTCGGCGCGCGGCGGCGCGCAAGCGCAGGCGAAGAACCCGACACGGCGCGGCGTCACGGTGTGGGTCGAGACCGACGGCACGGTCTATTGGGCGGTCGCCGAGAATCTGGTGCCGACCCACGGCGACGGTGCCAACCGCAACGACAACAAGTACATCGACAACAGCTCGACCTATCGCCAGGTGGTGCGCGACAACTCGATCGGCGTCGAGTTCGCCGGCAACTATCCCGACGTGACAAGGGGCCCGACCGAAGCACAGGTCGCGGCGTGGAAGATCCTCGTGCAGGTGCTGCGCGCGCGCTACGGCATCCCGCTCGATCGCGTCTACGCGCACAACTGGATCGACTACAAGGACGCGCGCTATTGCGAAGGGTGCACGCTCGCGACGATGGCAAGGGAATGGGGGGAGTGAGACGGCGTCCTTCCGGGCTCGCGCCAAAAGGCGCGCCTCGGAATGACGGGAGCAGCTGCACCGCCCGGGTCAAGCCGGGGCATGACGCTGAAGCTTGAGTTGAGGCTCATCGCTCGAGCAGGTCTCGTGCATGCCAACAAAAAAGCCGGCGTTGCCGCCGGCTTTTCGTCTCTTTCGATCCGCCAATCTGTCTCCGCGGCGAAAGCCCGCTTAATGCGCGGCTTCCAGTGCGGCCTGTTCCTGCCTTGCGATCGTGCCCTTGACCGCGGACTGCACCTTCTCGAAGGCGCGCACCTCGATCTGGCGGACGCGCTCGCGCGACACGCCGAACTCGGCAGCAAGGTCTTCCAGCGTCATCGGCTCATCGGCGAGGCGGCGCGCCTCGAAGATGCGACGTTCGCGCGGGTTGAGCACGCCCATCGCGCCGTTCAGCGCGTCACGGCGGTGATCATACTCCTCGTGCTCCGCCATCAGGGCTTCCTGGTTGGGCGTGTTGTCGACCAGCCAGTCCTGCCATTCGCCGGCTTCGCCGTCGTCGCGGATCGGAGCGTTGAGCGACGCGTCGCCACCGAGGCGGCGGTTCATGTCGATCACGTCCTGATCGGTGACGCCGAGGCGCTTGGCAATCATCTTCACCTGGTCGGGGCGGAGATCGCCTTCGTCCAGCGCGTTGATCTTGCTCTTCGCCTTGCGCAGGTTGAAGAACAGCTTCTTCTGGTTCGCGGTGGTGCCCATCTTCACGAGCGACCAGGAACGCAGGATGTACTCTTGAATCGACGCCTTGATCCACCACATGGCGTAGGTGGCGAGACGGAACCCCTTCTCGGGTTCGAAACGCTTCACCGCCTGCATCAGGCCGACATTGCCTTCCGAGACGACCTCGGAGATCGGCAGGCCGTAGCCGCGATAGCCCATGGCGATCTTGGCCACGAGCCGGAGGTGGCTGGTGACGAGTTGGTGCGCCGCGTCGCGATCGTCATGCTCGCGCCAACGCTTGGCGAGCATGTATTCCTGCTGGGGCTCCAGCATCGGAAACTTGCGGATCTCGGCGAGGTAGCGAGAAAGGCCGGATTCTCCATTGAGGACCGGCAAAGCAGCGGTACGGGCCATAGTGCGCCCTCCAAAAAGGTTCAGGCCCCCGATAGCGGCGGGCCAGGCAGACGACCGCTGTGTTAAAGCCGGCCGTAGCTGCGATGTTCCGCGTTGGTCATTTCAACGCAGGCGCAATATACCTCATCGGGGGTCGAAAAGGGAAGGATTGCTGACGTCACGTCCCCGTGTGGCAGCTATAACTTTTTGTAATGTAAAGGCTTTCTGAAGCGGCCTGCGTCATAGCGCCGCTTTGAGGGCGCGTTCGAGGAGAAGCAAATCCTCCGGCAGAGCCGCCTCCCAGTGGAGTAATTCTCCTGTTCTCGGGTGCTGCAATACCAGTAGGTAAGCATGTAAGGCCTGCCGCCCCAGCGCTGCCAAAGCGGCCTGCGCCTCAAGGCCGAGCTGGTTGGCCTTGGTCTTGAAATGCGGGCCATAGACGGCATCGCCCATCAGGGGGTGGCCGATATGAGCGAGGTGGACGCGGATCTGATGGGTGCGGCCGGTCTCGAGCTCGCAGGCGAGCAGGGCGGCGACGGGCTTGCCGTCGCGCCCCGCAAAGCTGTCCAGGATCTCCCAATGCGTCACCGCCTCGCGGCCGCCCTGGCGCACCGCCATCTTCTCGCGCGCATGCGGGTGGCGGTCGATCGGCGCGTCCACCGTGCCGCGATGCCGGTTCGGCACCCCCCAGGCGAAGGCCTTGTAGCCGCGCCGCATCTCGCCGGTGCGGCCGTGGTCGGCGAATTGGGCCGATAGCGAGGCATGTGCGAGGTCGTTCTTAGCGACCACCATCAGCCCCGTCGTGTCCTTGTCGAGCCGGTGCACAATGCCGGGCCGGCGCACCCCGCCGATGCCCGACAGCGAGGCGCCGCAATGGGCGATCAGCGCGTTGACCAGGGTGCCGGTCTCGTGCCCGGCCGCGGGGTGCACCACCAGCCCTTTCGGCTTGTTGATGACGATGATGTCGTCGTCCTCGAACACGATATCGAGGGCGATCTCCTCCCCTTTGGGCTCGGCGGGCGCCGCCTCCGGCACGTCGATTATGATCGTATCGCCGGGATTGACGTGATAAGCGGGGTCGCGGACCGCGGAGGCCTTCAGGTGCACTGCGCCCGCCAGGATCAGGGCCTTCAGCCTCGATCGCGACAGCTCCGGCCGACGCGCCGCCAGCACGCGGTCGAGCCGGGCCGAGCCCTCGTCGCCGGCGACCACGACCTCCAACCTTTGCGCAGACCCAGAGCTTTCCATGACGACGTCTGATACCGCTGTTCCCGAACCGACCCCCGAGCAGGCCGCGCTGTTCGCGCGGGTGCGGCGGATGATGCTGATCGCGGGGTTGACCACGGCGCTGGCGATCTGCGCCGTGTTGATCGCGGTGGGCTACCGCCTTTTCAAGTCGGAGGGAAGGGCGCCCGAACCGGTGGGCGACGTCACGGCCACTCTGCCGAAGGGCGCCAGGATCGTCGCGACCGGCGTCGCCGGGGACCGGCTCGTGGTCACGCTGGACGTCGGCGGCATCACCGAGATCCGCACCTTCGACGCCCACACCCTGAAGCCGGCCGGAAAGCTGAAATTTGCCAACGAGCCGTAAAAGGCCCGTCGGGGTCCTTGCAGCGGACAAATTTCGAGGTTATTGGCTAGCCCTCACGCTCCCTTCGTCTAGCGGTTAGGACGCGGCCCTCTCAAGGCTGAAACAGGGGTTCGATTCCCCTAGGGAGCGCCATGCTGTACTACGATATTATACGATGCGGCCTCGTCAGGCAGCGCTGCACCGCCCCACCTCTTAACTTTGTCGATTGCAACTGGAAGAAGCGCGAAGCGAAGTTTATTTCTCTGCTAGGGGATTTTGTCGAGTTCTAGATGTTGGCGGCTGCGGTGGAGTACGAAAATCTTTGATGATGTTGCGGATGAAGGTCAGGATCACTTGCAGTAATTTTGGTGATTGCAACGCGAGGACAATGGCAACAGACGTTGATAGCCCGACCGATCCGGCTGCTCTCAAAATCTCTAAAACTGCATTTGCGTCAAAACCGCTGCTCATCGCTATAACCTCGCGATGATCATGGCAGGCAATTTGGAATTTGATTAAAATCGCCCCTCTCGTCGTCCTCTAAGCTTCTGATATAGCTTGTAAAAATCGGACGGGTCGTCACCAAAAATCTCAACCGGCAAACGTTAACGGCGTTAACACCTAAAAGTTAATGACGGCCTTCAGCACTCAGTTGCCGGACAAAGGAAGCCAGCAGTTAGTCGGAGGGGCCTAGGGGCAATTCAACTGCGTCCAATGTTCACGAGAAAGCAACAATGAGCAAGCAAAGGCACCCACTGCTTCACCATCGGTAACTGCAGACAGCTCGCCTACACTCACTCCTCCTCCCCACGGTGCAACAAGAAGCGCTTGTCGGTGATGAGCCTCGAGGCCTTCTGCAATGGCTCATCGGGCTGCATGGCGTAATGGAAGTTCTGATCGCGCGCGTACACCTGTGCCTCCGCCAGCGCGATTACGCCGCCGTTGACGCCCGCAACGCTCTCCTCCGATACATCAACGTCGCCGTTCTTCAATTCGAACGCTCCCACCAGCGCTAGCCGCGGCGAGATGGTGAACCGTATCTCAGTCCCCCGAAGCCCCAGTCCAGGAGAGTAGAAGCCGCCGCGCCGCTTTGGGTCGGTCCAAAAGAGGCAGAATGGGTGGTCAGAGGTGATGAAGCCGCCGGAGTTTTCGGGCGCTCGAAGCAAGATCCACCCGCGCTGGAATATCAGCGGCAGGATCTTGTCGAAGACCCGCATCTCCTGGCCGACCTGGAAGGTGTTGTCGAGTGTCAGCTCGTACTGCCCGCCTTCCACAAACCGCTTCATCTCCTCATAAGAGGTCTTGTTGCTCTCCGGCAGTCCACCAGCCTCCCTCACTTTTTTGACCTGGCTCTCGTACATCTCCTTCGAGGACAGCACCTGATCCATGATGAGCCGTGCGACCTGTTCGTGGCCGGAGCGTATGGTCTCTCGGAGGCGAGGATTACGCATCGCGGTCAGGCCGACAAGGTTGAGCAGAAATGCGCGGTCCTCTTCATTGGCGAGCGAGCGGGCGACCACGACGCGTTGGAGCGCGTCGGCAAGCTCGGTCTCGAAGCCGGACATCGACTTTTCGAACGCGTCCGCGTCCATGCCCTCGACGTCGATGGCGTTGAAGTCGCGCTGCGCAGCGACGTTGTCGATGCCGGCCTTGTAGACCTTCTTGCGCTCACGGTCGAATACGGTGAGCTGCGGGATCTTCTTGTGAGATACCGAGAAGAGCTTCAGATAACACTGAGGTACATAATGGTGTTTACGCGCCGCCATGGCACGTGGCTCCAGCCGAGTCGGTGAGTGAGGGCAGCGTGTATAGCTCGTCCCACGGGAAATCGCTATCTCGGGTCACCTGGGTGCCATCACCGGCTCGGTCAATGACTATACGGTTCATATGGGTCAGATTTCACGGTAAGTAGAGCCCCGCCGTCGGTGTGAGATGCTTGTGGCATCTCCGATCGCGAAAAAGAACCGCCGGCTTGATTATCTCACGCTCTATCTCCGCCTGGAGGATTTGATGGCGAAGCCAGTTAAAGACCCAACCGAGGACAAATACGTCCAACAATTTCAAAAGCACCTAGCGGAGGTCGACCCGTTCATTTTGGTGGTGCTCAAAAGCCATCTCATCATGGAGAGTGTGGTCGATAACGTCATCCGGCTGATATTCTTCCACCCGGATATCCTGCTCGATGCCCGGATGAACTTCTTCCATAAGGTCGAGATCCTGCGCGCCTACGCGCTGCGCGAGGATGAGATGTCCATCTGGCAGCTCATGCACGCGATAGCGGAACTACGGAATGAGATCGCGCATAATCTCGAGCCCAAGAAGCGCGAGTCGCGGATAGCGAAAGTCCGCAAGCTGTACCTGTCCGAGGCCTCGCCCGAGCATGCGAAGGAGCACAAGGACGCCGAGGACGGGGAGATCGTCATCTACGCGAGCAGCCTATGCACCGGCTTCCTCGGTGAGTTCGAGAAGGATATCGGCTCGCTACGCGGCATGATCGACAAGATCGCCGATGCGAACGTACCCCGCAACCCCGACGGTTCGCTCAAGAAGAAATCGAAAAAGGGGTTCGACGCCTAAAGGTCGTGGGAGAGGGGGCCGTAGGACCGGTCTCACATGTACTTTAGGTGGGTGGTAGAAGCTATCGGACGCGCCCTCAGTCGTGTTCGACTGGCTACCTTTGCCGCCGCGTACCGTTAGCGCTGCAGGGTCGTGCTTCCGCATCAATACTCCGAGCTTCCACGTGCGCTTCGGCGCCCATGAACGGTACTGCGTGCGGCCACAACTGCGATTGATGCGGCGACCGCGTAGACGCTTCGGGTAATGCAGCGCGTGAACGTGGTTCTCCGCTTCTCTCTTCTTTATAACTACTCGGACCGCCCGAATCCTGGGGTGACGGCAACCGTTGGTGGTATTAAAGTGCCAATGGGTACGGGGGAAAGTGAATGGCACACCTTGCACAGACCTATGTGCATCTGCGGCCGTATGAGCTGAATGCCGAGACGATCCAGCGCCTGGGAGCGGCGATACAGGAGAGCGCGGAATTCGCGGCGCTCGAATTCTATCGGGGCGGCGTCACGATCGATGTCGACCTAGAGGAAGGTTCGGCGAAGTTCTGGATAACGGTCCTTGGGGCGCTCGAGATAGCGCATATGGCGTACGGGACCATCGCCGATTACAAGGGATTCAAGGAAAGCATTGGGGAGATGGTGCAGGACGCGCGCTCGTTCGGCGATTTTATGATCGAAGCAACGAAGCAACAATCCAAGGCGACCGACAAGCAGGTATTCCGCACCGAGCGGCGGCTTCAGACGCCTGGCAAGATCAAACGAGTGACGGAGAAGCTCGAGAAGCTCCAGGGGGCAGGCCTCAACGCCAAGCAGATGAATGAACAGCTTGAGGCCGCGATTCATGACATCCAGCAAATAGAGAAGGACCTCACGGAGGAAGAGCAAAAGGGCTTCCACACCTTGATGCTGCACTTCGAGAACCTGCCGCCATTGAAACCCGCGCCGCCGGCTCAGCAGGAAATCACCCCGTCGCCGGTCGCGATCAGACCCTACCTCGAAAGTGTGAGTCCGAGCAGGGCTCTTGTCTCAGGAGTAGCGTTGCCGCTGCGGGATGTTCCGTTTCGCCTTACAGAATCTGGCGCCCGAAAAGAGCCGCTCGCTCTTCGAAGCAGCAAGTACGTGCCTCCGATCGACGATGATGGCGGCCCCGAGAAGGGGAACGATATCCAGCCGATAACGAGCTAGAGCCAGGCAAGGATCGCCTTCTAGAAGCTGTGCGAGATGAGGTAGTTCATCGCGATAGTCACGATGATAGTAACGGCTCCGGTTGTCGAGCAATCGGGAGACGGAATAGTACGACACCGTGGCTGAGCGTCCGTTGCCACGGCCACCCATGAAAAGGCAATCAAGCCTGACGCATAAATTGTACCACACGGCAGGGGTCGGCAATGTCAGACAAAGACGATGATGACTTCGACAGGGAGGCCTCTTACGAGGGCGTCTTCCCTATGAACCTGCCTCCAGGTCTGGATGGCGTCGAGATCATAGAGATCGAGATGAACCCGGACATTATTAAGGAGATGACCGTCATAACGAAGAACGCGGAGAACAAGACAATGGTCCGCGTCTTCATGTCGCCAAACCTGACCGCCGATGAACGCAAGGCGATCTTGGCGAAAGAGATCGAGCATATCCAGGACCGGCCATTCTATGCAGGCGACACGTCACAGCAGCTCGACGACTTCTTTAAAGCGCTCGAAGCGCCAATACGAAGCGAGACTAAAGAAAAGCCGGTGCTCACGCTCTCGGGCATCCTCATCCCTGAAAGCCGCGTGCCGCACGGCGTGCTCGTTAAGTCAGTATCGGTGCTCTGGTCTGAGGTCGTCGCTAACATCGACGTCGATTGGGCGCGTGCCTTCGAGATCCCGCCTCACGTCTGGGAAGAGATTATCGCGGGCGCATTCCACAAGGATGGCTACGATAAGGTCACACTGACGCCGCGCTCCGGCGACCACGGCAGAGACGTCATTGCTATCAAGAGCGGCGTCGGGTGCGTGAAGATCATCGGCTCGGTGAAAGCCTACAAGCCCGGCCACCTCGTGAAGCACGACGACGTGCGCGCCCTCCTGGGAGTGCTGAGCGGAGAGCAAGATGCCTCGAAGGGCATTATTACAACGACATCGGGCTTTGCCCCGAAGATCGCCACTGATCCATTCATCAAGCCGTTCCTGCCCACGCGCCTAGAGCTATTGGACGGTCCCAAGCTGAAGCACTGGTTATCCAATTTGCTCAACCGGCGTTAGAGAAGCTTCAGGTGCTTCGCTAGCCTAGTCTGGGACTCGCCATCAACGACGCAGAGGGTGCTCGCCGTGCACGGCTTGCCGTTGCCCTTCTGCCATTCCTTCGCACCGAACGCTTTGGCGAAAGCCGCTGCC